>WVXP01000044.1 GCA_011773445.1 Pseudomonadota bacterium | reverse complement strand
CTCCTTATTCCCTCATCGTCCAGCTTGAGGAGGTCCTTTCCATCGAATATAATTTGACCCCCCATGATACGGCCCTGAGGCTTTGGGATCAGGCGCATGATAGAGAGGACGCTAACAGACTTACCACACCCGCTCTCTCCCACCAGGGCTACGGTCTCCCCCTCCTTTACATCGTATGATATGCCGTCAACAGCTTTTATGACCCCTTCAGGAGTGAAAAAATGCGTCTTGAGTTCCTTGACCTCGAGCAGCGCATCCATGACCTTTGTTGCCCCTGTTTTTCAGCTTTTCCTTTAGGTCTTTGAAGTCCTCATCATAAACGCTAACGACTCACAGTGCACGGATCAGTCCCCCGGAGACTTAAATGCGAAGTTTGGGGTCCAGGGCATCGCGGAGAGAATCGCCAAAGAGATTGAACGCGAAGACCGCGGCACTGATGGCAAGCCCGGGGAAGATGCCCATCCAGGGGGCTTGCTCGGCAAACTCAACGGCCGCCCCTCTGAGCATCAGACCCCAAGCGGCAGTCGGCTCGGACACACCCAATCCAAGGAAGCTCAGGGATGCCTCGAGCAGAATAGCCTGGGCCAGGAAAACGGTCAGCATAATCAGGTAAGGCGCCATGACGTTGGGGAGCATATGTCTGAATATAATACGGCCATGGCCGAAGCCAAGTGCCCGAGCCGCGTCTATATAAGGGGACTCCCTGATGGCGAGGGCACTCGAGCGCACCACCCGGGCGCAGCGAGGGGTCATGGGAACGGCAATGGCAATGATCACGTTGCCCGTTCCGGTACCGAGAACGGCTACCACGGCCAGGGCCATGATGATCAGGGGAAATGAGAGGAGCATATCCATGAGCCGCTGGATAATCAAGTCGGTCTTTCCCGCGAAGTAGGCGCTCACAACGCCAATGATTGCCCCAATTGTGGCACCCAAGAAAGAAGCAGAAAGCCCTATGAGCAGGGCCGTTCGGGAGCCATATAGGAGCCTGCTCAAAATATCCCGCCCAAAGGCGTCCGTCCCCAACCAAAACTCCGCATTGGGAGGTTGCATCATGAGGTCGTACCTCGTGGCAAGGGGGTCGTAAGGGGCGATGAAATCGGCAAGGATCGCCACCAGGCCCATCAGAAGAATGAGAACGGCCCCTGATGTTCCCAGCGGCTTCTGTCGGGCAAACCGTGAGACCACCCGGAGCCACCGGGGCATCGTATTGGCTTTCTGTCGTATTGTCGAGGCGGTCACTTCAACAGTATTCATATTTCCCCTACTGATAACGGATCCTCGGGTCCAACCAGGCGTACAGGATGTCCACGACGAAGTTCACCACGATAAATGTGATGGCGACCAGGAGAACCAGAGTCTGGGTCATGGTGTAATCACGCTGGGCGATGGACTGCACGAACAACTTGCCGATGCCGTTGAGATTGAAGACCTGCTCGGTGACGACCAGCCCGCCGATGAGAAAAGCGAACTCCAGGCCGATTACGGTGATGACCGGTAACATAGCGTTCTTCAAGGCATGGCGGGTGATGACGATCTTCTCCCAGAGCCCTTTGGCTCTGGCCGTGCGGATATAGTCCTCTCGCATGACTTCGAGGACAGAAGATCTGGTCATCCGGGTGGCCGTGGCAGAGTAGCGGTAGCCCACCGCCAGGGCAGGCCAGATCAGTTGCGAGAGGTTCGCCCCAGGATCCTTCCAAAGAGAAGTAAAGAACATCGGCGGCAACCATTTGAAGTAGATCAAAAGCATCAGGATCATCAGGATCCCCAGCCAGAACGAAGGCGTTGCCAGGCCTGCGATGCTGAAGATCCGGATGACGTAGTCCACCCATGTGTCCTGTTTGAGGGCCGCCATGGTGCCCAGAGGGATCGCGATGAGCGTGGCAAAGAAAGTGGCCATAAGAGCTACTTGAAGACTGAGTTCCAATCGGATTTTGATCTCATGAGTGATGGGGCGACCCGTCCACATGGAGATCCCAAAATCCAGCCGTACAATTCCCCAGATCCATTTCACAAACTGGTGCCATATGGGTTGGTCCAGGCCAAGGCGGGCCCTCTCCTGAACCAACATCTCCTCTGAGACAAAGGTTCCCTCTTCGGCATACCGTATCTCCACCGCATCTCCCGGAAGCACACGCATGAGGACGAAGACGATAAACATCACCCCGAGGATGGTCGGTATCATGAACAGGATCCGTTTTATGATGTATCGGTGCATCGAACCTTAGCTTCCCGGCATCCAGTATGGTGTTTTGTTACAAAACAGCCCACCGCCTCAGCGAGACGGTGGGCTGTGACATGTGTGCGATTCTGGATCGTCTCATTACTTCTCGGCCAGCCACACGTCCCGCAGATCTTGGTTGAGATAATGGCTGGGGAGCTGATTCCACCCCCGTACCTTTGCCCAGTGAGGGTTGATCTTGAACCACCAGAGGGTTGGGAAGGTATACGCCTGCTCGTCCAGGACGCGTTTTTCGAAGGTGCGAATCAGCTTGCGACGCTCCTCTTTGGTTTTCGCACGAGCCTGCTTCTCATAGAGTTCGTCGAGGACGGGATCCTTGTACCGGGAGTAGTTGGATCCACTGACTCCGTGGGAGAGAAACTTGTAAAGCTGTAAGTCCGGCTCATCCATAAAGCCGCACTCCCAGTCCATGATCATATCGAAGTCCCCTTTCTTGCGGTCCCCAAAGAATGGGCCTGTTTCCTCGACCTTCAGTTCAACATCGAGCCCGATCTTTCTCCATTGATCGACCATAAAGATCCCCATGGGCTCATAGGGCATCGGGAGGTCCCGATTCTTGAAGGTGAACTTGGAGCCCTCTTCCACCCCGGCCTCCTTGAGCAGACGGCGGGCTTCCTTTCGAGAGGCCTCGATGTCTTTCGAGAAACCAGCGATCTGAGTCAACTCTTCCTCTGTAGCGGCGTATTCGGACCCAGGCCGAAGAATACCCCCTACGTACTTAATAATAGCTATCTTCGAGAGGGTCTTTGAGGCCTCCCAGCGGTCGAGTGCCAGGGTCAGGGCTCTCCGTACCCTTGGGTCGTCGAAGGGATACCTCGTGTTATTGACTGCAACGGAGAGGTAACAGATCCATGGGCCCTCCTGCACCTTGATCTTATCCCCTTGGGCCTTAACGATGTCGTCTCGGCCGGCTGGGGAAAAGCCACGGAACTCGATCAGGGCTCGGCCGCTGCGAACCGCCGCCACCCGGGCTGAAGTCGACTTGATGAAAATGGCCCTGTATCCATCCAGGTAAGGCCGGCCCTTCATGAAGTAGTCTTCGTTTCGCTTAGCTACCCAGTGAGACCCAGGCACGTGTTCGACGAACTTGAAGGGGCCTGTCCCCATGATATTCTTCTCGTACCAGTGGGGATCCTTGGCGAGGATATCTCCGTTGTAGATAAAGTTCCAGGGCGATGCCAGGTTGGCCAGAAACGACGGGGAGGGCCACTTGAGGTGGAATACGACAGTGTCGTCGCTTGGAGCCTCTACAGATTTCACCATCGCATAGGATCCCTTGCGGGCGCTCGAAACGCCTTCAGGGGGAAAGATGATCTTGTCGTAAGTGGCCTTAATGTCCCGCGCCGTCAACAGGGTTTTTCCGTCATGGAACTTGATCCCTTTCCGTATTTTGAAGGTATAGGTAAGCCCGTCCTCAGAAATCTTCCAGCTCTCGGCCACATCCCCCAAGATTTTGGGATAGTTCTCCTGATCGAACTTCAGCAGGATGCTGTAGTGAGGAGCCACAGGGTGAATCATGGCAAAGGTGGTCTCACGATGGCCATCGTATGATGGCGGATCTTTGGCTACAGCAAACGTGAGGGTACCCCCGTACACAGGTTCCTCGGCCCTCATCGTTGCCGGTGTAAAGGCCAGAGCGAGGATTGTGATCAGAGCCGCCCCCACTATGAGCCTTGCGATGTTCAAATCATTTCCTTTTCTCATTGTTGCACCCTCCTTTTCCCTTTTGAACCTTTAGAGCCGCAATATCTTCCTTACATCATACCGAAGCTTCTCACCTCCTTTCGCCACGTAGTTCAAACCTTCCTACTACAATGCGGCACAAATGTCAAACTTCATTTATTGCCCGACTCTGATACCCTTTTAAACAACATCCCAATCGCTCGTTACAATGAAAGGTCCCCGTCTCAGGAAGTGAGTATTCAATCAACGAGGAGAAAAAGTGGTGCAGCCGGTCTCGTGGAGAGCATTCGCCCGATCCAAGGGGAGCCAGGAGCCAGACTTTTGGTGAATGTGTTCAGTATTAGGAGATCCTGGGAATTCAAAGCGCAAATTTGACTCCCTTGAGGAAATATGCAAGTATATCGCAGAATTGGTGAGATACGCGCGTTATCGGGATAGCGATGAGTTATTTGCCATCTTGCCCAGATGAAAGAAGGAACACGATAAAGAGGATGAGAACGATCCCCGCTTTTTTGGTTTTCATCCGAATGGTGGCTATTGGATTCATAGGTTACGCTCAGCCGAATATTGCCAGGGAAAATATACCTGCTCATATTCCTGCTCCCGTCAGGCAGCAAATTGAACGGTTGTATTCCCCAATCCCGGGGGAGCGGGCAGACGCTGCTATTCGGCTAGGACAGATGGGTGAACCGGCGGTTCCTGCGATATCTTTTCTGGTGGGAATGTTGGGGGACAATACTCGGTTCGTGTCGAAGGCCGGGGATATGGCAACCTCCCCAGGTGTCGAAGCAGCAGGCGCATTGGTAAGAATAGGTAGACCCGCAGTAGAAGCTCTGGTTGCCGTACTGGGGGGTGAGGATTCAGCTATCCAGGGGTATGCAGCGTCGGTCCTGGGAGAGATAGGAGACCCGCGTGCCGTAGAACCCCTGATTGTCTTACTGAAAGATAGGGATCCATTTGTTTCAGGGAAAGCGGCATGGGCCCTGGGGGAGATAAAGGATCGCCGTGCCGTAGAACCCCTGATCGCCGCACTGAACCACGAGCAATGGTCGGTCCGAACAACGGCAGCAGAGGCAGTGGGGAAGATCGGGGATCGCCGTGCCGTAGAACCCCTGATTGCTGCGATGGAGGATAAAGAGGCGCTTGTCCGATCAAATGCAGCTGTGGCCTT
>WVXP01000025.1:17263-18728 GCA_011773445.1 Pseudomonadota bacterium | reverse complement strand
AAAACCCTCTTTCCTCATAGCTATCAGTAACTTATCAAATTCCGTCGAGTTTCTTGAGAGAGCGGAACCTACGCGAAGAGTTGGGTGAAGTCTACGATTTTTATCGTGCTAATGTGCCCATGTGGATTCCGCGGGTCAGGCCTTGGAAATATGAATGATTTGGTCCCTACGTGCTTGCCTGCGAAGGGTAATCCCATCTCTCCCGCAGAGTCGCTCAGAGAAAGAGGCGTTCTCTTTCGCGGTCGGGAAACTCCAAATGCTGTCACGCCTTGACACAAGAGATGCATCCATTGTACTTCTTGCTCTGAAATTTCCTTGTGAGTCACCGAGGTAGAGGCCTCCAAATCAGTTCCGGGTAGGTTTGGGAGAAGATGGGGAAGACCGAGAAAAAAAGGCCTCTGGGCGCTGGCAAGAGCAGTTTTGAGCTTATTGACGCAGAGAAGGTCTTTGGCGAGATCGGGCTTCGGAGAGGAAGCACCTTCCTGGACATGGCGTGTGGGCTAGGCCGATACGCTATCGCGGCCTCAAAGATCGTGGGAGATGAAGGGCTGATATACGCCGTTGACCTGTGGGAAAAGGGGATTGATGCCCTGCAGGAAGAAGCCTCGGCCAAGGGTATCAAGAACCTGAAGGCCAGCGTTTCTGATGTTGGAAAAACACTTCCGATACCAGATCATCAAGTTGACATCTGCTTGATGGCCACGGTCCTCCATGATCTTGTCCAGACTCGGGACGATGAAGGAGCGCTCAAAGAGGCCCGGCGGGTGCTCAATACGCAGGGCTCGCTTGCGATCGTCGAGTTCAAGAAGATTGACGGGCCCCCCGGCCCCCCCATCGGTGTCAGGTTGACCCCTGATGACGTGGAAGGTATCCTCCTTCCTCACGGCTTCAGGAAAAAGCAGTTCGTGGAGGTTGGACCCTACAATTACCTGATGATTTTTGATGTCAATTTGTGAAGGCGAGTAAGCCAACCCGATTGGCTCGAGAGAGGGGACTCCTGCGATGCCGGGGAAGCCGCATCAGAACCGCTTCCCCGCGGCGGACCTGACGATCAATAATTCTCAGCCAGAACTTCGAAGTAGGCCCGAGGATGGCTGCAGACCGNNAGAATCCTTCTTGAAAACCTTTCCTCCCTCGACATTTTTGATCAGGCTCAGATATCTGGCCTCATGAAACTTCTCCACCTTGGCCACTTCGGTAAAGGTCCTATGCGCTTCCGTAAATCCCTCTTCCTTGGCGACATCGGCAAAACCCTGGTAAAGGGTTGTCCATTCAAAATTCTCTCCAGCGGCTGCCGCTTTTAGATTACTCGCGGTATTGTCAATGGTCCCGGCAGGGTAGGCGGCAATAATCTCTGTTTCCCCGCCCTGTAGCAGTTTAAAAAACAACTTCGCATGTTCCTTCTCGTTGTCCGCCGTCTCTAGAAAGATGGCCGCGATGTGTTCATAGCCCTCCTTTCTGGCGG
>WVXP01000025.1:10898-17191 GCA_011773445.1 Pseudomonadota bacterium | reverse complement strand
GCTTTGACACGAAACTCAGGTTTGATACAATAGCCAAAGTCCGGATTGCCAAATCTCAAGGAGTTTACCCATTTTATGGGAGATCTGCTGTCTCTGAGCGACGTTGCGGAAGCGGTGGGGCCCCGCCGAGGATGAGCGGGGAGGGGGGAAAGCCGCGCCTTCAGAGCGCGGAAGGGTCAGGAATTCCCCGCCTGCGAATCCCAATAGGGTCACCGCGTGAGCTTGGGCGCGAAGAGACAGGAGGGTCCCATCACGTCTCGAGGGCGAAAAGGTTTAGGCGTTCATGAAACATGGGGTATCGGCACGCCGGAACCCAACTTCAATGTCGACTAGGAGGGAAAGAATGGACGAAATGACAGGTGCAGAGGCTCTGATTCGCTGTCTCATCGCCGAGGGGGTGCGATACGTGTTCGGCATTCCTGGCGACCAGTGCGGCCCCGTCACCGACGCCATCTACAGGTTCGGTGGGGATGCTGGCCTGGAGTTCATTACGACCCATCACGAGCAGGCTGCTGCCCACATGGCCGACGCCTGGGCACGGGTAAGCGGAGAGCCTGGTGTGTGTCTGGCAACGGTGGGGCCGGGTGTGGCTGATCTCGTGCCCGGTGTCTACACCGCTTGGGCTGATTCAATCCCCATTGTCGTGCTGGGGGCACAGAACCAGACCTGGCGTATTTACCCAGAGCATGGCTCGATGCAGTCGCTGGATCAGATAGCTTTGTTGACACCGATCACGAAATGGCGAGCTTTGGTTGCGGACGTGCGTCGCGTGCCTCAACTCACCCAGTGGGCCTTCCGTGTCGTCGCCTCTGGCCGACCGGGACCGGTGTATCTTGATCTGCCCTCCAACGTCCTTTGTGAACGGCTGGATATAGAACAGTTTCCAATTCTGCCACCTGAGCGATACCGAGCGACCGTTCCCGCAATGGCCGATGCCGCACTGATCGAGGAAGCGGCGGCTATGCTTGTGGCGGCGGAGTGGCCCCTGCTACATGCCGGAAGCGGCGTGATACGGGCGGGCGCATGGAAAGAATTCGTTGCTCTGGCCGAGCATCTCTCGGCTGCGGCNNGAGCTTTGGCGCACTTGGAGCCCAGGCAACGGCCGATGTGGTGCTATTGGTCGGAGGTCGGATGGGCGACGTGGAGCTTTGGGGTAAACCACCTGCCTGGGGACAACCAGAGGACCAGAAGTGGATTCAGATTGATATTGCTCCTGAATCGATAGGGCTCAACCGCTCGGTGGATCTAGCACTGGTGGGTGACGCAAAGGCAACACTCACGGCTTTACTCAAGGCTGTGAAGGCACGTACGGGGGTTAAACCAGAGAATCCCCAATTTGCCGATGCCCGTGAGGCCCACGCAGCTTGGCTGAAGCAATGGGACGAGGGAGCCAACTCTGACAGCACGCCGATCCATCCCCTGCGCCTCGTCCGTGAAATCAGGGAGTTCTTTCCCCGCGAAGCGATCATGTGTTCGGATGGTGGCACAACAGCGGTTTGGGCCTTCTACCTCAACCGGATTTACGAACCACGTACATTTCTCTGGGCGGCCGACTCCGGCCACCTTGGAAGCGGTGTTCCCTATGCCATCGGTGCAAAACTGGCACGTCCTGAAACTCAAGTCTGTTGCATAACAGGAGACGGATCATTCGGCTTTAATGCGATGGAGTTGGAGACAGCTCGGCGCGTTAACGCGCCTGTTGTGATCATCATTGCGAACGACTGTGGTTGGGGAATGATTCGGTCGGCACAGAAACTGGTGCACGGTGAGCGATATGTCGGCGTCGACTTTTGTGAGGATACACGGTACGACAAGTTGGCTGAAGCGCTCGGCTGCTTTGGTGAGCGGGTAACAAAACCGAATCAAATCAGGTCGGCCCTCCAACGGGCGGTGGATTCAAAACTTCCTGCGGTTCTGGATGTTTTGGTGGATCCAGAGGTCCATGGTTTCCCGCCCGATCTCGAAGTTCTGGATGGGCTTTGGATGGAGGGGTGTGGGAGAGATTAAGGGACAGGGGAAAGTGATGAAGGCGGCCATATTCCGCGGAGCACGTCGGGTCGAAGTGGTCGAGGTCCCGGTTCCGGAAGTCGGCGCTGACGAGGTGCTGGTGCGGGTGCACTATTGTGGCATCTGCGGTTCTGATCTTGAAGCTTATCATACCGGGATGTACGAACCGAACATCATTATTGGCCACGAGTTTGCCGGCGATGTTGTGGCGGTCGGTGAGGGGGTAGACTCCTGGGCCGTAGGAGACCGCGTGACGGTCAGTAATGTTATTCCCTGTGGCCACTGTCCTTACTGTCTTCGAGAGCAGCCAACACTCTGTGAGAGTCTGCTGGTGCCAGGCATCACGTTAAACGGTGGGATGGCGGAGCACGCTGTTTTGCCTGCGCGAGCGTTGCTCCGGCTGCCGGATGGTGTTAGCATCCGACAGGGAGCACTGGTCGAGCCATTGGCAGTGGCCCTCCATGGCGTGAGACGTTCGGCCCTTCGGTCTGGCGATCGGGTGCTCGTCATGGGAGCCGGGACGATCGGCCTTTTAACGGCTCAGTGTGCGCTCCTTGCCGGGGCAGGGGAGGTCTATCTGTCTGAGATTGACCCGAATCGCGTTGCGCTAGCGAAGCAATGGAACGCGTCTGCGGTTTTTGATCCTCAGAGGCAGAACTTGGCTGTAGAGCTCTCTTCCCGCACGGGAGGAGAGGGGCCAGCCGTTGTCTACATCTGTACTGGAGCCCCTCCTGCCTTGGAAGACGCGGTCACCCTGGTGGGGAAGGGAGGACAGATCGTTGTGCTCGGGCTGGTCGTCGAACCGATGGCGGCCGATTTTTTGACCTTAGTTTTAAATGAATTGGACATTCGAGGTAGTTACCTCGGTTATGAGGAATTTCCAGCTGCCCTGAAGTGCGTGGCTCAGAGACGAATCGATGTGGAAAAGCTGATCAGCCACGAAATCGGATTGGCCGATATCGTGGTCCAGGGCTTTGAGAGGTTGGAAAGGCCTGGCACCGGTGCAGTGAAGGTGCTGGTGAAACTGATCAGTTAAACAAGAAAACCGGCCGGTCAAGAGGGAGGGAAGACATGAAGCTCGGAAGCCTAGATTATCTGCAGGCTGTCATGGCGCGCGCTAACGCCGATGAGAAATATCGTGAGTTGGCCAAGGGACAGTATGAGACCTATACGTTGGTACTGGAAGCCGAGCCCAAAAGGGGTGTGGAAGAGCCTGTCATCGTCGGGTTCGGCTGTCAAGACGGCGCGTTTGCGGAGGTCTGGGAGGGTCAGCGGGCCACGATGTTTACCCTGTCGGCACCTTACGGGGTTTGGGTAGACGTCCTGCGTGGCAAGTTGGGTCCGGTTAAAGCAATCACGATGCGCCGACTCAAGACCCAGGGGCCCTTCCTTCAATTACTGAAAGGTACCGAGCGGGTCCTTCGTTGGGTGGACATTCTGCGGACCATCCCGACCGAATTCGAAGGAGAGTACGAGCAGTACAACATCACCGGGAGCGAGTCAGGGTAATCGCAGCGAGGTCTCGTAGATTTCAATTCGCAAAGGTATAGAGATCGTCAGGGTTCGAAAGCCGATCACCATCAAACCGAACCCCTTCCTCGAGAAGGAGTGCCTTTTTTCTTGCGATCTGGGGACCCCTGAGCTTTCCCGAGAACCCGCCAATCGTCAAATCGGAGCGGATTACCCGATGGCAAGGCACTTCCGGTGCGAAGGGGTTCACCTTGAGTGCCTGCCCCACGGCTCGACTCGAGCCACAGCCAATGGCTTGTGATAGATGTTTGTAGGTCGTGACCCTTCCGCGCGGTATTTTTCTCGTTGCCGCATAGACCCGCTTCTGGAACTCGGTGATCTGCCTATTTTTCCTCTTCATTTTGCCACAGGCTCCCCTATTTGAAGACGACTCAGTTCACCACATTGAAGGCTGAGGGGTCAAGTGCTGCTCTGGAGAATCTCATGGGTGAAATGAAAAAGAGGAATTCCCCCATTTTTGAGGGCTATGTTCAGAAGCCACAGGTTTCTTAGGATATTTCCAATGCCTCAGATGGGAGCCTACTGTCCCTTCGCTCCCATGCTCACGCGGTGACCCTACCGGGATTCGCCGGCAAACACAAATAGGATAAAGGTGAAGGGAGAAAGGAAAAACGAAAGAACACCAAAAAGTGAAGGCTCATTATCCTTTGACCTTTCGTTTTGAGCCTTGTGCTCCTAACTTCGGTGCCCTGAGGAGCCACGAAGGCGGTTCGAGGACGCCAGAATACGCTAGCAATCGTTTCCGCAACGTCGCTCAGAGACAGCGGACCCCCCATAAAATGGTGGAACTCCTCAATGGATAACAGTCGATGCGCTTCATGGAAAGGTCTTCGTTCAGGAGGAAATAGACTGTCCCCTGTAGCCGAGGGAAGTTCCTGAGGGATAGATCTTCCTAACCTTTCTCGTGATTTCTTTTTTGAAGTATTGTTGGTGTTCCATCAGCATCTGCAGGGTATACCGAAAGCGTTTTTCCTCATCGAAACTGCAAAATGAAACAGGCCGCCCGATAACAGCGGCTATTGAATCAAGACAGAAGGCAACTTTCGAGTAAGGCGAGGCGATGACTGTGGGGCACCGTTTTTCTTCAGATTTTCTAAAAAGCCTGGGGTCATATGCCACGGCCCCGAGGTACCCCATTCTGATTCTGAAAGGGCCGGCTGAAGCGTGGAGCCTGTTCTCTGCGGCGCCCTCGAGCGCCTCAAATGCCGTCCTTCCCTCGTGTAGATCTTGGACGTTGTTCATCAGAATAAGGGGGCTGAAGAATCGCCGAGCCTTGTACCCCTCGACTTTCTCGCAGAGTCGACGCTCTAGTTGCATGAATCTGAAGAAACAGGCTCGCAACGATCCATAGCCGCTGATCAAGTCATTGGGTGATGTCAAGATAATTGTTTTGTCCGCCAACAGGGCAAAGTCGACGACCTGGCGAGTGATGCCCGAGGCCAAGTCGAGCACGACAAAATCGAAGTCTCTGCTAACTTTTTTAAAGCGAACCAGAAATCTCATTTTCTGCAGATAGTTGAGGTTGGCCAGTGTGAAACTCCCGCGTTCCCCACTGATCAGAAAGAAGCCATAGGGAGTTTCTTCGATCAGATCTTCTAGGGCCTTCTCTTTAGAAAAGAAATGGACCAAATTATACTTTGGGTAGAAACCAAGTCGGTCTGAAATCATTCCGTTGCCGAGATCTGCATCGATCAGAAGAACCCGGCCCTCCCTTCTCGCTATGGCGGCTGAGAGTCCAACAGCAACGTGGGTCTTTCCAACTCCGCCTTTACTCGACGTTAAGGCTAGGATTATTCCGCTATGATCCAACCCCTTCTCCGCTTTCTGTTTTGCTGGTTTGTGCATGCAAAATCTTCACCAACCCATGATAATCTGTCCCGATCAATATGGATCGAATGAAAACAAATAACGTCTGTACTTTGAGAAGATGCCGACCTGTTATTCAAATGACTTTTTCACACACGCGCTGAGCATGGAAGATATGGTGGGGATTGCAAGCACGCTAAAAGCCGGAAGGAACATTAAGGGACCAGAAAAAGGAAGAAAATAGCTTAGCGTTGAAGGCGCTTTGCCGGTTCTTTCAGTTTTCAGAATGATGAACCAATTTAATGATGGTCACTTCAGGGGGCGACAAAAACCGGATCGGCGGTCCCCAGGTTCCTGATCCTCTGCTCGTATACAAATATGAGTTGTTGGGGAGCTGCACCAGTCCAGCGTCATAGGAGAAGAAGATCCGAGTGATCAATGTAAAAGGGAAGATCTGACCCCTATGTGTATGCCCCGAAAGCTGCAGATCAAAAAGACCCTGGGCGTGGCCGTCTGAGATTGGTCGATGCTTGAGGAAGAGGGTAAATTTGTCACGGGGAAGTTGGGAGAGAAGCTCTTTCTCGGAAACCCCTTTAACAAGGCCAAAGTACTCTCCCGTTGCGTCATCAACACCAGCGATGTTAATCATATTAGCGATGGTGCTTGCCTCACCTCTCAGGATTTGAAATCCCGCTTTCTCCGTGAAGTCCAATGCGTGATCAAGGCCTGCGTAGAATTCGTGATTTCCCGTGATGGCAAATTTGCCGTATTTGGGCTTGATGGCCTTTAAGGGTTCCACAAGGCCCTTGAGACTGTCAATTTGCCCATCCACGAGGTCACCTGTAGAAACCAGAAGATCGGGTTCTGCCCTTTCGAACCTTGTGAGGATCCTTTTCAGTCTCTCATGCCTCACGATCAGACCGAGATGCACGTCCGAGATCTGCACGATC
>WVXP01000025.1:9575-10790 GCA_011773445.1 Pseudomonadota bacterium | reverse complement strand
AAGAAAAGAAAAGGAAGGTAAGTCCCATCCAGGTGTACCCGACATATGCGATACCGCGCGCTCCGGTTGCAAATCCCTGTCTTTCAGAGAGGTGAACGAGAACCGGGGCACTCACCATGATTGCCATGAAGAAAATGAGAAGGACCCCTGTCACAATTCCGAAGGCGAGGGCGTTTCTTATCTTTAAGAATATATAGAGGTGCAAAGAACTATAAAGGACGAATATGGTGAACAGAAATAGATTCATTGCGGTCTCTTGGGAATATTTGGCCTCTGATCTCTTGTGGGTGGTAATCATAACAAAATGAGCATGATCTTTTCAACTCTCCTCGTGAGAGCGGATCTTCCTTGTTTCGATAAGAGACGAGAAAGCTCATTGACTTGAATCATCATTGTGCTAAGCTAGATACGGATCGCCTGTCGAAGTGGAGTGAGAAATCGGGCATGGCGGAGACTGAGCGGATGTGAAGCCCGTCTTTTGGAAATGAGGGGACGGGTTTTTTCTGGTTCAGGAGGTAGTGATCGGAGAAGTTATATGACGGCGGAGGGGATCATACGCAGGCTCACGGCAATCCTTAGTGCTGATGTCAAAGGTTACAGCCGTCTGATGGGCGATGATGAGGTTGCTACGGTGGAAACCCTGTCCACCTACCGGGAGCTCATGGCTACATTCATTGAAAAGCACAGAGGCCGGGTAGTCGATTCCCCGGGCGATAACCTTCTGGCCGAGTTTCCCAGTGCGGTCGATGCTGTCGAGTGTGCAGTAGAGATTCAGCGCGATCTTGCAAGCAAAAACGCCGAGCTTCCTGAGAATCGCCGGATGGAGTTTCGGATCGGTATCAACCTAGGCGATGTGATCGTGGAAAGGGATCGGATCTACGGGGACGGGGTGAATATCGCCGCCCGAATAGAGGGGTTGGCCGAGGGTGGCGGAATATGCATTTCTGGAACCGTTTATGACCAGGTCGAGAACAAGCTGTCTTTGGACTACGAGTCTCTGGGAGAACAAACGGTCAAGAACATCTCAAAACCGGTGCGAGCCTATCGGATCAGAACGAAGTCGGACACTTCTCTTGGAGAGATTGATAAAGTGCTCAGATTACCAGACAAGCCTTCGATCGCTGTGCTGCCCTTTGTCAATATGAGTGGAGATCCGGAGCAGGAGTACTTCAGCGACGGGATCACTGAGGATCTCATCACAGACCTTTCCAAGAT
>WVXP01000025.1:1814-9531 GCA_011773445.1 Pseudomonadota bacterium | reverse complement strand
CGGTACGTGCTTGAGGGGAGTGTCCGCAAGGCTGGAGGCCGGGTGCGAATTTCGGCACAGCTTATAGACGCCACCACAACGGGCCATGTGTGGGCGGAGCGATACGATCGTGACCTCCAAGACATTTTCGCGGTGCAAGATGATGTTACGCAAAAGATCGTGACCACTCTGGCAGTGAAGTTAACCCAGGGAGAAGAAGATCGTCTGACCCGAAGATACACGGACAATCTAGAAGCCTACGACCATACCTTGCGCGGGTTGGATCACTACTATCGCTTTACAAAAGATTCGATTCTTCAAGCTCGAGAGATGTTCGAAAAGGCCATCTCCCTGGACCCGGGTTATGCCCTGGCCCATTCGCGGCTCGGTTGGACCCACCTGAGGGAATGGTCTTTTGGGTGGAGCCAAGATGCACGGTCATTGGAGCGGGCCTTCGAGCTTGCCCAAAAGGCGATCTCCCTGGACGACTCGCTGGCGGATGCCCACGAATTACTCGGTGAGGTGTATCTTTGGCAAAAACGGCACGACCAGGCAGTTGAGGAGATGAACAGGGCTATCGCCCTCGAGCCGAATAATGCTGAAGCCTTGGCAGATATGGGACACATCCTGACCTGGGCTGGAAGGCCGGAGGAAGCCATTGGTTTGGCAAAACGGGCAATGCGGTTCAGCCCCGTACTTCCGATTCAGTATTTATGGGTTTTGGGCCATGCGTATTTCTTAACAAAGCGCTACGACGAGGCGGTTGCGACACTCAAGAGAGCCATTAATCTCCAACCCGATTTTCTACCTGCCCACGGTTTACTGGCCGCTACCTATGCTGAGCTAGGGAAGTATGATGAGGCCCGAGCTGAGGCGGTGGAATTCAGCCGGCTCGGTTCCGTCTTTAGCCCGAAGGCCTTTATCGAGAGGCTCCCCTACAAAGATGAGGCAGCATTAAAACGCTTATTTGATGCCTTTGGCAGGGCGTTATAAAATGGGTGATCATCAAGGCATTTCCTGTACGCCAAGTTGATTCATAAAGGAAGTCTTCAAACCCTCCCTCACAAGTCTCAATAGGCTCTGCATTCTGAACGGCTTAACAAGATAGTTGTGAGCACCCGCCTCCACACATTCCATCCCATCCTCAGTGCTTACATAACCCGTCATGGCTATGACCGGAAGGTAAGCCTTGCACTGTCGAGCTTGCCTTAATAACTCTATGCCATCCATTTCTGGCATCTGTAGATCGGTGATGACAAGATCAAAGTGCTGGGTACTCATGAGAAGATCCATGGCCTTTCTTCCGTTCTTGGCGGTCTCGACATGGTAGCCTTCGTGCACGAGGATTCTTCGGACGACGTTGGCAACATGATAGTCGTCATCCACTACCAGGATGTTGAACTTTGGGCTGTAGGCACTGGCTTCTTCCTCCATTTCCGTTTCCTCCCCATCACCATCGTTCCCATTCCTTCTTGTTATCGGATCAAAAGAGCTTCGTCTTGAGTTCCGTTGGAGAATAATCCGATTGGACCTCGAAAAAGTCTGGTCTGATGCAGGCGAGTGGTGAACAGAGGAGCACCTTTCAACCCAAGATGAGCAAAGACGATTGACTCGGTTTCAATATTTGGTAACATGGGCATGTTCACCATGCTGACCGATGGCTGGGTCTTGTGGAGGGAAAGTGATGAAGATATTGCTAATCGAACCAGCTAAAGCGCCATTGACCATAGGTGGAGATGATGTGTTTCTGTTTGAACCGCTCGCCCTTGAGTACGTGGCCGCAGGAGTGTCAAGGAACCACGATGTAAGGATCCTCGACTTAAGGCTAGAAAAGGATTTGCAGGGGGTCCTCGAAGAGTTTTGCCCCGACATCGTTGGCATAACCTCCTATACGGTGCATGTGAACACTGTGAAGAGCCTCTTCGAAGAGATCAAGGGATGGAATCCGCATGCTCTCACTGTAGTGGGTGGTCATCACGCGACGGTTGTTCCCCAAGATTTCCTTTCCCCGTTTATCGATCTCATTCTATCGGGAGAGGGGGTTTTTGGATTCAAAGAGATCATCACGAGATTCGAGCGGGGAGAGGGGTTTCACGGAATCCAGGGAATTGCCTTGGTAGGAGGTGATGGTCTCGTCAAGACGGATAGCTCGCCCGTGGTCGACCTCGACGCCTTTCCCTTTCCAGACAGGAGACTCACAGCCACTTATCGGAGACATTACTATTCAGAATGGATGAAGCCGCTGGCATCGATACGAACTTCAAAGGGATGTCCATACCGTTGCAATTTTTGTTCTCTCTGGAAACTCACAGGTGGGCGCTACTTCAGGAGGAAGCCAGAAAAAATTGTCGAGGAGCTGGCAGGTATCGACGAGAGTTTTGTCTTCTTTGCCGATGACGAGTCACTGGTCTCTGCTGCGAGGATGAAGGCTCTTGCAAAACTGATAAAAGACGCAGGAATACGAAAACGGTACTTTCTCTACGGCAGAAGCGACACCATTGCCAGAAACCCCGAACTCCTTGAGATGTGGCGCGATATTGGCCTCGAAAGAGTCTTTGTAGGGCTCGAGTTCTTTAGAGACGAGGACCTTGAATACGTCGGAAAAGGCTCAACAGCGAGTGATAACGAAAAAGCAGTCAGAATTCTTCAAGATCTTGACATTGACATTTATGCCTCTTTCATCGTGCGACCGGAATTCGATAGGGGGGATTTCGCGGCATTTGGGCAGTACTGTCGAAGGTTGGGATTAAACTTCGCCACTTTCGCCGTGCTTACACCTTTGCCCGGCACAGATCTCTTCGAGAAGATGAAAGCCCAATTGATCACCCACAACTACGACTACTTCGACTTCATTCACACTCTGCTCCCCACGACGCTTCCACTGAAGGAATTCTACAAGGAGTACTATCAGCTGTTGAGAAAAGCGAACCCCCTGACAAAGGGGTTATCACTTTTGCGGAAGTTTCCATTGAGGGAAATCCCTCAAGCTCTCGTAAGGTCACATCGGGTATTCAAAAGGGTGAGAACGGCTTATTTGGACTACGGCGATGGTAAGGGTGACCCTCCCCTCACACTCTCCACACACCCACCTTAGACTTCTGTCATCCCTTTTCGGTTGACTACGAGGCGTCTATCTTCTATTCTTCCATCCATCGAACAGTAAAGTCTCGGATCACGTGAAGAGTACCCGATGAAAACGACGATGGTAATCCCATCTTACTGGGCGCGCGAAGGCGATCTTGGGGTGAGAGAAACCGATGCAGTTTACGATCACCCGACCCCTCTGAACGAAGAGGGGACACTCCGAAGAGCACTCGAAAGCCTTAGTGTCCTCAAGGACAAGGACTTCGATCTGGTAGTCATCGCGGTTGCCAATGCAGAAGATGTCCAGAAAAGGGCAGAAGAGCAGGTCACTAGCATCATTTCATCCCTCACGTCAGATGTCCCAATTCGTCTCTTCAGCCATTCTCACTTAGGTCGGATTCATAACTTCGTAAGGGAAACCGGTGATGAGGCCTTCCTCCAACTTCTAAGCCTACGTGGGTATTCAAACGTCCGAAACCTCTGTCTGTTTCTCCCACATCTACTCGGCTCTGTTGTAGCCGTGCTCATTGATGACGATGAGGCGATCGAGGATCGGGCCTTCATGGCTAAGGCACGCGAGCACATAGGCGGAACCCTCGATGGAGACTTTGTCGGCGCTGTGGCTGGATATTACCTTCAGCCCGAGGGAGGCTGGGCGGTCAAGCGTGAAAGAAGACCGTGGATGGAGCACTGGGACAAGCTCGACAGGATGAACGAGGCATTTGAGCGAGTAATCGGGCGGGGGCCACGCCTAAAGGAAACTCCTTTTGTGTTCGGTGGGAACATGGTCATTCACGCTGAGGTCTTCAAGCACATTCCCTTTGATCCGAATGTCACCCGGGGGGAGGACATCGATTTCCTCATCAATATGAAGATGTTTGGATATAAGTTCTTTCTCGATAACACCTTGTCTATCAAGCACCTGCCACCTGCAAAGTCGCATCCGATCTGGAAGCAGCTTCGCGAAGACATATTTAGATTCATCCGCGAAAGGACGAAGCTCCGCAATCAGGAGCCCGTAGAAAACATGGTCCATGTTTCGGCCGAAGAACTTGACCCTTATCCCGGGGCCTTTCTGAAAGACGACCTCGAGGAGAAGATCAGGAAATCATGTACGATCCTCGCTGATCATTATCGGGCTGAGGGAAATGAAGCCGATGCGGCGGAGGCATTGAAGAATATCGATATCGCGCGTATCGAGGCATATTCTAAGAAGAACCTCTTCCGAGAACTTATCCGTACCAAGAAGCTGTGGGAGGAAATGATGGAGTTCACGGAGCGAGGCGATATACGACAGAGGCTCGTGGAAGTGCTAGCCTGGGTGTAGACCTCTTGTCGCCGGGTCACGTCTCTTAGATTCCCTGTCGTGGCTACTTAACTAGACGGAGAAAGACAATGGCTTGGTTTGGAAAACTTACATTCGGAACACTGGGGCTATTTTTCGGCGGGCCTCTTGGTGCTATCGCCGGAGCAGCTTTAGGGCACCATTTAGTCGACAAAAGGGCAGACTTCCCAGATCAAGCGGTCCCTGCCTCGCAACGTCTAAGACTTCGGAGTGCGGAAAGGACCCAGGCTGCCTATTTTATCAGCCTGTTTTCGATCCTGGGTAAGCTCTCCAAGATAGATGGTGCTGTGACGGCTCATGAAATTGCCGTGACCGAGAAATTTATCAACAGCTTGCCTATAGCTGATAGGGAAAAACAGTTTGCCAGGGAGATATTTAGTGAGGCAAAGAATTCCCCATACTCGATAGAGGATTTCGCAATTCAATTTTATCAGACAACCAGACAGCAGCCAGCGCTCCTGTATTCTTTTTTCGACCTGTTGTTTCAAATTGCGGCTGCGGACGCTACCTTACATCCTGCCGAAGAATCGGCCCTTCGGAAGATCAAGGACATCTTCCAGCTCAGCGATGAACAGTTCAACAACACAAAATCGGTCTATTTCAAGGACCTGGACAGGTATTACAAGATTCTCAACTGTAGACCGGAAAGCACGAATGATGAAATTAGATCCAGTTACAAGAAGCTGGTGAAAGATTTCCACCCTGACAGGATTATTTCAAAAGGTCTTCCTCAGGAATTCACAGATTTTGCAACGAAGCGTTTCCGAGAAATTCAGGAGGCATATGAGAGAATCAAACGAGAGCGGCAACTTTAAGAGAAGAGTACCACCCCTTGTCTCCACCTGAAACCTGCAAAGGTTCTCCACACATCTTTTTCATACGTTCAACGGTTCCGCCTCACAAGCGATTTTCTGTCGTGGCAAGAGATCTCACGTTTCAAGGAGCAGGATTTTTGTGGGATACTCTCAATGTATCCGTAATCTGATTTTTCAACCTAATAATAAAGGCTTACAAAACAAAAAGCATCACAAGGCTCATCTGTTTGGCTCGTCTTTCAACTACTCTAGTACCTTCGGTAACCCCGTCTTTGACGACTTCGAGGTGGTCGCGCTTCGTCAACTCTCAAGGTGCGTCCTTTGAACTCGGACCCGTTCAAGGCTTCTTTTGCTTTTTCTGCTTCCGATTGGTTAGACATTTCAACAAATCCAAATGGTTTACCCTCAATGATATTGACTTGCCTAACTTCACCATGTTTGGAAAACAATTCTTCCAATTCCTCATTTGTTACAGAATAGTTAAGGTTTCCGACATAAAGTTTACTGCCTCGCATTTGAACCTCCTTTTGTTATTTGTTTCTCTCTGTCCAATAATGTCTGTTTTGGAGGCGGAAGCTCGATGGTGAATTCAACTCTCTAATGACAACATTATTAAACGCAAGAGAACCTTCATGATCAATCTGTTTTTGAAACTGATTGAGTATTCTCGGCACCTCCTTTCGTACCTGGCAGCCATTTTGAATAATCATTATCTACGCAGAAAACTCCTGAGTATGTCGAATAAGACACCATGGTCTAACCGTGAGGTGCACCGAGAGGGTCTGTAGAAAGGCCTTTTGGATCTCTGCTTTCCCATGATTAGCGAAAATCTCGGCAAAGTCAACAAAAATCGAAATCCTGCTCTCCAATACGAGGTAAATCAGACAAAGTTGGACATGACGCGTATTATCGGATACCTGAAACCCTAATCGATAGGAATAGTGGACGGGAAACCGTTTGATTCAGTCGGTTATCTGGCAGCGGACTCTTCGTGAGTTTTGTCCCGCCGTTTACTGGCCGAACGAACCGAGGCGGTGTTTGGCCGATTCCGAGTTCAGCGAACTGTTAGGCTTCTCCCTTTCTCCACTTCTTTTTGAGAAGACTAGCCAGGAGCCCAACTAATCCACCAATGATCGCTCCTGTGATTGTTTGGCCTCAGATGCTGGAGGTAGAGGCAGGATGAATATCACGATACTCAAATCCAGACTCGAATCTAAAGCTATCAAGAATTTGATCAAAAACGGATAAATCATCCTCATACTCATCCAGCCTCGTATAGAAGTAGAACTCTACAACACTTTCTCTGCCTGGTGATATCGCAGTCAAAGATCTGATTGGACCAATATTTGCGACCTCCAAGTTCGTTCCTATCATGACCATTTTTCGCTTGCTATCTACGACGGGATTGCCAGATGTGAAATTGCGAATCAAAGCGGTCGTTTCGAGTCTCTCAGCAGCCTTTTCAAAATTGGAAGCCGAAAATGATTTCGCGATCTTAGAAATACTCCCCCGATCTGCTGGATAGGATTTGATGAGAAGGTAAGGATAACGAATAAAGTAATCAGCTGTTTCTTGAAACCCTGCTTCAAAATTAGGATTTTCTGATGAAATCTGAGACAACGCGGCCTTTATCACCTGATCTATTACTTCAGATGGGATTTGCTGCCAATTCCTTGGAATGGAGAAACTGAAGTGACTCTCAGGGTTTGCATATTCCAAACGAGACTGTCGAAAAAGTCCAATTTTGGCATTTTCGCAAAATCGGCCTGTAATAATTTCAGGTACTTGCAAGTCCAAAAATGGTGATTTTAGGGTTTTTCCGCAGTCTCAACAGAAGCCGGGCGTGGCTAACGTCAGCGATTCCAAGAAAATGATCGCAAGGTGATGCGTCTTAGATGTCTTCGCTCTCATTCCATCACATCGAAGGCCGAGGCTATTTATACAAAAATAATTCTTTCGGATAACCCGGTAACCATACACAGTAACAGTTCGTTGTAAAACCCGCCCGCTCAGTGGAGAGGATTCTTATGATTGGATGGAACCAACAAACATACCAATTGCGGTTTTCCGAGACCAACAGCAGTACGTTTGGTTCAAGATGTGAAAACCCGAGAATACTGGACTTAAAGGTTTGAAGCGTAAGCCGTCGACTCAACGAGGAATATCCTCGCCCCCGCTACGCCACGGTGAACCTTCGGTTTTTGTAGGTGGTCTGCAGAGAGTATCTTGAGGCTTGGCAATGGGGTAACTACTAAAGACAAAATGAAAATATCTGGTGGAGGCGGGGGGAATCGAACCCCCGTCCGGAAGCGTTCCCCTAGGACCTCTACATGCTTATCCCGCTTTTTCGGTTTTACGTCTCAGGTATCCAACGGGCAGGAGTCCTGAGGCGCTAGCTCATAGGCGATTCGCCCACCTCCTTATGAGCGTCGGGAGACAGGCTATCCTGCTAAAATGACATCCTTTTCAGCCCCGCAGGAGAAAGCTGAAAGAA
>WVXP01000025.1:611-1800 GCA_011773445.1 Pseudomonadota bacterium | reverse complement strand
CAGGACCTCGGCATGCCATCCTAGAGTCAATCACCCCCGTCGAACCCTTTTCGCCCCCATTCGAAAATATATTATAGCACCTTTTTTGACGGTTGTGTGATTTCTTTAGCCTTCGAATATTGTCGGTGGCCCCTCACAGAGTGAGCGCTCCGTCACGGGGTAGTTTTCACTGCTTTGCTCTTGGCCCAGGACAGTCCTTTATGATAGAAGTATTTCATGATTCTCGTTACTGTTCTGAGAGGTGAGCGATTGGATCGTATGTTTCGATGTTCATCTTTATCGGTCGATTGGGAGGAGGCTCGGATGGAGGTCACAGCGAAGAATCAAGAGAGAAAAAGACGTTACAAAGTTTATTTCATCAAAGAGGGTGAACCCAAAATGCGACATCTTGAGTATGTGTGGGCCAGATCAGCGACGGAGGCCGAGCAGGTCACCATGGAGAAAAGGAAAAAACTCGGCGAAGGGATTATCAAGATCAAGGCGGGCGTGCTCAGATAGATGGTGATTTGCGGCAGGCAAGGGGTGATGCGAGAAGTCGTCTTAGCAACGAGAAATCAGGGCAAAATTCGGGAAATCACGGAATGCCTCAGGGATTTGGACATCGTGATTTATTCCCTCAACGATTTTCCAGCCACCTCTGCAGTGAAAGAGGATGGGAAGAACTTTCGTGAGAATGCCCTGAAAAAGGCGAGATATCTCGCCGATTTTACGGGCAAGGTAGCCTTGGCCGATGATTCCGGACTCGAGGTAGAAGCTTTAGGCGGGAAACCCGGTGTTCTTTCCGCGCGATTCGCAGGTGATAAAGCAAGTGATCAGGACAACAATAAGAAACTGCTTGAGCATTTGAAGGGGTTCCCTCTCGGGAGGAGGGGAGCATCCTTCCGATGTGTTTTGGCTCTTGCAGAGCCTTCGGGGCAGGAGATCGTGATCGAGGAAACATGCCAAGGAGTGATTCTGCTGCAGGAGAGAGGGGGTGAGGGATTCGGTTATGATCCGCTCTTTTTCTTTCCTCCCCTGAATAAGACCTTTGCAGAGCTCACGCGAGAGGAAAAAAACCAGGTCAGTCATCGGGGAAAGGCCCTCAGAAAACTGAAAGAGGCACTCAGAGTGAGGGGTCCTAAACCCAGCCCTCAATGAGAGGTCATCATATAGGAGTTTCTTGAGTTTTGTAGGAGAGGAATCTCTATCT
>WVXP01000025.1:0-603 GCA_011773445.1 Pseudomonadota bacterium | reverse complement strand
GCTCGCAGGTGGGGAATACCTACCCCTTCCCCGCTCTGAAGGCGGGAATTTCCCCTTACGTTCGGCTGAGCTCACGTCGAAGCCTGCTCGCCCTCGATGGGTCCCCTAACGCTTCCGCAAATGTCCCTCAGGGACATGAGCGTCCAGAAAACTGAGGAAACTCATCTCGTCATATCCTTGCGTTTGGATTCGGATTATGATAGTAATAGCCATTTTCGGGGCGTAGCGCAGTCGGGTTAGCGCGCCTGCCTTGGGAGCAGGAGGTCGGCCGTTCAAATCGGCTCGCCCCGACCAATGATTTCAAGGGGTTAGCCAATTGTGGTTGACCTCTTTTTTTGTGATGTGACACTTTTGTGACACATTATCCCTTAGATAGGCTTTCTTTTGAGGATTTCAGCTAACTCATATCGCTGGAGATTTGAAAGCGGATGTTCACCAAGGACAAAACGATCGGGAAGATCGCGGAATTGGGAGAGAAGATGGGAAGGTAGGTGTTTATTTCAATCGCAAATCGTAGCTTTTGGGATAGGGCGTGGGTTTCGATTTCAGTTAGCAGGGGTGGCAGACCTTTGTGCGGTGTGCGTTATACGCGTAAGAAACCGC
>WVXP01000130.1:878-7393 GCA_011773445.1 Pseudomonadota bacterium | reverse complement strand
AAAGTCAAACCTTTTTTGGAGCCAGACTAACTCACTCAGTATCCGGGGGTTTATGAGTAAACCCGAGTTCAGGAAAAGAGGATGTTTTTCCCTATTGAGATGGAAATTTTTTGGGAAATCATGGATAATGCTGTTTGCAAAGGATAAGTCGAACAATCCATAACCTATCCCAATCAGTTCTCGGAAGGAGGGTAATCGTATGCCTAAATTGAGCGCAAATCTCAGCATGCTGTTTACTGAAGTTGATTTTTTCGAACGGTTTGAGCGAGCAGCCAAGGCCGGATTCAAGGCCGTGGAGTATCTCTTCCCATATCCCTGGGAGGTCGACCGATTGGGTGAGCAGTTGGATCGATATGACCTTCAGCAAGTCCTCTTCAACTTGCCAGCCGGCGATTGGGAAGCGGGGGAGCGGGGTATAGCGGCACTACCTGATCGCGTTGGTGAATTTCAGGATGGTGTCGGCTTGGCCATTCAGTACGCGAAGACACTAAAGTGTCCCCGTGTAAATTGTCTGGCAGGACTGACTCCGGCAGGCATGCCCGAGAGTAATGTTCGCAAGACCTTGGTGGAGAACCTGAGGTTCGCCGCTGACGCATTGTCGCGGGAGAACATTCGGCTCCTCATTGAGGCGTTGAATACGCGGGATGTGCCCGGATTTTACCTGACGAGAACCTCGGAAGTGGCCCAATTGATTGAGGAGGTAAATCATTCAAACGTGCAGTTCCAGTATGACATCTACCACATGCAGATTATGGAGGGTGATCTTACCCATACCATTCGGGAAAACCTCGGAATTATTGGCCATATGCAGCTTGCGGATAATCCAGGAAGACATGAACCGGGAACCGGTGAAATTCATTTTTCGAATCTCTTTCGCTTCATTGACGAAGCTGGATACACCGGCTGGATTGGATGTGAATACAAGCCCTCGGGGAAAACAGAGGACAGTTTAGGGTGGACCAAACCCTATTTATGAGGCAAGGCACGAGAGGAGAAAGACTCGGTCATCGATCGACTGAAAGTGCTTTCCCTCATGATGAAAGGCACAGTGGACCTGTGGGGACGCTCAGGGACCGTTCAAGATAACTACAGTATCATCAAGCTCGAACAATACCACCCAAGAATAGTAGCCATCGTCTGAGAACAATTCGGAGTTCGCGATAAATCATTTAGACTGAAGAGCTATGCCTCTGCAACCTGTTGTGGAGAAGCATCGGTTACACTTCTTTCCACCATCTTAGATTTGCTGAAATCCAACAGAACCGATTTCGCTCCAAAGCTCTTTGCTAATGTCTCCATATTCTGGCGAGCGGATTTTTCGATTTCTGAGCTCAATCGATTAATGAGCTGATCAGCCATCAACGAGGCCTGCTTTAATGCTTCATCCATTAACCTATTGTGCTCCTCCTCATTGAAACTCGTTCCGAAAAATTCGCTGACAAGGCCCGGTAAAAGCCAGGGCAGTAGCTTCGCTTTCTGCTGATCATAAAGGCTTATGCGTCTGATGCTAATATCGTACAAACATTGAGGCATCTTTATGGTAAAGGTACGTTCTCCAGCATCGGTTACGGTAAAATCAGGGCTCTTGAGATCGTACCAGAAATTCAGTTCGAATTCAAAAACGATGGCCATCTTCTTATTTGACACGAGCCAGGTAAGGTACCGTTTCCCCACGCCGCCGAACCAATGCTTAGCCGCCGTTACAATCTCCTTGGTAAATGCTTTAAAAACCACCAGTTCACCGACGGATTTCATGTTCTCGACGAAGGAATACATTTGGTGTCCCCGCACAGGGGTTTTGGAACTCTTCTTCTGAAACAGCTTCCTTATCCCTATTGCTCCGCCAACGCCTAAAAGGATACCGAAAACCAGTACAATGAGCGTAAACTCCATCTTTAGACTCCTTTTTCTCCCGCCGTGGTAAAAAGACAAAAGGCTCCGAGGGATCACCGCTCAGTTTACCAGGGGAACCTTTTGGAATCAAGCTACTCGCACGAACTTCTGTCAAGAAAAATCATCATTCGCTCCATCTTCGGCTTGCCAGTACCATGTCGATTTCATATTCTATTTGAGACGTTCCAAAATCCACCGCCTAATTTAGGTATCAAAACTGAAATCAGCAGGTTATGGAGTATTCCTNNAGGTATTAGATGCAAGGCGCCGAGGAGCGACGACTGAGGCGTATGGAGCAATACGCCGCAAGGAGGAGCGATCGAAGGCAACGCCGCAGATGATGCCTTGATGGTGGATCAGGGACGTTACAATTCACTTGACTTCAACCGTGAATTTGTTTTAATGGCTGAAAGCCCAATCGAAAAGGATATATATGGGAGCATATTTGGAATACTCCTGAGAGAAGGTTGACCACAACCCGAAGATCGCATAGGGAGGGAAATCATGAGTAGCCTGAAAGATCGAATGATTCGTGCTGCCAAGCTGGATGCGAGCCTCTACGAAGAGGTAGAGGCCGACACCGAGGCTATGGGGCAAGCTATCAAAGTTGTTGTTCTCTCCAGTGTAGCAGCTGGGCTCGGAACAATTACGAGGGGAGGATTCGCTGGTGTGATACCGAGTATTCTCCTGGGAACCATATTCGCCCTTATTAGTTGGTTTGTCTGGGCCTATCTCACGTATTTCATCGGCACGAAATTACTCTCGGAGGCTCAGACCAAGACAGATCTTGGCGAATTGTTGCGAACGATCGGCTTTTCCAGCTCCCCAGGCTTGATCCGGGTATTGGGGGTGATACCCGGATTGACAGGGTTGGTTTTCTTCGTAGCCTCAATTTGGATGTTGATGGCAATGGTGATCGCGGTCAAACAAGCCCTTGATTTTCAGAGTACCCTTCGAGCTTCAGGGGTTGTCTTGATAGGTGCCATCGTTCAAGGATTGATCCTTGCATTACTGTTTTCTATCCTGGGTTCACCGGCAACCGCCTAGTCTTTTTCCGGTGAGATCCCGTCAGTGGAAATCAAAGTTACGCAGTCATCTCCGTTTTAGAATTCGCGCAGTCGGCGGCACGATTGTCTCTCTGCGTTAAGGGATGGTTTGCCTGGGAATTCGTAGTGTCACAATTAAAAGGATAGTCGGGGCAGGGTATATGTGTGAGAATTTCCCGTACATTCAATCTGTCCCTGACATCACATACGAGGGAAACGAATCACCTCACCTCTGAACAGGGATTTCGCTTTCTGCTGTTCTGCAACTGCTTTGCTCGTTTACAGGTGGGTTTTTCCTGCAATAGCACCCCAGAAAAGGGAAGGGAAAAGGCCGATAGTACCTATATCGCCAGCCAGCGCTATGAGTTAGCGTTTTGACGATTCTGGGCTGAGGATAATCAAAAAGAGGCATTCATGAGAACCGGAATTTCCTCGATGAGGGTTCTCGCTGTCAACTGCGGAAGTTCCACACTGAAGTTTCAGGTTTTTGAGCTGAGGCGGGAAGAGAAGGGTTATGGCCGAGAAAGACGATTAGCCCGTGGGCTCGTGGAGGAGATCGGGGCTCGGGGGGCCTTCGATTTTACTTCCGAGAGTGGCGAATCGCTGCAGAAGGCTGTTGCGATTGCTGACCATGGTCACGCAACGCAACGAGTACTCGCGTGGCTCGAATCTTGTAGCCTCTTGGAGCATGATGGTATTTGGGCAATTGGTCACCGCGTGGTTCATGGTGGCAGCCGTTTTACGGAGGCCACCCTCATCGACGATGAGGTCCTATCGGCCATCGAATCCGTCAGCGACCTCGCCCCCTTGCATAATGAGCCCGCTCTGCGGGCTATCTATGCAGCTCGGGAGGCTCTGGGTCCCGAGGTGCCGATGGTGGCCGTCTTCGACACTGCTTTTCACAGCACCCTGCCCGAGAGTGCCTCGAATTATGCAATCGCGCAAGATCTCGCTTCGAAGCACGAAATTCGGCGTTATGGCTTCCACGGAATAGCTCACCGTTACATGACTGAGAGATATAGCCTCATCGCATCCGCACCCATCGATCAGGCGAAGCTGATAACGGTGCAGTTGGGAAACGGCTGCTCGGTTACGGCGGTTTCGGGAGGTCGCTCCATCGACACCTCAATGGGGTTTACCCCTCTGGAGGGCCTCATGATGGGGACGCGCTCCGGAGATCTGGATCCTTCACTCCCCGGCTTTCTAGCCCGGCGTGAGGGTGTGGGAATCGAAGAGGTGGAACGGTGGCTCAACACGCGGTCGGGTCTCCTCGGGATTTCGGGGCGGTCTCGCGATATGCGCGACCTCTTGGAGGCGGCACACCAGGGGGATAGGAAGGCCGTGTTGGCCGTGGAGATGTTCTGCTACCGGGTGCGAAAATACATCGGCGCATACCTGGCCGTCCTCGATGGAGCAGACGCCGTCGTCTTCGGTGGCGGCATCGGTGAGAACGCGCCTATGGTGCGAGCTCGCATTTGCGCCGATATGGACTGGTTTGGGCTTCGGCTGGACGAGGATCGAAACTCTAAAGCCGTGGGCTCTCAGGGGCTTATCAGCTCGGATGATGCCAAAGTGCACGTCTACGTCATCCCGGTCGACGAAGCGATGATGATCGCCCGTGAAACGGCTCGGTGTCTTACCTCCAACCCGAGAATATAAGTGAGGAGAACGTCATGACTGAAACTCTTTCCAAGCAAGAGCTACAAGCCATGAACGCTTATTGGCGTGCGGCCAATTACCTTTCCGTTGGACAGATCTATCTCTATGACAATCCACTGCTGAAGGAACCGTTGAAGCTGGAACACATCAAGCCTCGGCTCCTCGGACATTGGGGTACCACCCCGGGGCTCAACTTCATCTACGTTCACCTCAACCGCGTGATCAAGGAGCAGGATCTCAACATGATTTTCATCTGTGGTCCTGGCCATGGCGGCCCAGCGGTAGTTGCCAATACGTACCTGGAGGGAACCTACAGCGAACTTTACCCCACTATCTCTCAGGATGCAGAGGGCATGAAGAAGCTCTTCAGGCAGTTCTCGTTCCCGGGGGGCATCCCGAGTCACGCCGCTCCCGAGACCCCCGGTTCCATCCACGAAGGCGGCGAGCTTGGTTACGCAGTCTCCCATGCCTATGGGGCCGCGTTTGACAACCCTGACTTCATCGTCGCCTGCGTAGTTGGTGACGGCGAGGCCGAAACTGGTGCCCTCGCAGCTGCCTGGCATTCAAACAAGTTCCTCAACCCAATCACCGACGGGGCTGTGCTCCCCATCCTGCACCTGAACGGTTATAAGATCGCCAATCCAACGTTGCTGGCGCGAATTAGCCGTGAAGAGCTCGAGAGCCTTTTCACTGGCTACGGTTATAAGCCCTATTTTGTCGAGGGATCTGAACCCGAAACCATGCATCAGTTAATGGCCCAAACGCTCGATACCGTTATTGACGATATTAAGGCGATCCAGAACGAGGCCCGCACCAGTGGGGTTGGCAAGCGCCCCGGGTGGCCCATGATTATTCTGCGGACCCCCAAGGGATGGACGGGTCCAAAGGAGGTTGACGGTCTGAAAACCGAGGATTTCTGGCGATCGCACCAAGTTCCCTTCGCCGAGATGGCGGAGAAGCCGGATCATGTAAAACTCCTCGAGAAATGGATGAAGAGCTATAGCCCCAAAGAGCTCTTTGACGAAAATGGGAGGCTGATCCCGGAAGTGGCAGAACTAGCCCCCAAGGCCGATCGCCGCATGGGCGCCAATCCCCACGCAAATGGAGGAATATTGCTTAAAGACCTGAAGATGCCGGATTTTCGGGACTACGCCGTAAAAGTAACGAAACCGGGTCAAGTCGTGGCCGAGGCCACCCGGGTTATGGGCGCCTTTTTGCGGGACATAATGAAACTCAATATGGACCGGCGGAATTTCCGCGTGATGGGGCCGGATGAAACTGCCTCGAACCGTCTCGGTGCCTTATTCGACGTGACGAACAAAACGTGGATGGCTGAAACGATTCCCGATGACGACCACCTTTCCCCAGACGGTCGGGTGATGGAGATCCTCAGCGAACACACCTGCCAGGGTTGGCTGGAAGGCTATCTCCTCACGGGTCGTCACGGGTTTTTCTCCTGCTACGAGGCCTTTATCCACGTCGTCGATTCAATGTTCAACCAGCACGCCAAGTGGCTCAAGGTAACCCAAGAGGAAATCCCGTGGAGGCGTCCCATCGCCTCCTTAAATTACCTCCTCACATCCCACGTCTGGCGCCAGGATCATAACGGCTTCAGCCACCAGGACCCGGGTTTTATCGACCACGTTGTAAATAAGAAGGCAAATGTGGTTCGGGTGTACTTTCCCCCCGATGCCAACACCTTGCTCTCCGTTACTGACCACTGCTTGCGGAGCCGCGACTACGTAAACGTCATTGTTGCGGGAAAGCAGCCGGCGCCGCAGTGGCTTAATATGGATGCTGCTGTCAAGCACTGTACGTCTGGAATCGGGATCTGGGAGTGGGCGAGCAACGATAAAGGCGCTGAGCCAGATGTGGTGATGGCGTGTTGCGGAGACGTGCCGACGCTCGAAACCCTTG
>WVXP01000130.1:617-859 GCA_011773445.1 Pseudomonadota bacterium | reverse complement strand
GTGGTCGATCTGATGACGCTTCAGCCCAGGGAGGAACACCCTCACGGTCTGTCGGATTGGGACTTTGATGCGCTGTTTACTACCAACAAGCCGATTATCTTCGCGTATCACGGATACCCCTGGCTGATCCACCGCCTGACCTATCGCCGCACTAACCACGAGAACCTCCATGTGCGGGGGTATAAGGAGGAGGGAACCACCACCACGCCCTTTGACATGGTTGTTCTCAATGATCTGGATCG
>WVXP01000130.1:0-514 GCA_011773445.1 Pseudomonadota bacterium | reverse complement strand
GGGCGGTTTTAAAGGGAAATTTTAACAGATGAACCCTACCTTTTTGTAGCGATTCAAAGACGAGGTATGCGCCATGGCAACAACTTCCGGCAAACCTTCTGATTTCAACACTATAGCCTATTTTTCCATGGAAGTGGGCATCGACCCGGCCATGCCAACCTACAGCGGTGGCCTTGGTGTTCTTGCTGGTGACACGCTGCGCGCTGCCGCGGATTTAGCTATTCCAATGGTTGGCGTGACGCTGTTGCATCGCAAAGGGTATTTTCGCCAACGCCTGGATGACCGGGGCAACCAATCCGAAAGTCCTTTCGACTGGCATCCCGAAGAGTCTCTAGAACCCTTGAAAGCACGGGTGTCAGTTACCATCGAGGGAAGGGCGATGAAGATCCGCGCGTGGCGATACCTTGTACGAGGTGTAACCGGGCATATCGTACCATTGTATTTTCTGGATACGGATCTGCCGGAGAACAGCCCCTGGGATCGAACACTCACGGACTCGCTCTATGGTGGGGAT
>WVXP01000078.1:8166-8856 GCA_011773445.1 Pseudomonadota bacterium | reverse complement strand
TATCTGGTACCCGGCCTTGCCGGTCCTCCTTGAATCGTCCCTTTAGCTCTCTCCGGAGGAAGAACACAAGAAAGCCACCGAAATAGACATGGGATATCAGAGACAGAGTGAATACAAGGGGTGTATTGTAAGGAGGAATTGATTTGGATACCTGAAGTAAGACGGCCCCGTCTCCCTCCACACGGGCCACAGAGCAATTTCCGCTCGAGATTTCTCACCTCCCGGTGATTATCGGATCCACGAGAGCAAGGCGACCCCCAGTACAAGACAGATGAGACCCACAAACCGATACAACCGATCCGAGGCCTCATCAAACCACCACTTCATGACTATCTCTAGCTGGTTTTTTGGGGCAAGGAAGAGATAAAGACCCTTTGCCACGCCCACGAGGCCAAGCAAAAAAATGAGCCAAAAGAACTCGCTCCAGCCGGCACTGATGACAAGAAGGACTCCAAATACAAATGGAATGGGGCTGAGAAACCGGTAGTTTTTCTTCTCAACCAGCTCTTTCAGAGAGCTTCTGATCCAATCGGTGTATAGAACCAAAACCGTTCCCATAATGATCCAGATAATGCTCACGAGATAAAGAAACCACGCCATGATGTCTTCGCTCCTTCCCTCTTATTCACTGAACGCATAGGCGAATTAGAAGATACGGTTTGTGCATCAGTCCGAGTCGACGAAAATTAC
>WVXP01000078.1:1120-8096 GCA_011773445.1 Pseudomonadota bacterium | reverse complement strand
TATCAATGTGCAGTTCCCTGGCTTTTCTGATCTATTTCAGAGGCAAGCAGCCCAGACCCCTTTGAGCGTTCCTACAGATGTTTTTTGTTCCTAGGACTTGGGTCGTGCCTGTGACGGGAGAAGATCAGCGCCTTCAACTGTCTGATCCACTTCGGCCGAAAAACGTTTGCCTAGCCCACCCCTTGGCTGATGACCTGAAATAGGGCGGAATAGTCCGTTTCGGCCCACCCCCTGGTGAGTGTCATCTGGACCAGTTGCCGGACTCCCTCAAGACCCACTGTCTGGAGGCGAAGGGGCTTAGCTTCATTCAAAAACAGATCGATGTCCTTGGCCAGATGTTTGGCCGGGAAGTTCGGGTTGGCGTAGTCTCTTTCGATCATCCGTTCTAACTTCTTATCGAACATCGGTGCGTAGAGGGCGCTCTTTCTCAGGATTTTCATGAAGAGGTCGAGATCGATTTCTTTGCGTTCCAGGAAGTTGAGGCTCAGCGCAAAGGCAGCCGTGAGAGAAGCGATGAGTTGGTTGAGTGCCAGTTTGAGAGCTGCTGCATGCCCAACCGGACCGATGAGAACAGGATCAGGGCCAAAACATCTCAGCAGATCTGACCAGCGGCCAAACTGTTCGGATGTAGATCCTACCATGACAATGAGTTCCCCTTTTTCGGCCTGAGGGATGCTTCCCAAGACGGGTGCCTCAAAATAGTCACCCCCTGCGCGGAGGATCTCTCCTTGGATGGTGATGCTCTCCTCAGGCGAGATGGTTCCCATCTGGATGACAGTGCTTTCTGCCACTGAACCCAGAGCGTCCTTCTGAAGAAGTGTCTCACGGATTGCCTGAGCATCAGCCAGCATCAGAACCACGCATTCAGACGAGGCGATGGCCTCAGCGGGAATCGATACAACATCCGCTCCCAAAAAGGCGAGGGGCTTAGCCTTTTCCGGTGTCCGGTTGTATGCAATGAGACGATGATTCGCATTCATGATTCTCTCGCCCATGGGCCGCCCCATTAAACCCGTTCCAATTATTGCGACATTCACCCATTTCACCTCCTGTGCGGCTCGGATTTGATCGATGAGAGTTAGTCAGCCCAACGAGGCAGTTTATCTCGGCCAGAAACTCTATGTAGTCGCCCGGTCGGCTCACTGGATCCAAAATCTCAAAGTGCTGCTTTATGCAACTGTGGGGATATTTCATAAAGAGATCGAGGGTATCAAGTATACCCTCAGGGAGAAGGCCGTATGGAGCGACGGCTTTATCTCAATCCGTCCTCCTTCTTGGCTTCCCCCTTTTTGAGACCTCCTATTCTTGCAAGAGGGCGCCCTGAGTCAGTCACGGCCAGCACCACGACAATTTCGTCTGGCTTCGGCGCATCGTGCAACCGCACCGTCATGGCGTCAAAATGGGATCTCACGAAGGCCGCATCTTTATAATGAAGGGGAACATCGATTTCCGTACCTGGGCCTCCCATCTTCTTTGCTGACGGAATGATGGCTTTTCCTCCCCCTACGGCTTCGCGAAATGGTTTCCCGAGCTTTGGATGAAGAATGGCCCCTGCATGCTCGAGTTCGCCGTTCATCCCGACGACAGCCGCCTTACCATAACTCTCGACCGCTTCAACCGACTTGCCCAGGGCGTCAACAGCCTTTTTTCCCAGGAGTGCCCCCAGTTCTTCCCCCACAGCCATCAAATCATCCAGATTCTCCTGGTATTTTCCCGCAAAGGGGTTTTTGATCACTGCCAAAGCCGCAGCCTTTCGGGTGGGTGTTGAAACCACTTTCCCCCCCTCCATGAGGGTCTCTTCGACAAAAGTCGCAAACTTTCGGATTTCCATCTGTCTTACCTCCTAGCAGTTTCGTGGACCCTTCCAATGCAAGGGGAGACCACATCGGTATCCTGAAACCTCCTCTCGATTCCTTCATCGAGAATCGTCGTTCAGGTAGAAATTTCTTCCACGGCATTCAAGATTTGGGGTCCATCCAATCCTTCCCTTGACGCCAATCATGGCGCCTCTGATCAGCCCCTTCTCGATCAAAAGCGAGGCTCTTCCCCTTCCCTTCTGGATGGCCTCCTCTATCTTGTTTTCCCCGATCTCCCCAACTCTTGTCACGACTCGCTGACCCACGATGTCCGTGTCGGGATAAAGGATCTCCGCTAACTCTGTTTCAATGCTTGGGTCTTCGACCCAGGTCGAATTTCCTACGACTGTTGCCGCAGCATCTGCATAAACCGCCGAAGAACCGATACACACAGCCGCTGACGCCACACCTTTCGTAAAACTCCTCCCACCAAGTCCACTCGTGGCGACTCCACCGATTCTCGACCGGCCGTTAACGACCAGATTATACGTGTAGTCCTGCCTTTGGACGTCCATGCGAATGCCCACCTTAACGGTTTCATCCCGATGAAGCCGCAGCGCAATGTCTCCCCCATTGTTGACTATGATACGGGTTCCACCACATGCCTCCAGAAAATCGGCAACCTGATCGGAGACTGCACCGGCAACTGCTGCAAGGGGAGTTACAGCGGGATCACCTGTCCTTTGAGCAGCCAGAACCATGTGCTGGACAATGAGAGGTAATCCATTCAGCTTCTTGATTTTGGTCCAGCTCAGTTTCATGATGTTGAGCCACCCAGCCAGGTCCTCGAGTACTCTAAGAGCTTTCTCTGCTCCCTGCCGGGCCATTTCCAACGACGGTGTTCCATTTTTGGAGACGCCCACCGTCATGTGAAGAGGTCCCTGACTGACCAAGACAGATCCGTTCCGAAGTACTTTCATCGGCCCTTGTCAGTCCCTTTCTTCGATTTCCATGAGAAGCTCGTGCAAGGGTCTCATCGCGTCCCTGTGTCCCCCGATTTCCAGGTAATCTTCTGTCCGCATCGTATATTCGATTGGAACGACGGGGGCCGGTGTCGGCACCCAAGTAAAAGCACGGACCTTCACCTTTTCGACATCTACAAGGAAGTTGATTCCACCACCGGGAAGTATAAAAACCGGTGCTCCCCCTACAGTGAGTTTTGCTCTGTTATTATGGATCGCTTCATTGAGTCTGACTGGATATCTTGTCACTCCGGCCCGGGCACTCCCACCTGTTCCTCCAACAAAAATCGCGGAAACCCTTGAAGGCTGACAAGTTTCAGAAATGACATTCACGGCCCTCCTCGCTTTTTCCGAAAGCTTGATGGGCTCAAATCTCCCCCTCTCATTCAACCGAAACATGGCGGAGCGCTCTCCCGTAGTTTCCGTGATGAGCAGTGTCATTCCTGGCCTTGCGACGTCATGATCCACGCCTTCGACAATATCCAGTGGATTCTCAATCGGGGTTCCCCCCCACCCCTTGCCGTGTTCACCGAAATATCGTCCCAGTGTGCTCATTCGAGCCTTTAGGCGCACGCCGCTGTATCGAGCTCCGATGAATTTGCCTGCTGTATGTTCCGTGAAAAGCCCGATCAGATGAGAATCCAACACAACCACTTCATCGGCGGCTTCCAAAAAGTATGGCGCAAAAAGACCCATTGAGGCTGATCCACACCCCACCCGCATCAGCTGGGTGGTCTCTCCATCAATCAGGGGACTTCCACCCACCTGAAGATCAAGTTCCGCACCGTCTTTCACGCTGAGGGAAAAAGGCTCTCGGTTGGCAATATCCGCAATGAGCCGTGCCACGATCATCCCGTCTTTCCCAGTTAGGAGGTTGACCCCTCCCAGAGACAGCATCTTTGATCCATATTCTTCGCTGGTGACGTGACCCACTTTCTTTTTGCGCAAGAGGACGGGAGATCCCTCTTGCCCGATATTTCTGTCCGTGTCGATTTTCACTTTGATACCGCTGTAGCTCAACGGTGCCTCTGTCACGACGGTAACAACATCGACACCTTCAACCGTTGCCCTCGCAATATGTGGCGCTGGCTTATAATCGGGATAAGTGGTCCCCGCCCCGATTCCTGTGATCAGCGGCTTTCGGATGGCTGCCTCATGATCCGGTCCGATTCCCTCCTCCACGTCCTCAAACCGATGTAAGGGAATACTGCGAACCAAGATCCCGTCCTTGTTGATAAACCGATGGCAGGCGCCCGTTTTCCCGGGTTTGATCTGACAGAAAATGGGGCACGCCGCGCATGGAACGGCGTCTTCTATGGGCGTTTCGTCCCTTTGAAGCGCGCCTTTGGGGCATACCTTTTGGCAGGCGCCGCAGTCGACGCAGTCCTCCCCAATCAAAGCTTTCTTCTCAACGAGACCGATCGTCTCAAGAGGGCACACCTCTGCACATGAACCACAACCCGTGCATTTTTCAAGATCGACCCGCATTTTATTCAAGATCTCCTTTTGCCCTTACTGTCCAACGCCCCGGCCCGCACATGGCCAGCGAAGCATGGGGCACCTGGATCATACCTCTTTCCACATTCTGGCGGGAGGCGGCGTATTCCGGCTTTTCTTGACCAATATGGCCCCATCAACCATGACTAGGCCGACGCCTGGGATATCTCCTGTCATCAGACAAGAGAGAGCATCTTTCCCCACAGAACCCATGGCACCGTCCATGATGACAAGATCCGCCTCCATTCCTTCTTTGATCATTCCTGTATTTAACTTATGGACCTTTGCCGTATTGCCAGTCGCCATCGCAAGAGCCCTCTCCGCTGGAATATCTGAAAAAGACGATATGAGACTAACGACCCGCAATATCCCCAGGGGTACCACGCCCGTACCTGAGGGAGCATCATTCCCAATGATCACTCGATCCAAGGCATTGGCTTTCTTCACAACTTCCATCACCTCGGCGGCTCGCTTCATGTTGCCACAATGGGCAATCTCGATAATGTAAGATGTCTTTTCTACCAGTTTTCTGGCCTCATCAAGAGAAAGTGCAGTAGGTCCTCCGTTGATATGGGTCACAATATGAGGGTCAGTTGCCATAATCTGATCTGCCGTCACCACGCTGCTTCCCGGAATTGAAGTCCCCCCGCTGTGCATCATCACGACCATTCCATATTTCTTGGCCCATTTCACCATAGGAACGGCGTCCTCAGGCCGTTTCACGGCTCCTAGGCCGATCTCCCCGACGATTCGAACCCCCTCTCCAGCTAACTCTTGGAAATCCTTCTCCTGAAGTCCAGGTTCCAGAATGAGTGCACCTCCATGAACCTTCACTCCGCCAGGTCTGGCATTGGAGAAAGATTTTGCCGCAAGTATCGCCAGAGCTTTTGTCCCTGCCACATCTTTGGGCCTTCCGGGAAGGTGGACCTCTCCAGCAGAAATCGCCGTTGTCACGCCTCCATGAAGCGAACTCTCGATGAAATCCAGCATCTTTTGCCGGGGCGTGTAGTCACCAAGAACCACGTGGCAGTGGGAATCAATCAGGCCGGGGGTTACCGTGGTCCCCTGAGCGTCAATCACCCGATCAGCACCCGAAGTGTCCAGAGTATCCTCTTTCCCTATTTGTGAAAATTTCCCATTTCTGACAACAAGGGTGTCAGCATCTAACAATGGTTTATCGATATCGCCGGATACAAGGGTCCTGATGTTTCGAATCACTGTCATGGACATCTCTTCTCATCTCCTTTCAGGATCGGGATCTTCGAGAATCATTTGTGCCGTGAGGCGTTCCGAACTCTCTCCAGTGAAGCCGGAAGATCATAGATTCTTGCACCCACCGCATCGGCAATGGCATTGAGGATTGCAGGAGCTGTGGGAATCAGGGCGGGTTCCCCAATGCCCTTCGCTCCAAAGGGACCGGTCGGTTCCTCATCCTCCACGACAATCGGCAAAATTTCAGGAACGTCTTTGATCGTGGGAATAAAGTAGTTCAGAAATGAGTTCGTTTCCCCAGGAATGAAGGCCTCGGTCAAAGCCAGACCTAGTCCCATGGCCACCCCACTGTTGATCTGCCCGATCACGTTCATCGGATGAATGGCCTTTCCCACATCATGAGCCGCCACGATTCGGCAGACCCTGACTTCCCCCGTCTCCTCATCCACCTCAACTTCGGCGAGGTGAGAGGCAAATGCATAGGTCGCATAAGGACTCCCCTGGCCGGTCTGTGGGTCGAGCGTCGTTGTTTCAGGGTCAAAGAACCCTTCTCCCCGCAACCGACGCCCATCCTGATAAACCCGACCGGCTATTTCGGCCACGCCGACTGAGAGAGTGGGGTGCGCTGGAGAGAAGACGCGTCCCCCTTCGACAGATAATTCACCGTCCCCGACATCGAGGATCTCCCGTACTTCCCTGAAGAGGATTTCTTTTAGATTCATGCACGCAATTCTCACCGCATTTCCTGAAATGTAGGTCTGCCGACTGGCGGAAGTCGCCCCGGCGTTTGTGGTCAGTGCTGTATCTGCACGGACCAGGCGAATTTCCTCTGGCTCAATGCCCAGCTCTTCAGAGGCGACTTGAACAAGAACGGTGTCCGAGCCCTGGCCAATGTCAGCCGTACCTGTGAAGAGTACGATACGCCCTCGCCGGTCGATTTCGATCTGGGCCGTCGAAGGATTGGCAATCCCAGTATTCCCAATTCCGTACCACATGGAGGCTACCCCGATCCCCCTGGCGCTCCGTCCCTCCTCGCCGCTCTCACCCAAACCAGGCTCTTGGCCTTTGTTTTCCGCCGACCACATCTTCAATCGTTCAAGGGTTTCGCCAATGCCAATGCTGGCCTGAAGGATCTGACCCGTACCCGTCATAGACCCTTTTTTCAGGACATTGATCAACCGGAAATCGATGGGATCCATTCCGAGTTTTTTGGCTACGATATCCATCTGCGATTCGTGGGCAAAGGCAAGCTGGGGGACCCCGAATCCTCTCATCGCACCAGCCCAGTTATTGTTTGTATAAGCCATGATACTCTCTGCCTTGAAGTTCGGAACCTCATAGGGACCCGTTGCATGGACAGCTACGCGAGTAGCAACCGTGGCTCCATAGGAGGCATAGGCTCCCGTATCTCCCACAATTCGCACATCGATGGCTTTCAGCTTCCCATCC
>WVXP01000078.1:767-1054 GCA_011773445.1 Pseudomonadota bacterium | reverse complement strand
GCTAACCCAAGATAGCATTGAACAGAAACGTCTAGCTTACTCCCAAATCCTCCCCCTGTGGCGGCCTGAATCACCCTGACGCGATCTAGATCTAAGCCGAGGACAGCCGCCACCTCCGCCTGATCATAGTGGGGGTTTTGGGTGGAAACATGCAGAACGATCCCTCCATCATCGTCCACATAGCCAAAACCTGCGTCTGGCTCCAGGTAGGCTTGTTCGACTCTTGAAGTCGTGTAGGTCTGATCAACGATCACATCGGCTTCCTGAAAGCCTTTCTCGACATCTCC
>WVXP01000078.1:328-663 GCA_011773445.1 Pseudomonadota bacterium | reverse complement strand
ATTTCTTCCAGGAACATCCTTGGCCGTGAGAATCCGTACAACCCCGCGTTGCTTTGAAGCCTGTTCAACATCCAGGGCCGCGATGCGAGCGTGGTGCTTTGGGCTTCTGAGGATTTTCAGGTGGAGAATTTCATCGGCGAAAAAGTCATCCGAAAACTCCGCCTCTCCCAACACCCGTTCGAGGGCGCCAATCCGCTTGACGCTTTTGCCTACCACCCTGAGGGGACTATTGTCGTAGTTCTTTCCCATACCCTTGCCTACTCGGCTAGGGTGCTCTTGATGGCCCGACGGACCAGCACACTCACAACCGGTAGTTTGTATTCTGTTGATTTTCG
>WVXP01000078.1:0-208 GCA_011773445.1 Pseudomonadota bacterium | reverse complement strand
CTTCGGGTCAAACGGAAATAATGGCAGCGCGCCTCTTTAGGCATCTTCTCAATTGTGATGTGAGAGATGAGTTCATGAGGTTTGAGATTGGTTTGATAGGGTCCGTCATAGATTTCTGGAAGCGAAACCTGTCGAGTGTCTTCTCCGGAAACGATCTTCAAACGGGCGTTCAATACCATAAGGGCAGGCAGAGTATCTGCCGCTGGGG
>WVXP01000269.1:4937-5762 GCA_011773445.1 Pseudomonadota bacterium | reverse complement strand
TTAGACCGCTACGATCTGAGCTCCCTTCGCTACTGCTACTGTGGTGGTGATGTTCTGCCCCTCGAGGTGTACAACCGATGGAAGGAGAATTTCGGCATATCGATTTACCAAGTCTATGGCTCCACCGAAGCAGGTCATGTCACCTATAGCCGGTTGGACAAGGAACCCGAGCCGATGTCGGTTGGACTCCCCCTCAAGAGCAGAGAGTGCATCATCGTGGACCCCGATACTTTGGAACCGGTGCCGGCAGGGGGGACGGGAGAGTTATTGGTGACGTCCGATTATACAATCAAGAACTACTGGAAAAAGCCGGAGGAGACCGCACGGTCCTACGTGGAACTTGATGGGAAGCTCTACTACCGAATGGGAGACTATATCCGACAGGATGAGAGAGGGGAGCTTTATTACATAGAGCGATCCGCCGATATCATCAAGTACAAAGGATACCGGGTTTCTGCCTCAGAGATTGAGGCGATCTTACAGGACCATCCGACGGTTATTGGCGCATGTGTTGTCGGTATACCTGATGACCGGGTCGGGGAGCGCATTAAGGCGATGGTGGTTCTGAAGGAAGACGCGAGAGGGGTCGACGCATCCGAGCTTCTAAAATGGTGCCGAGAAAAACTCGCCCCCTATAAAATCCCACAGTACATAGAATTCAGAGACATGTTGCCAAAGTCAAAGGTTGGAAAGCTCTTAAGACGAGAAATCAGGGATGAGGAGAGACGGAGAATCGCAAAGGACAAAGGGTGATCCGATTCACCGAGCGTGGTAATGCCCGGGAAGCTTATTGAGGGTTGGAGGGAGCCTCGTGCTGGAGATCAA
>WVXP01000269.1:4623-4847 GCA_011773445.1 Pseudomonadota bacterium | reverse complement strand
ACCATCTCGGGGATCATGCTCGACATCAAAAAGAAAGAAGAGATGCGAGGCGGTGAAAGGATCACGGTCCTCGGAAATGTTCTTTACGACGGGGAAGACATCATTCACATGAAGCCCAGCCGAAGGGCCAGGAGAGGTATCATCCTCTGCCCAGAGAGGCGGAGGATCTTCCCCGAAAGCAGCGCATTGGAGAACCTGAGAATCGGTGGCTACCTGGCGAGCAG
>WVXP01000269.1:2289-4602 GCA_011773445.1 Pseudomonadota bacterium | reverse complement strand
AGGGAGGGGGGCTTCCTCAGCGGAGGCGAACAGCAGATGCTGGCCATTGGGAGGGCCCTCATGGCCCAGCCGAAGCTCCTGTTGCTTGATGAACCTCTACTGGGATTAAGCCCACTGGTAGAGTCGATGCTTGCCCAGGCAATCAAGGATATCAATGAGCAGACCGGGATCACCATACTCATCGCTGAGCAGTATGCCAGACCCATCCTTCCAATCATTCAGTACGGATATATCCTTGAGAACGGGGGTGCCGTATTGGAGGGAACCTCGCAGGACCTTATGGACAACCCGGATGTAAAATCAGCGTACTTCGGACTTTAGCTTTCCTTTTCATGATCCTGCATACCCACCATTCGTGTTTTCTAGCTCACATCCCCCAACTCATATCCCACATCTGTGTCTCCGGACGCAAACCACGGCCCACATAACAAATCCACAGCTTAGAAATTTCCACATGCATCGCCTGGGGGAAGCTAAGTTGGGATATTCGAAGGGCGTGTTACAGTTCCAGAATTCTCTTAATATCGGCAGGCTCCAAGCGGTAGGGACTCCCTCGCCCCTGATAGAACCCGTGCTCCTCAATGAGGTGAATTCCCAAATCGGACCAGATCAGGGTCTCGCCGGTCTCTATTCTTTCAAGCTTGACATGAGATTTCCGGTAGAGGCCGGGGTGGCCCCAGGGACAGGGAATCTTTCCCCGGACTTCGTAGACTTCCACGTCGAATTTGTCATCCACGACCACGGGGTCGCCCAATCCTTGCCTCGCTTTTGCAGTGATCTCCTGTAGCCGATTGGCAATCATTTCGTGGCTTAGACCCAGGGAGTTAACCGTGCCCTGATCATCAGTCAGAATCTCGACGAGTTTTCGACGGTCATAGCCGAGGAAGCCCCACTGACATAGACACATGGGTCTCATATTTCGTTCGATCTTGTCAAAGCCAGGGCTTTGTTTCACAGGTCTGGTGCTCATTTCCGTTTGCTCTCATATGGAAAATTAACCAAACTTATCGAAGAAGATCAACGCTTCTGGGACTCCCTTCTTGACCAGCAGTTCCACGCAAGACTCGACCATAGCCGGATGCCCACAGAGGTATGCTTCCTTGTTATCCCCGTTCTTGATGATCTTTTCTAGGACATTCGTTACACGGCCTCTCTCTCCTTTCCAGACGTCGTCTTCCTCGGGTCTGGACAGGGTGAGGATAACCTCCAGATGAGGAACCCGCTGTTTGAATGCCTCAATCTCCTCCACATAAAAGAGATCCTTTTTATGTCGTTCACCAAACACAAGGGTCGCCTTCCTCGGATTCTTCTCTTCTGCCATCTGATAAAGGATGGACATAATTGGAGCCAGTCCCGAACCGGTTGCCACAAAAAAGATCTCTCTGTCAGAGTCGCGCAGATAGAAGTCCCCATAGGGACCATTAAAGATAACCTCATCCCCCTCCTTTAAAACCTCGTGGATATAAGTCGTGGCCAATCCCCCGGGAACCTTTGTGGCAATTAGATTAATCGCATCGGGTTCGTAGGCCGGTGAAGCGATCGAGTAGGCCCGGTAGACCGATTCCGGACATTCCTCATACTCAGGAACCTGAAATTGGATATACTGTCCAGCCTTAAAAGTGATCGAATCAGAGTTGGTGAGAAGGAGCCGGAGTTCCTTTATCTCATCGGTAAGATTCCGTATGCTCTCCACCTGTGACCGGAACTCCCGAATGAGAAAAAGCTCAGGAGGGATTTCAATGTCCATGTCCCCACGGACTTTGATCTGACAAGAAATACGGACATGGTCCCTGACTTCATCAGGTTCCAGCCAGGGCGTTTCAGTGGGTAGCAAGGGCCCTCCCCCCTCGAGGACCCTAACCTTGCAATAACCGCAACTCCCCCTTCCCCCGCAGGCAGAGGGGACAAAAATCCCCTGCTCCATGAGCGTGGACAGGAGCGTTTCCCCACCTTGAACCTTTAGATCTTTTTCCCCCTTGTTGATATTGATTTCGCAATCACCGTAGAAGCCTAAATAGGAATCAGCGACTTCCAACAAAAAAGCCAAGCCAGCTCCGAGGCAGCTCAGGACGACCAGGCTCAAAAGCAGTTGAAGCACGGATTTCCTCACTGAATCTCAAAAGGATTGACGCTTAATCATTTTAACTAGTTATGTAAGCCCAAGCAAGCCCAAATAACCCCATGTTGTCCCTTTCTGACACTGGGATTAGGGTTTTTTTTGGTCTTGGCCAGCAAAAAAAAGTCAACGGTAAGGGCGTGGAAGGTGGGAGGGCTGGACCTTCACCCTTTCGATTTGCGACAGAAATAACAAGC
>WVXP01000269.1:260-2279 GCA_011773445.1 Pseudomonadota bacterium | reverse complement strand
AACTTCAGCGAGCAGGACGCCGGCCCCGCATTTTCTCTGAGACAGGAAAGGATTAATTGACGTGATGTAAGGGATTACCGATCGTTTGTGAAAAATATTACCATCCGAATGCATACCTTTTCCGCTGTTTTACGGTAAATGACTCAAATTCGTAAGAAATTGTAGGCACATTAATTGCAATTTATCCGGGCATGAAAAATAAGAGGTTCGAAAAAGGCCTGACCATCATTGAATTACTGATCGTCGTGAATATCGTGGCCATCCTTATCGGGGCGGGGACAATTATTGCCTCAGAGTACGGATCAGAATCGAGATGCATGGAGATCTATAGCGTCCTGCCACAGATCATTCACTCCCAGGCCTTTCATTATATGAAGAACAATGCGTATTACGCTGCAGATCATAACGAGCTCAGAAACTATGGGGTGGATTTATCAGAAACGAGGTATTTTACCTATTCAACGATTCCCAATGGGCTTGGTCTTTTTTCTGTGAGAGCTGATGCAACCGAATGGGCAGCCGGGGGTTGGGCTCTTTATGATCATCGGGGAGATCCTCGGTGGAGTTCTGACGGCGTGTTGATCCAGAGGCATTGGCTGACTGAGTAGCTCTGGCACTTGTTCGGTTTTCTTGAAAGCAACCGTTCTCCAGGCTCCGATTTTCATCATATTGGCGAGGAAGGGTCATGAGAATAGTCGTAACCGGTGGGGCAGGTTACATCGGGAGCCATACCTGCCTTGAGCTTTTGCAGGCAGGATATGACGTCATCGTGGTCGATAATCTCTCCAACAGCAAGGAAGAATCTTTGACACGGGTTCGGGAACTTACCGGAGAGACGCTTCAGTTTCACAAAGTGGATCTAGTCGATAAGGAGGCTTTAGACACTGTTTTTCGTGGCTCTTCGGTCGATGCTGTGATTCATTTTGCCGGGCTCAAGGCGGTTGATGAATCAGTAACGATTCCTCTGCGCTACTATCATAACAATGTCGCGGGAACACTGAGGCTGTGCGAAGTCATGGCAAAACATCGCGTCAAAAACCTAGTTTTCAGTTCATCTGCAACAGTTTACGGCGACCCACATGCGGTTCCGATCCAAGAAGATTTTCCACTGAAACCAACAAATCCATATGGCCACTCGAAACTTATGATCGAGCAGATCCTCCGGGATCTTCACTGTTCTGATCAGGCATGGAACATCCTCCTGTTGCGCTATTTCAACCCCGTAGGTGCACATCCTAGCGGTCGGATCGGAGAGGACCCAAATGGGATTCCGAACAATCTGGTCCCGTACATCGCCCAGGTGGCAGTCGGAAGGCTTCCTGATCTCTCTGTGTTCGGAAATGATTATCCCACACAGGACGGCACGGGTATCAGGGACTATATTCACGTCGTTGACCTTGCAATGGGTCACATTAAGGCCCTGGAGAAACTCAAGTCGAATCCTGGTGTTGCCACTTATAACCTCGGCACCGGTCGAGGATACAGCGTTCTTGAGGTGGTATCAGCTTTCGAAAAAGCCTCAGGGAAAAAGATACCCTTTAAGATCGTAGGTCGTCGTCCGGGCGATGTTGCTTCGTGCTATGCGGATCCATCAAAGGCTGGTAGAGAATTGGGATGGTCAGCAGAAAGAGGCATCAATGAAATGTGTTCCGACACATGGCGCTGGCAATCCAGTAACCCGAGGGGTTACGAAAATGCATGATTCTTCTTTGGCCTTGTGACGCGTTAGATTTGAAATCTATTGCTGTTATGCCCACTGGTCAATCCACTCCTGGCAATGGACCTCTATCTCAAGGCAGTCCGAGTTAATTTCTCTATTCGTCCTTCGACATAGTGGGCAAATTCTGTTGAATCTGCCCTTTGCAAGGAACGCCTGTTCACACTTCAAGCAGATCCGCCTGACACGCTTGGGCTTCGAAGGGATTTCGATTCCATTCTCTCTCGAAGTGGTATCTGTTTGCGGCATATTTCCCATGATTCGAGGTGCCTCCAAAGGATTTCCCAGCCCCCGTCCCGTTC
>WVXP01000269.1:0-245 GCA_011773445.1 Pseudomonadota bacterium | reverse complement strand
ATGCCTAGGATCGAAAACGTTTTAACTGTTTAAGATTTATAAGTTTTCTTAAAGAAGCAATCCTTCTCTGAGGGTCAAAAGGGAAAGTGATTACACAAAAATGCCCGAAAACTCAGCCACAAATGTTCCACTTCTCTTCCCTGCTTCAGTTCCAAAAGTGCTTGGGAATTCCCAACCTTCACAATTCTGGAGTTTCCTGACTTTTCTGATCTATTCGAGAGGCAAGTGGCCCAGACCCCTTTGAG
>WVXP01000137.1:26713-26925 GCA_011773445.1 Pseudomonadota bacterium | reverse complement strand
GATATTGTCCTCATCTTCGATGAGGTCATCACGGGATTTCGATATGCTCCAGGGGGCGCGCAAGAGTACTATGGTGTATCTCCTGATCTCTCCTGTTTTGCCAAGATTGTGACAGGCGGGCTTCCCGGGGGAGTGGTTGCTGGGAAGAGAGAGATCATGGAGTTCCTGGAATTCAAGGAAGATCCGGATTGGAACCGGAGGAGAAAGATCCT
>WVXP01000137.1:19739-26626 GCA_011773445.1 Pseudomonadota bacterium | reverse complement strand
ACTCGATTGTCCACCTCCTGATGAACCATCACTGCCCTCGACAGGAGGTTTGTGACCGGACCCGATGCACCTACGACTACAGATTCGTCTATGAAAAGGACCCCATCCTTCTGACCTCGTTCCGAGGCGCGATGCTGAACTCTGGCATCGATTCCGTGGGCGATCACTGGTGGATTTCCTGCTTCCACTCGGACGGGGTCGTCGAAAAAACAGGTGAGGCCTTTGACCAGACTATCGGGATTCTCAAGGAAAGCCTTCCAGAGCGTTTCGAAATGAGATAGGATTTCATGGGAGAGGAGAATTCCGAAGGTGAGGACCAAATGCCCCCAGGGAGCCTCAATGTGGAAGGGAAAACGTCTGGACGTGGGTCCATCCTTGTAAAGGGTCAGAAAGTGGAATTTGATGTACCCCCGGGCTGGGAGATACTCTGCCAGTCCTTGCCGCGGAGAGAAACGGTTTCTGAGCGTTCAACAGAGCAGTTGGCCAAGGGTTCTCTGGAGAATCCGATCGGTTCCAAAAGAATCCAGGATCTTGCCAATCCAACCTCGAGCGTGGCTATCATGGTGGACGATGACACCCGACCGACGCCCGTGAGAGAGGTCTTGCCAGTTGTTCTTAAGGTCTTGGAGGACGCTAAAGTACCCAGGGAAAACATCGATATCATCATCGCCGTCGGTACCCACCCGCCTATGCCCGGAGAAAAACTCGAGAGACGGCTGGGCACGCACATTCTCAAAAACTACCGGGTGACAAACCACGACAGCTGGGCTCCGGATCTCGTCAGGGTCGGCCAGGTGGGGGATATTGAGATCCGGATCAATCCCATCGTCGCTCGAGCGGACCTCAGAATCGGTATTGGTTCCAATCTCCCGCATCCATTCGCTGGATTCGGAGGAGGCCCCAAGATCGCCATGCCTGGAATCTGTGGTTACGACACCATTCGTGAACATCACACGAGCACATTGATGGAACAAGGTTCCTATCTGGGGAGGGTGGCAGGAAACCCCTTTTATGAGTTCATTCGCAGAGCATCCGAAATGCTGGGGCTAGACTACGTGATCGATTGTGTTCTCGACTCTGATGGCCGAGCTGTTGCGATCTTTTCAGGTCATCCCCTCGAGGCACACGAGGCAGGGATTCGAACATGCCGGGAGATCTACGGGCTCGAAATCGACGAACAGGCCGATGTGACGATTGCTTCGGCCTATCCACACGAGGAGGGACCCCAAATTATGAAGCCCATCCTCCCGGCGGTCATGGCGACCCGAAGGGGAGGGACGCTCATACTGGTCGCATCCTGTGAGGGAGGCCTGGCCGAGCCGTTTTTGGAGATGTTCGATTTGGTTCAGTCTCGAAATCCTGGAAACCCCATGAAGACAGTTCTGGAGCACATGAGAGCGCGGAAGGCATTTGTGCCAAAAAGTCCCATGGACTTCAACTGCGCCATCCAGGTGACTATTGCCTGCCTCAGAGAAATCAACGTAATCATCGTTTCAGAAAACGTGACCGAGGCAGAGGCCTCTCGAATTGGATTCAGACACGCCAGGGACTTGGAAAGGGCTATCCAAATGGCCCGAGACACATACGGTAGAGCAAAAGTCAGCGTTTTTGCTGCTGGGGGGATCGTCTTGCCGTTGGTTCAAAAGGAGGTCGATCTTTTCGGTTCCGAAACTGTTTAATATCGACAAACTCACCTTTCTTCAAAACTAGGACTTGCTCTCGCCCGCTCTCCCTCCGAATAGGATCGCTAGAGCCCACAGAGGTCACTTGAGCTCGGGGTCTCTGCGCACTCTGCGAGAGATAGAAAATATCCGCGAAGGTTTGTTTGAGAAAAACGCCTGGTGCTCGCTCCAAGTGATTTTCCTTTGACCAACAATCTCGAAGAAACCGATATTCAGCAGAACAAGCGAGTCTTATTGAGCGAAAAGACGGCTGTGAAGAACGGAAATGAATTCCGGTGTGGTTCCACAGCACCCTCCCACCGCATTGACCCCTGCCTCGACCATTGCTTGGACATCTTCGGCAAACTCTTCGGGATCCTGATCGTAGACGGTCTTCCCGTCTTTAAGTCGAGGCTTTCCAGCATTGGGCTGGATAATGACCGGTAGGCTTGTGCAGTGTCTGATCGTTTCCGCAAGGGGTATCATCTCCCGACTACCTAGGGTGCAGTTTGCTCCGACCACATCAGCCCCTTCACGTTCCAGGGCCTTCACACAGACCCCGGGCGTCTCTCCCATCATTGTGAAGTATCCTCGGTTCTTGCTTTCATAGGTCATGGACACAAANNTCCTGGAGACTGAACATGGTTTCCACGATGATAAGATCCACTTGTCCTGAAGCGAGGGCCTTAGCCTGCTCTGCGAAAATCCCTTCCAGTTCTTGTGCGGTAAGGTTCCCATTGGGGGCGATCAGACCTCCAGAGGGACCGATATCTCCTGCCACAAATCTGTTCGGAGGACTCACTCCTTTAGCGAGTCGAGCGGCAAGCGTATTCAGTTGAAACACTTCACCGTCGAGTTCCTTTTTTTTCAGCTTTGAACGATTCGCTCCAAAGGTGTTCGTCAATACGACATCGGAACCTGCTTCAAAATAGCGACGGTGGACTGATTTGACTTTCTCGGGTTCTTCGAGATTCCATTTCTCAGGTAGATCTCCGCCCGGAAGGCCTTCGGTCATCAAGGTGGTTCCCATGGCCCCATCGAAGAGAACGGTCCGCTTCCTCACAAGATCAAGAATCCCTTCCTGGCGATCTGTTGCCATTAGCCTCTCCTGCATTCATTACAAAAATTGCCGGATTCTTCCGCAACGTTGCTCAAGGACAAGAAAATCCCCGCAACGGAGAAACCCTTCTTTGAAGATCTCTTGTTGCTCGTATCACGTCTCAAAACTAATTTGTGAAAATCACATCAAAACGGATCGTAAGTATTAAGATCTCAAGGTTTAAAATTCGAAGCACGCGCGTAGCATCCCCATACAGGGATCAATCCGAAATCCGAAACAATATCAAATTTCAAATTTTCCAATTCTCTAAACACTTTTGGCATTTTGGTCATTTGATATTCGGATTTGTTTCGAATTTCGATATTCGATTTTCGGATTTAAAATATCGCTTTTCACGACACCATGGGTTCGGGTGAATTATGCAAGTTATGACTGAGACACTACACTAGGTGGCGTTTCACCTTGAATCGAGGGCCTACAGAAAGTGTGGTCTCGAAGCTGGAGGAAGTCCTTCTTAGATGCTCACGGCCTTACGGTATGGGCCCCTCATAAAGGCGATAGGTCTTATAGATTTTCCCCCCAAGCATCTCAATTCCCCGACGCATCAAGGTATTATCCTCCAAGATCCACGACATTTCACTCCGTTCGAACCCCCTTTTGAGCCCCCGCTTAAAAGTCTCCAAATAGAGCAGTCCCTCAATCCCCCGCTTCTGATAACCGTATTTGACTCCGAGAAGCATCGTTCGAAGGTCCTTTATCTTCCGAGAATAGTATAGAAACTTAAATGCACCAGTCAGCCCAATCTTTCCATTCAGTCGCTTCAGGACCTGATTGTAATCCGGGAACGATGCGATAAATGCAACGCCCTCGCCGTCGATTTCTGCAATGAGAACCAGGTCTTCGACCACCAAGGGTTTCAATCGAGAGGCCAAAAAATCGATTTCCGATTCTGTGAGAGGCACAAAACCCCAATTGTCTCTCCAGGCATCATTATAAATCTCCCTGATAATTTGGAGTTCCTCGTTCATTTTCTTGAGTCGGACCGGACGAATCACAAGATCGGGCAGTTTCTTTTGAACGCGTCGGGCAAGCGCCTCCAGTTTCTCTGGCGGCACATCGGTTTCAATGAGATAGGCGTACAGGTCCTTACACTTCTTCAGGCCGCACGCCGTTATCAAATCCACATAGTAGGGGGGATTGTAGGGCATCATCAACACAGGAGCCTTGTCAAAACCGTCCGTGAGCAGGCCACATTCATCGTTTGTCGATGGATTGAAAGGGCCCCGCACGGTCTTCATGCCCCGGGCCTTGCCCCAACTCCTGACCTGGTCAAGGAGTGCGTGGGCTACATTTGCGTCGTTGATAACTTCAAAGAAACCAAAGAAAACGGCCTGATCATCGCTAAGGTTCACATAGCTATTGTCCAAAATTGCAGCCACCCGCCCCACGGTCTCGTCTCCCCTCCGCGCCAGGAACAACTCCAGCTCACCATGTTCAAAGAAAGGGTATCGGGGACTGAACATGAACATCTGTTCCTTGATCAGAGGTGGGACCCAGAGAGGGTCTTTCTGGTAAATCTTCCATGTGAACTGAATGAATTCCTTGACCCCCTGTTTCTCTGCAGCTTTTTCGACGTTGATCTCCTGCGCCACTGCCCCTCCTCCTCGGGAGTCTTCATCAAATCACGCCTGTGGCTCTGGCAACCTCTCCGAATGCTTCAAGGACCTTGTTCAAATGCTCCTCTGTATGAGTGGCCATGTAACTCGTTCGCAAAAGCTCTCTCCCTGGTGGAACTGCAGGGCTGATAACAGGATTCACGAAAACGCCAAGATCCGATAGGCCCCGGCACATGGCGTACACCTTCTCGGGGTCTTTCACGATAACTGGAATGACAGGGGTCTTACTCACGCCCGTGTCAAGTCCGAGTTCGCTGAACCCCTCATTCATCTTTCGGGTATTGTCCCAGAGTGTCTGCCGCAATTCGGGTTCGTCATGAATCACATCGATACACGCGCTCACCACCGCTACCAGAACGGGAGGAAGACTGGCACTAAAGATCTGGGAACGGCCGAAGTGCTTAATCCAATCGACCACCTTCTGAGGCCCGGCAACAAACCCACCTACGGCCGCAAGAGACTTACTGAAGGTTCCCATGACGAGGTCCGCACCGTCTTCGATACCGAAGTGCTCTTCTGTTCCCCTACCTTCTTTTCCGAGAACGCCAATAGCATGAGCATCATCCAGGAAAATACGCGCCCCATATTTTCTGGCTAACTCCACCACCTCGGGTAGGTTAATAATGTCGCCCTCCATGCTGAACACGCCGTCGACGATGATCAGCTTTGCCAGATCAGCCTCCTTCCTGAGAATTCGCTCCAGATCGTTCATGTCGTTATGACGAAATTTGACCAGACGGCCAAACGAAAGACGGGCGCCATCGATGATGCTCGCATGATCATATTGATCAATGATGACCAGGTCGTTCCGGCCTATCAATGAGGAAATCCCACCAAGATTCGCCTGGTAACCGGTGGCGAAGACAACGGCGGCCTCCTTGCGAACAAAGCCGGCAAGCTTCTCTTCCAATTCATCGTGAATCACCAGGTTGCCGTTGAGAAACCTTGAGCCGGCACACCCACTTCCGTACTTTTCGATGGCGTTAATGGCCGCTTCTTTGATTCGCGGATGGGTCGTTAGCCCGAGATAGTTGTTGGACCCGATCATGATCATTCGGCGACCATCAAACGTCACCTCTGGCCCCTGAGGAGAGTCGAGACCCCTGAAGAAGAAATAAGCTCCCCTGGCTTTTGTCTCCTCCACTCCGTTGAATGCAAAGCATTTCTCGAGAATATCCATTGCTACCATCCCCTACTGTTTTAGCCACCCCTGCTCTCGATACCACTTCACGGTTGCAGCAATTCCCCGCTTTAGATCATAAGACGGGGAGAGGTCCAATTCGGACATCGCCTTACTAAAATCGCAGCACCAGTTTGGTTGAATCAGCTCTTGATACCTCTCTTTTCCAAATATCCGAGGCCTTCCAGATGTCCTCGAGATGAAATCGGAAAGGCCAGCCGACCATCGAAAGAAGCTGACTGGCAGCCTCAGATGAATCGTCCGAACGTCCATAACTTCGGCGATTGTCCCGCCCAGGTCTTGCCAGGTGTACTCATTACCGTCGCAAACGAAAAATATCTCACCGCTTGGAATTTCTTTCTTCCCTGCCGCCATGATCGATGAAATAAGGTCATCGACATAGCAGAGACTGAGCCGCTGATCCAGCCCCCAGAGGCCAACCTGTATTCCCATCCCAATGGTTCGAAAAAAGGGCAGAAAATCCCGATCCCTTGGACCATAAACCGCACAAGCCCGGAGAATGACGACCCTGACCCGATCCCTGAACTTGAGGACGGCTTCCTCACCCAGGCGTTTGCTCTCACCATAATGTGAAACTGGCAAGCATGGATCTGTCTCTACAGACAGCCCATCCCCTTTACAAGGACCCGTTGCCGCCTGACTCGAGAGGTAAACAAAACGTTCAAGGTCCGGGTTTATCTCAACACAAGTCCGAATCAGGTTCTCTGTTCCTAACGTATTTGTCTGGTAGAACGACGCATGATGCGTGGCTTTACTTACGCCCGCCACATGGTAGACCCGGTCCACGCCCTCAACGACCGATTTGAGAGACGGGAAGTCCGTGCAATCACCTTGGACGGTCTCAATGTCGAGCCCCCGGATCCATTCATGAGAGCTCTCCTTTCGGACCAAACAGCGGACTTCGTCGCCCTCGTCCAGGATAGCCTGGACCAGATGGCTTCCGATAAAACCCGTCCCTCCTGTGACCAATGACCTCCTGGGCGCCATTTACCCTGATCGATATAATAGAGTACATCAAAAAATGTAACGATTGTAAAGGCTCACGGAAAGAAAGGCAATAGAAAACTTCGTGGCATTTTTCCGAGCCATAACTTGTAAAGCCCCCTGGAAAATCTTAAGATTATAAAGGAATAACGAAAAACCTTATGAAACTGAAAATCCCGCTCTTCCTTAGCATAAGTTTTTTCTTTTCGGCTACGGGTTATGGTCAGTCCCTGGAACCGAGCGGCTATCCTTCCCTGATTTCCTCCCTCCGTCTGCCGGGCTCTATGCATTTTTGTGGGGAACGG
>WVXP01000137.1:17501-19730 GCA_011773445.1 Pseudomonadota bacterium | reverse complement strand
CGGTCCCGCCGATACCTTCCCCATATTGAAAAAATGCTCCGGGACAGTGGCGTGCCCGATGACCTCAAATACGTCGCTATCGCCGAGAGTGCCCTTCGACCTCACGCCGGCTCAAAGAAGGGAGCCATCGGATTCTGGCAATTCATGAAGGATACGGGAAGAAAATACGGTCTGCTGATCAATGAATATGTTGACGAAAGACGAAATCTCTTTGCCTCGACCCAGGCCGCGATCCGATATTTCCAGAGTCTCTACGGATCCTTCGGATCTTGGACGCTGGCTGCTGCTGCCTATAACCTAGGAGAAGAGGGAATTATGGCAGAGATTTTGGAACAGCGCACCGATAACTACTATCACCTCTATCTCCCACTTGAAACGCAACGCTTTGTTTTTCGGATAGTCTCGGCGAAGCTGATCCTATCTGACCCAGAAAGCTACGGATTCAAACTCTCCGAGCAGGATTATTATCCTCCTTTGGAATTCGATCGCGTCCAGGTCAACTGCTCCCAGGAGACGCCCATTCGCATTGTTGCAGAAGCGGCAAAAACCCACTTCAAAGTGATTAAGGATTTGAATCCTGAAATCCGGGGTCACTACTTGGCTGAAGGGAATCACACAATTCTGATCCCCGGCAGCGCATCGAAGGATTTTCATGCGCGATATCAGCAACTCGTCAATCAGTGGTCGGCCACGACTCCGGAACGGATTTATGTTGTGAAAAAAGGGGACAACCTTTCCTCCATCGCCGATCAGTTCGGCGTTCCCCTGGCGGCACTTATCATCTGGAACCGACTCGACCTGAATGCTCACATCCATCCGGGCGATCGGTTGGTCATTTACCGGATGAACAGCGAGACTACCGCCAAGGAGGCGGCCGAGGAAATTGAAGAAAAGGAGGACTTTGGAGAGTCAGAGGCTAGAGGTCAGTAGCCAGAATTCAGGAGTCAGTAGCCAGGAGCGAGATGTTCCTGGGAAGCCCGCGGAGCTCTATTTTTTTCCCCTGCCACAAGAAATATAACTGCCCATACTACTGTCTTCTACTTGCCCATACGTAATCAGGTATCAGGTTACCCTCGTACTTCGCCAAGAAGTCCCAGAGCGTGCCTCATGTGAGGATCCTTCCAGGCTTTGTTTATCTCATTCTGAATTCTGACTCCTGGATTGAGACTTCTGACTTCTGCTTTTCGACTGTCATTCCGACGGCAAAATGCAAAAACTCTGAGGTCGTAAATGAATCGAAACGACATCCCCTTCCCTGACCTTGACGCTTTTTGTGATCTTATAGCTGAATGTCGCGTCGACCGAGAGGCCTTCGTCGTCCTGAAAAATCAAGTGAACCATCTCTCGGCTTCCAAGGTTGAAAAGTGATTCGACCGTAACCCGGAAGAGATTCTGCTGAAAAGACGGCTTGAGGGGCTTATCGGGAGCGATGATGACGATCTCTTCCGGCCGAATTCCGAGCTTCAGCGGTTCACCTACCTTCATAGGTCGGATCGATTGAACATCGAACACGACGGACCCCACCTTGCATTTTAGCACCCGTGTCTCCGAGTCTGCGGCAATTACCTCCGAATTGAATATATTTTGCATGAGCAGGAAATTGGCGACCCTCTCATTGGCCGGAACATTGTAACACTCATCCGGTGTCCCTCGTTGTTCAATTCGTCCGTTGATCATGATGGCCATATGTTCCGCCATAAGAAAGGCCTCTTCCTGATCATGGGTCACGTGGAACACGGTGAGATTAACCGCCTTCTGAAGCCTCTTGAGCTGGAATTGCACCCGACGCTTGATATAGGCGTCCAGAGCGGAGAAAGGTTCATCTAAGAAGAGAACCTTGGGCTTCGTGATGAGCGCCCTGGCAAAAGCCACCCGCTGTTTTTCTCCTCCGCTCAGGGTTGCAATGTCTGGTCTGGTCATAATGTGGCCCAGTTCCAAGTGTTCCGTCAAATAATTCAGTCGTTTCATGACCTTAGCTCCATCCAGCTTTCGGACTTTAGCCCCAAACAAGATGTTTTCCCGGGCACTGAGATGCGGGAACAGAGCGAGATCTTGAGGTACATAAGCGATGTGACGATCTTCTGGGGGGAAATGTGTAATATCTTTCCCCTCCAGAACGATGCTGCCCCGGTCTGGCGGTCGGATCCCAAGGATTGTCTCTAGTAGGAGAGATTTGCCCGCTCCGGTGGGACCCAGAAGCAGGAAGAATTCTCCACTCCTGATCTCCAG
>WVXP01000137.1:0-17452 GCA_011773445.1 Pseudomonadota bacterium | reverse complement strand
ACGCTCTCTGTCTGCCGCCTTTTCGGGTGAACATACGAATGGATATCAAGACCATAGCGGCCAATGCCACGATAACAATCATCAGGGCCACTGCCTTTTCGATTCTCACCGAGGCAAGATTGAGATAGATGCTCACAGGGATCGTCTCTGTTTTGCCTTTCACGGCTCCCGCAATCGTCACGCTGGCGCCGAAATCTCCAACAGCCCTGGCCCAAGAGAGAATGAAGGCCCCTATCAGCCCACCCCGCGACATCGCAAGCGTGACTCTTGAGAAAGCCTTCCACTGGCTACAGCCCAGAAACCTTGCCACCTGTTCAAGACGGACATCAATCGATTCGAAACTCGCCTTAAGAACCCGAACAGATAGGGCAAAAGCGAGAAAGAACTGAGCGAGGATGATTCCAGGAACCTCGAATACAAACTGAATCATGTGCGTCTCGATCCACTGGCCTGGTTGCGACCGAAAAAAAAGAAGGAGTGCTGTTCCGAGGGCAACGGGCGATAAGATCACAGGAACGTCGAGGATACCATCGATGATATTCTTGGCCCATGTTTGGTATCTTGCCAGGAAATAAGCCGAAGGTATGGCGAGAATCAGACCAAGGATAGCAGCGACAGAGGCCGTGAATAGGCTAAGCAGAATTGCCGATTGGACGTCCCTCTCAAGGAGCGCCTGCAAAGGTCTTATGGGACTCGCATAAAAAAACTGGGAAGCCACGATCACCAACACCAGGGTGACGGCGAGCCCCGTACAGACAAATAGGACAAAAGGAAACCAGTTCCTTATTTCCAGGCTTCTGGCAGCTCCCATGTTCCTCCTAACGCCGCTCCAGGAAGGGCAAAACCTCGCGCTTCCTGTTCTGTGACAAGGTAGTTCCACCTTCTGTATATGGCTCTGCCCTCATCGCTTATCAAGAAGTCGATGAACAACTGAGCCTCCTCTCTCTTCTTGGAGAGGGAACTGACGGCAATGGGTATGTATGCAATCCGAGGAACTTGCTCGGACCGAAGAAGAATCGTCTCGATTTCTTCTGGATTCCAATACGTGAATACCCGCAAACCGAGAATCGCATCAACCAACTTCAAGGAGATCAGTTGGACTGTCTTCGCGATAGAAGGGGTATGGACCTTGATGTTTTTTCTCACTCTTTCGGACAACCCGCTCTTCTCAAGGATCTCGGCCCACAAGAGACCCGTAGAAACCGTGTCGGGTCTCGCCATGCCGATTTTCAACCCTGGTCTCGCAAGGTCTTCCAAAGAGTAGATGCCTTTAGGATTTCCTACGAGAACATTGACGGCCGGGATGAGGTAAACAACGATTCTCTCTGTCTCTTCTAGAACAAGGTTCTCATTTTTCGCAAGTTCCATGAAATCGGAAGATCCCGGAAAATAGAGATCTCCCCTTCCAGAAAGCTTCATTACGGAGAGCATCTTGCCAGAACCCCCGAAATGGAGGTTGCTTCTCATCCCCGTCAACTCCTCGAAGCGGCTCGCTGCCTCATCGGTGGCGGGCTGAGATGCTGAACCCACAAAGACTTCTAATGTCTCTGTTNNTTCCAATCCCCATGAGGAGAATCCTTCCCTATCATTCCTCTCAGGCGTTGTTTCCCGATGTCTCCAAGAATTTGAGACAGTCTTCGAGCCAGGAGAGGATGGAACGAATTTGACAGGTCCTGAAGTCGGAAAGGAGTCGGTTGAACTCCGATCTCTCTGCGGTCGGTAAATGAGTAGATTCCAAAATCTTTTGGCAAACAACCTTCTGTCCCTCGACCAGTCGCTCCCCTCCCGAGAGATTAAGATCTTTCAGGAAATAGAGCTTCGCAATGAACTCGACCCTCAGGTCTCTAATGTTGCTGACGGGTTTTGAGATCCAGTCTTCGAAGAGGCTCGTTCCCTTTTTCGTGATCGAGAAAACCCTCCTGGCCGGTCTGTTTGTTTGCATCTCGATCACTGACGAAACATGACCATCAGATTCGAGCTTTTTGAGCATCCCATAGGTATTACTCATTCCGACATACCAGACCCCTTTCAGCCCTGAAGAGAGGAATTTGTGCACGTCGTAGCCGTGCATCGGTCGTTTCATCAAAGCCCCCAGGATGACACATTCAGAAGGAAACTTCATGACGTCACTTCATGGTGGTAATTCAGAAAGTGAATACTCAATTGCTGAGTAAAAATCAAGCCTAAAATCTGTGGCGTTTCCTGAGTTTTCAAACCAAGAAGTTTCTAACCTTCTGATGGTTTGCGACAATTTTGAATCTTTTGATGGGACCCTCATATCCCTTCGTTCCCCCGCTCTTGCGTTGACCCTCTGTCCGCCGTTGGCCCCTCCGATGGCGACGGGCTGTTGTCCGAATCCCTTTTCTCGACTTTTGTCTGGTGAAAGTGGAAAAGGAGCGCTCTTCGCTGCTCCGAAATCTTTTCCCGACAATTCTAAAGCGCGGCTCCACTGCAAATCCAAACCCTATTCCCACTCGCAAATAACTGATTCTCTCGCCCGCTCTCCCTCGCAGATTGGCGCGGGGAATCGCTCGAGCCCACAGAGTTCGCAGAGCAAAAAACCCAATGCATCAGATGCCTGCCCCAATTTTTTGAGAGGAAAAATTGGGGCAATTGCTCTGCTCTGGATTAGCCTCTCACCCATCCAGACCAGCTTTTCTCAGAGGCTCTGTGCACTCTGTGAAAGACCAGAAAGCTCGAAATCGTTGCTTTTAAACTGAGGAAACTCCAGCAAAATCTGACAAACTTCACCCTTTCTGAGACCGTCATTTTTGGATCGCAAACGCCTTGTATGCTCTCCCGAAAAGGGATAAGATGCGTTCATGGCGGGTCCTCCTTTTCAGCCTAAGTCTCTCGTCGCTGATAGCTCCTCGCTCATCTACCTCGCAAAATCATCCATTATTCGGCCATTTCTCCAGGCTTTTGATGTCACGATCCCTCCACTGGTCCTTCGGGAATGTGTCCAAGATGGGTATCCTGGCTCCAATGAGATTGAGCGACTTCGAAAGGAAGGACGGCTTTCCGTTCATCCAACAGGAGAGTCGGTCCGGGCTTTAACGATCCTCAGAGGGGGAGAAAGGGAGGTCATCACCCTTTTTTACGAGCTCAGGCCGGATGGGATTCTGATTGATGACGGCGCCGGCGTGAAGGCTTGCCGGAGACGCGGAATCCCCTTCATAAGCGCTCTTCTCATCCCTTCTCTACTTCTACTCAAGAAGGCCATAGGGGTAAAGGAGGCAGAGGAGTCGCTGGAAAGAGTCGTTGAAGTCGGCCGTTACTCGCAGCGCGTCGTTTTTGTTGCCCGCATCGTTCTCTCAGAGGCATGCGGCTTGCAAACCCAAAGTTAGAGCCCTGAAAATAGCCTAGGTAGGGTGAACTCCATGCCTAAACGCCCCGGGGCCTTTTCGATGACCGGCTGGAATCGAAAGATCTCGATTCTTTGCCTTCTCCTCCTCACGTTTGTGGGTACGGGTTCAGCGGGCCTTAAAGAGACGCATTCTCGTCTCTTCAGGGAGGCTCATATNNNCAAATCGTATTCCTCAATATCTGGGCCACGTGGTGCGGGCCATGCCGAGCAGAGATGCCGTCCATCGAAAAGCTTCATCAACATTTCAAGGACGAGGATCTCACTATTCTAACCGTTTCAGTCGATATGGCTGACATTGCGGTTGTGAAGGCTTTTCTCGAGAAGCGCGGATATACTTTCACGGTTCTTCATGATCCTCACGGAAACATCATGGAATGGTTCCATGTACGGCTCATCCCTGTGACGTATCTCATCGACAGGTCCGGAAATATCATCGCAAAGGCCGTTGGTCCGAGAGACTGGAGCCAGGATGCTATGATACGGCTTTTTCAATTACTCCTGAAGGAATCCGACGAAAACCCGTAGCTTTTCCCCTCTTCTCCTGCCTATAACATCTCTTTCCCGAGTACGTAACCGAAGTTTCCTCAAAGTTTGACCATGTAACTTCGCAAGCAACTGAAACAAGGCAAGTTCGCGTATGGCGAAGGGCCCTGAAAGCGTGGGAAAAAGGATTGATCAGAGATCAAACAGCCAGCCAGATCACCGGAATTTCAACTCTTGGAGACGTTTTGCCGCCTCTTTCAGTCTTTCTTCATNNCCTCTGTGAGAAGGAGCGTCGTAAATTCAGTCGATGTATACCCGCTGGGAACCTCAATCCAGAGATAAAACGTCGCCTTGGGCTTCTCTAACTCGAGGCCAGCATCGCGGAGGGCTTCCACCATCAGGTCGCGTCGGCGTTGATAGATGTCAAGAATCTTTCTGCGATCCTCCTCGCCGGATTCCAGGGCCTCGACCCCTGCACGCTGAATCGCTTCGAAAACCCCGGAATCGACGTTGGTCTTGATCTTTCCCAGTCCGTCGATGACTTGGGCATTCCCCACGACAAACCCGAGACGCCATCCCGTCATGTTGCAGGTCTTCGAAAGAGAATGGAACTCGACTCCGACGTCCTTCGCTCCCTCCACTTCCAGAAAACTCACAGGCCTATAACCTTCATATGCGATCTCTGTATAGGCAGCGTCGTGGCAGACGATGATTTCGTTCTCCAATGCAAACTCGACGACCTTTTCAAAAAACTCGCGGTTTGCCACAGCTGCTGTGGGATTGTTCGGATAATTGATAAAAAGGAGTTTGGCCTTTTGACAAATGTCTGGCGGGATTGTTGAAAACTGGGGCAGGAATGCGTTCTCTTTCAGCAAGGGCAGGAAATAGGGAACACCCCCTGCGAAAAGTGTGGCGACTTGATAAACAGGATAACCGGGGCTGGGTACCAGTCCTACGTCGCCGGGATCGATAAAAGCCAGCGGAATATGCGCGATACCCTCCTTGGAACCGATGAGGGTCAGCACTTCGCTCGTCGGATCGAGATCCACATCAAACCGTCGACGGTACCACTGGGCGACTGCTTCTCTGAATTCTGGCATACCCCGATACGAGGGGTACCGATGCGTCGAAGGGTCCCCGATTGATCCTCTCATCGTTTCGACGATACCGGGAGGTGTTGGCAAATCGGGGTCCCCGATCCCGAGGTCGATAACATCAACCCCCTTTCGTAACATCTCTTCTTTTTTCCGATCAAGCTCAGCAAAAAGATAAGGCGGAAGCTCCTCGATTCTTTCAGCCTTGGCTATTGAAAAGGTCTTTTTCACCGGGTATCCCCCTACTTTTGTTTCTTTGAGAACATCGAAGTATACCAAAAAATTGGATCGAGGCAACCGACAGGTTCGAGGAGTTTCCTGAGTTTTCAAAGCAAGGAATTTCCAACCTTCTGATGTTTAGAGTATTTCACCAGAAAGTGGGGAAGGAAGCTCTGAACCAAAAGTCGGTGTTCGTAGTCCGTTGTCCGTGGTTCGTCGTATAAGGACTAAGATTTGCACTTCCACGGCTATTCGAGTAACGGGCCCAGGGAATTTGATTTTCAATCCAATGACGTGAATTGATCGTTACAACTGACTACTGACAACCGACAACTGACAGCACCCAGAAAAGCTTTTGAGCAGCGAAGAGCGCTCCTTTTCCACTTTCATCAGACAAAAGTCGAGAAAAGGGATTTGGGCAACAGCCCGTCCCCACCTGACTCGCCAACGGCGGGAAGAGGGTCAACGCGAGAGCAAGGGAGCGAAGGGATATGAGGGCCCCATCAAAAGATTCAAAATGTCGTGAAACACCAGAAGGTTACAAATTCCTTGCTTTGAGAACTCAGAAAACTCGAAAAAGTTCTGCGGGTGTTTACTCAGTTTTGTGGACCCTTACAGCCCTGAGAGACCTTGGCTGAAAAAGGCAGGATGGACAGGGTTCGGGCCTGCCTGCCAGATCAGATGGCGCACAGGCTCTATGGCTCGAACGATTCGACCCTTTTTCTAGGATGCTTTCTCAAAGTCGATGAGAGAATGGCCGTAACGATGCTGGGAGAAATCGGCTCCCGTTTTTTCAAAGTAGCGGGCCCAAAATCTCTCTACAGATCGAAATTTATCGGGATCCGCACCACTGGCCCCGGCTACATAGACCTTCACATCCTTGAGATTCGGAATCAGGTCATGCTGCCGTCGATATCGGATAATACGGTTGATATAGTCATTGGTTACACTAATCTTTTCAAAGTTATATTCTTGAGAATCTTGAATCATATCTGACAGGATGACCAGAACCTTTCTGCGCTTCTCATTATGGAAGATCGTATCGGCAATGTTCAGAGAGTTCAAGATCTCGGTCCGCGGGGTTCCTCGCTTCTCAGAGAGAAGCAGGTCGACCTCTTCACGGATTTTCTCTTTCGTCTGAGTCAGCTTTCTTTCAAACTGAATCCGATTAAGCCAGATCGATTTCTTTGGAATCTCCACATCCACTGCGGGCTTGAAGTCAATATAGGAACGGCCGGTGATGGTTCCAACCAGAATTCGGTCACCCTGGCGNNACCTCAGAGGGATTTGCCTGACAGCCTGTTCGGAGAATGCCAAGGCTCAGAATATTCAGTAGATATTTTGTTGACAAAAGAAAAAGTTTTGAGTTAAAAAGAAAAAGGTTTCTTACTGGCTGAGCCATTTCTGAAAGGAAAGGGGGTGATCGTGAGATATAGGTGTGGTAAGGAAATGTAAATAAAGAAGGGAGGGTTATCATGAAAAGGATTTTTGCACTGATGATTGTATGTGTTTTTGCATTTGCGCTGGCCTCAGGGGCCTTTGCGCAAGAGCTGAGGGTGGGCACGCTTCTTTCCCAGACCGGCCCATTGAAGGAATTTGGTCCCAATCTCAAAAACGGAACTGAACTCGCTGCAAAACAGCTGAAGGCGGCAGGGTTAGACATCAGGTTGTTCCATGAAGACAGCGAAACCTCTGCCATTCCAGCCACGAATGCGGCGAAAAAACTGGTCGAGGTGGACCGAGTCGTTGCCATCGTCGGTGCCCTCGCAAGTGGTGTCACCGTACCAGTGGCCGAGTCGGTGACGATCCCGAGCGGGGTCATCCAAATCTCGCCAGCTTCCACTTCGCCCCTTATCACGGTACTACCGGCCGACCAGGGTAAAGATTTTCTCTTCCGGACCTGCCCATCGGATGCCCTTCAGGGAGTGATCGCAGGTAAGCTGGCTGCAGGCTTCAGCAATAGGGCCGCAGTCCTTTATGTTAACAACCCTTACGGCCAGGGCCTTGCGGAGCAGTTCAAAAAGTCTTATGAGAAAAGACGGGGCAGAATCACTTCCATGGTACCCCATGACGAAAAGGCTGCCGAGTCCTATACGGCGGAATTGAAAAAGCTCCTCAAGGGGAATCCCGATATTATCTGTGCCTTCAGCTACCCGGCGCATGCCCAGGTCTATATCAAGGAGGCCATCGAATTCTTCAAATTCCGGAACTTCCTCTACTGTGATGGCACCAAATCCTTTGACATCATAAAGGCTGTCGGAGAGAAAAACGTTGAAGGAAGATGGGGGACCGCTCCCGGCGCGTCTCTGACGAACTCCTTCATCGTCTTTAACGCTGACTATCGGGACGAATACGGGTCACTGCCGCCTCTCCCGTTTATCTCCAATGCCTATGACGCCACGGCGGTGATCGGTCTTGCCGCTTATGCCGCCAAGTCAAAGGGTCTTCCAATGACGGCTACGAATGTCCGGGACAAGCTCCGTTTTGTCGCCAACCCGCCAGGAGAGGTCATCATCCCCGGAGAATTCAAAAAGGCCTTTGAACTCCTCGATCAGGGAAAGCAGATCAACTACGAGGGGGCTGCCGGATCGGTTGATTTCGACGACGTCGGTGATGTTATTACGCCGATTGAGATCTGGAGATTTCGGAAAGGGAATATGGTTACCATCAGTATAGAAGTTGACATCCCGCCCATATAAAGTGCCCTATCTGTCAGATCAAGAGGGGGATCCTGTCACGGCAGGATCCCCTTTTTTCTCTTAAAGCCGCAAGAGGACAGCATCACCTCAATCCATCATCTTCGATACCCTCTTCTCCTCTCCCATGAGACCCTGCGGTCGGTAGATGAGGATGACCTCCAGGAGGATCATGATGATCAAAAAGCGAATATAAGGAGCCCTCGCCTTCAGTGCGTACGGAAGAAAATCGGTCAGGAACTTTGCCAGAGTCCAGATGAACCAAACGACAAAGGCACCGACGACTGCCCCCTTGTTGTTGCCGCTTCCGCCTGCCATCAGCATGACCCAGATGATAAACGTCCCATAAAGAGGGGTGAACACATCCGGGGAGATCGCTTTGGTATAGTGGGCATAAAGCGCCCCCCCCACCCCCATGATCATCGACCCGAAGATGAGGGATTGCATCTTAAAGGAGAAGATGTCTTTCCCGCTCATCGCAGAAGAGTACTCATCCTCTCGAATGGCCCGGAGCACCCGCCCCCAGGGTGATCGGATTACCCGCTCTATGGCGATGTAAATGACGACCATGACGACCGACACGATGACCAGATAGATGTAATTGTAATGTCTCGGCTCGACCAACCAGTGAAGGGGCTGAGGAAGCCCCATCAATCCCCTAGGACCGTTTGCCAACCAGTGTTCGTTGTTGAAAACAAGCCGAAGGGTCTCCGCAATGCCAATCGTGGCAATGGCCAGATAATCTTCCCGTAGCCGAAGCGTAGGGTATCCGATGAGATAGGCGATAATCCCGCACACCAAGGCAGCCCCCAAGAGGCCGATGACAAAGGGAAGATTGAAGCCGAAAAGCTGCTTCACATACTGGGCATAGAGTCCTGTTGGCATTGGGGTCGTAATCATGGCTGAGACATACGCCCCAACGCAGAAAAAGCCAGCAATTCCAAAATTGACGAGGCCGGTGTACCCGCACTGGATATTCAAGCCTAAGGCAAATACGGCAAAAATCCCAGCCATAATGGCCAGGGAAACCAGATAGGCGATGATCCCTCCGATCTCCATCAGGAACGTCCTCCTCCGAATATCCCCTGAGGTCTGATCAAGAGGATTAAGATCATGACGATAAAGGCAACTGCGGGTTTATAGGTCGGTAACAGATAGGCGGTGGACACCTGCTGGGCAATCCCCATGACCAAGCCCCCCACAAGGGCCCCATACACATTGCCGATCCCTCCCAGAATGGTGGCTGCAAACATGGGCAAGAGAAGGTTAAACCCCATGCCCCCGTGCAATTGGACGTCGATCCCGTAGAGTATACCACCGGCTCCGGCGAGAGCTCCTCCAATACCCCACGTCCATATGATCACCCTTTCAGTGTCAATCCCACTGACTCGGGCAAGCTCCATGTTATCAGCCGTGGCGCGCATGGCCTTTCCCATCTTGCTCCGCTGAAGAAAGAGGTAGAGAAGGATCACCAAGGAGAAAACCACCAATAGCAGAAGGATCTGATCGGGTCTGATCTTGACCCCGAGGGGAAGTAAAATAGCCGGACGCATCACTCCGGGACGGTAGAACCGGTAATCCGCTCCCCAAAGGATAAGGACGATCATTCGAACGATAAAGGCGGCCCCTAGGGCCGACATGGCCATGATGACTGGATGGCTCCGTTTTGCGCGGAGGGGCCGATACAAGATACGATCGAGGAGGATAGAAACGCCGGCCACACAGAGCATGGCAATGGGAAAAGCAAGAGCCATTCTCCACCCAAACGAAAGAGAGCCAAAAGTCGTATCAGGAATGCCAAGCCAGGCAGAAAGACCGGTGACCAAAAATAGCGCGACATAAGCCCCGGCCGTCATCAGATCACCGTGCGCGAAGTTGGCAAATCTCACGATCCCGTATACCAGAGTCAGGCCGATGGATCCCAACGCAATGATGGCCCCGAGGACAATCCCGTATACGATCAGTTCGACCACCTTTTACCCCCCTAGGTAGAGCTTGCCAACCTCTTTGTTCTCCAGTATGGCCTTCCCCGTATCCTCGAAGACCTTTCGCCCCATGGCCAGGACATACCCACGGTCGGAAATCTTCAGGGTCTCCCGGGCATTCTGTTCCACCACCATGATGGCAACGCCCGTCTTATTGATATCGATAATCTTCTCGAAAATCATTCCGACGAGAATCGGGGCCAGACTGGCCGAGGGTTCGTCTAACAGAAGAACCCTGGGATCGAGCATCAATGCCCTCCCCATGGCAATCATCTGTCGCTGGCCTCCGGAGAGTTTCCCCACCTTATCGTTCTTCCGTTCCTGGAGAAGGGGAAACAATTCGTATACCTCTTCAAGCTTATCTCCGTAGTCATCCGTCCTGATAAAGGCACCCATCTCGAGATTTTCTTGAATTGTCAGTGAGGGGAACACATTGTCCACCTGCGGGACATAGCTCATCCCCTTCCGGACGATCCGATCCGGACTGAGCCCGGTCACCTCTGCACCAATTAATTCAACCACGCCACCCCTGGGCCTCAAAAGGCCAAAAATAGTCTTCAGAAGCGTAGACTTACCCGCTCCATTTGGTCCAATAATGGAGACGATTTCCTTCTCCTTTAATTCTATTGAAACGTCATGGAGGATATCGGTCTCACCGTAGCCGGAAACAAGATTCTTTGTCTCCAAAACCTTCATCGATATTGGCCTCCCAGATATGCCTCCAAGACCTCTTCATTGGATCGAATCTCATCGGGAGTTCCCTCGGCCAGCTTCTTTCCCTCACTCATCACAATAACAGGATTACAGAGATTCATGACCAGATCCATGTCATGCTCGATGATGAGAAAGGTAATTCCTTTCTCTGCACAGAGCTCTCTGATATTGTCGGCCAGTTTCCTCATCAGCGTCCGATTCACGCCGGCTCCGGGCTCATCAAGAAGGATCAACTCCGGATCCGCCATCATCGTCTTGGCCAGTTCGAGGAGTTTCTTCTGACCACCTGAAAGGTTACCTGCATACTCGTCTTTCAGTTCTATTAACTCCACAAATTCCAAGACATCTAGGGCCTTATCTCTTATTCTACGCTCCTGCTTTTTGACGATTCCCGGCCGAAACCAGTTATTCCAGATTCTTTCCCCACCTTGGTCATCTGGGACCAGCATCAAGTTTTCGAGAACCGTCATCTGACCGAACTCCCGGGTGATCTGGAAGGTGCGACAGATCTTTTTTCGAAAAACCTTGTGGGGCGGAAGTCCAGTGATCCGTTCACCTTTGAAAAGAATCTCTCCGCCATCGGGTTTATGGAACCCTGTCAAGACATTGAACAGGGTCGTCTTACCCGCTCCATTCGGTCCGATCAGACCGCTAATCGCTTCCTTGCCGACCTCAAGGCTGCAGTTGTCAATCGCCTTGAGGCCCCCAAAGTTCTTCTGCAAGGATTTTACTTCCAACATTCGATTCTCGTCGATGGTTATACCCCTTTTCCGAGTTAAAGCTGTGCAATTAAATAATTTATCGTCTTTTTTGTCAACAGGTTTATGCGTGGAGTTTCCTGAGTTTTCAAAGCGAGAAGTTTGTAACCTTATGATGTTTCATGACAATTTTGAATCTTTTGATTGGACACTCATATCCCTTCGTTTTCTCGCTCTCGCGGTGGCGTTCCTATTCTCGAACGTACCTCCTCATTCGCAAAACCTTTCTAACGACCTCGTCTGGATCTTTTCCAATGACCCTCACCATGGGTTCCTTACCTACATCTCCTCTATCAAAAATCACATCTGGAATTTCACCCTCCCTCAAAGCAACCTCGGTCCCCCATTCCAGGGAAGATCCCTCTCTCTCCTTGACATTCGTGGGTTCCTGAGCCCGGTCGAAACTCTTCACCCGCAGGCCGGCATGTTCACAGGCGGTAACGATCTTTTCTGAGAAGCGGATGTTCATCACCGCCCGGAATTCTGGATTATGCCTCATGAGAGTGATTATGATTTTCGCAACATGACGGGATGCTCCAAAACAAGGCGCCGTGATCGTTACAACGGAATCTCCCAACCTCGTGATTCGTCCTGGAAAGGCGGCCACGTCCTCGCTGGTTTCTGCATAGGGCAGAGCGTAGCCCAAGTTGGACTGGACCTCAGGTATCAGATCGCCAATCGCCTTTTCTCTTAACGTGTCAAAAGCCGTCTTCAAGCGTTCAAGAACACGATAACGCTCGGTTTCCCGAGCAATCAGTGCGTATGGATTCGTTGGACCGTGTCCTTTGCCCAGAGCGAGGGAAAATCTGATCGCAGTTGTCATAAAGGATTTCGCCCGACTGACAGCTTCATGAACAGACTTCCCCTTAGCCAGCTCTGTGGCAATCGCAGAAGCAAACGTGCAACCCGTCCCGTGGGTGTTTTCGGTCTCGATCCTCGGGATTTGGTATTCGCGGAAATTTTTCCCGTCAAAGAGAATATCGATGCTCTCCCTCTCGAGGTGCCCCCCCTTGATCACCACGTTTCGGGCACCCATTTCGTGGATTTTCATGGCCGCCTCCCTCATTGACTCCCGGTTGTGGACCTCAAACCCGACAAGCACCGTCGCTTCATGGAGGTTTGGGGTCACGACAAGGGCAAGGGGAATCAATTGCTCCTCTAAGGTCCTTCGGGCCTCGTCCCTGAGTAAGGGATCTCCGCTTTTTGCGACCATCACCGGATCAATAACGACCCGCCTCAGACGATACTGTTTGATCTTCCTCGCTACAAGGGCCACAATTTCAGAACTGGAGAGCATTCCAGTCTTGACAGCGTCCACGCCGATGTCAGAGATTACCGAATCGATCTGCTTTTCGATAAAGTCGAGGGGCAACTCGAAAATAGCCTGGACCCCCACGGTATTCTGGGCTGTTAGAGCGGTGATGACACTCATTCCGTATCCACCCAGGACCGTGATCGCCTTCAAATCCGCCTGAATTCCCGCTCCTCCCCCAGGATCGGAACCGGCTATGGCCAAAATCCTTTTCATTTGTAGGCCTCCTGATGTTGTTGGCCTTTTGTAGCAAAGGTGAAGTGATATAACCACGGAGACACGGAGAACACCGAGGAAAAGATATTTTTCATTGGACGGGGATACCGCCCAATGAAGAGATGTCCCCGCCTTCGGCGGAAGGCCTAGTTCTATCAAGGAAGTGCTTTACGTTCCAGCTACTTCTGTTGCTTGGCGACTGGGGGCGTCCGAAAGGCTGACCCTTTTTGCCCGATCCACATGTCCAGATCGGGCAAAAAAGTATGCCTCCTCCCTGTCCTCCGCGTCTCTGTGGTAAATCCATTGTTTCAATGTCCACCAAAAACCAGGTATAGCGAGATCAGAAAAAATAAGCCGTAATTCCATATTTCAGAATTACGGCTTTTCAACCATCTATGGCCGCCTTCCCTTCGCCGGAATTACCCGGACAGGTTCAAGGGGTCATTCACTATCCGAGAGCTTTGGCTCTCAGCAAATTGCGAATTTCTCAGCCTTTCGGCTCCCCCAGCGAATCTTCTTGAGTACTTCTATCCCAAATCCACAGGCCTGTCAAGTAAGCCTCCCTCTCCCTTCCCTTCAGAGGAACAAATGACAACGCGTTAGTAAGCATGTTATTCCTTGGCGATAAGAAAAGTACCAATAATGCCACAAATTACCCAGACCAATATTCCTTCATGTGAGTAACACCCCGAAACGATCATCTCCCCGGTGTTCGTGAGTGATACTCCCAGTAGAATACCTCCTAGCATTCCAATACGTCTAAAGAATGGCCTACTTGTACTGTACAGAAGATAACCGTTTGCATGTTCAACATCCGCTGCGGAGACGGTGTCTGCCTGGTGACGTTTGGAGACCCTAACCGACTCTGACACTAATTGATGGATATGCTCCTTAACCTTCTTCTTTAACAAGGAGGAGGCCGGCAAAGAAAACCGAGGATATTCAACTTCTTCCAGTCGAGCATCGGTTTCCTGGATGATATTTTGTGAAATATCTTTGCTGGCAGGTTGACTACGCATCAAATTCCCCCATCTTTCCCCCAGAATCAAACGGACTCGGTTTTCTCCGTATGCAACCCTATTAGGATTTCCACGTTGTCCAATAATTCATCCATGTCAAATGGCTTCTTTATGAATTTCGCGTTCTGCGGTTCGTATATTAAACATCCTGACAAGATGAGAAACTTCAAATTACAAGTGTTTCGTTCCCTTGTCAGGATTTGGTGAACTTTTTTCCCTTCAATGTTGGGAAGAACGAGATCTAGTATTATAAGGTCAGGTTTAATTCTTCTGGCACGTTCGATTCCTGTGAGACCGTCCTTAGCGTTGTATATTCTCAGCTCATTTTCAGGAAAACGAGCCGTGAGCTGCTCTTCCAAAAGATTCACTAAAAGATCATCGTCTTCGATGATTAGTATTTTCTTCGTATTTCCAGAACCAGCAAATTGTTCTTCGGAGTATTCTATTTCTCTAAGTTTCCTAACTATCTTTTCAATTTCTCTAAGCGACTTACCCTCTTGTTTGTATGATTTGATCAGATTCTTGGTTCTAAATATTTCTTCCTCGTTGTATAGATCCTTTCTCCCGTCCCTCTTAATGGGCTCAATCAAGCCAAGTGCCTTATATTTCCTCACGGCCTCAATGGATAGACCGAATATCCTAGTCACCTCGTGAATGTCTATCAATTCGGCTCTAATCATATCTTTCATCCGTTGGCCCTCCTTTATTGGAAACTCAGACTCTGTTGCCGAGTAGGCCGTGACTGGAGGAGTAGGTTCGTTGTATTCAGGCCCAGTTGTGGTTTCAGACGAAGGAATTATTTATCTCGGTTTTTTCTCCTAATTCTCAAATCAATATCACTACTGAGAATCAAGCGAGCGACAACCCAGATTATTAACGCCAAGATTATGAACCAAGGGTTCGGAGTCTCCTGAAGAATATTAATGAAATTTCCAAAATCGATCATAGCTGTTGTCCTCTAATGTTGTTCTTTTGTTGCATCGACAAAATCCTTTAACCACCTCGAAGTTTCTATATTTGAGAAAGTCCGCTTTGTTTAATATGTTGTACATGATACATAGCGAACTGTACGCGAACGAGTCGCAGTCTTGGGCAAAACTAAGATTGCAAAAGAGGATTCCGTATTACGCACTTCGCCGCTCCAAATACATCCCGCCAAAAAGGAAAACAATGGAAAGGGCAAGGGGGATTTGAAATATCTCTTTTCCCCCGGAAAGGGCCTTTTGGCCCACCACTCCGGGGTCCTTCAAAACGTCCTGTATTTCTCGCTCTGCACCTAGGGGGATATACTTCCCCCCTGTAGCCTGGGATATTTCTCTCAGGATTTCTTCGTTGAGTTGCGTAGTCACTTCCTTTCCATCGATCTTAAACCATTCCTTAAACCGACCGTTTTCGTATACGGGAATCCTGGCGCCTTCTATGGTGCCAATTGCCACCGAGACGACCGTGATATCTTTGGCGCTGACGTCTGTGAGGATTCCTTCCAGCTTTTCTGGGCGAACATGGCCGCCGTCAGAGAACAAGAGGATGAGTTTCCTCTTGTCATTGTTCTCAAAGAGATCGGCGGCCTCTTGCAAGGCCTTCCCGATACTCGAGCCCTGCGAAGGAGCCGAATCGACACCGATCCAGTTCTTCAGCACAAATCTCAAGGCCTGGAAATCTTCGGTGAGCTCTGCTTGAGGGAAACTCGCACCGGCAAAAGTCACAATGCCAAGCCTGTTTCCGGCTAGCTCCGACATGCACCCGAGAAGTGCATCTTTTGCCAGGTCAACCCGAGAGATCTCTGGGCCGGAATCTTCGGCTGCCATGCTCTTGGACACATCCAGAATAGCGACCACGTCGAGGGTCCCTTTCATGATCTTTTTGAAATTTCCCAAGAGGATGGGCCGTGCAACGGCTACAATCATTAACGTAAAGCAGAGAATTGTTGGAAGTCCTCTCAAGAAAATCTTCCGGTTGAGAGAAAACCGGGAAAACTGCTTGAGCAGGTCCACCCGGCCAAATTCATTCAGAATGGTCTCCCGTCGGCGTAGTCCCCATACGATAGCTACGAGGACCAGAGGAACGGCCACAGTAGCCCAAAATGCCTTGGGATTGAGAAACTCGATCGACATAACTCTCCTAGATATCTGGTTGATCGGCGCCTTGGCGACCCTTCTGGTTTTTGTCCCCTTCGTCGTCTCCCGGCTGCTGGTTGAGAGAGGCCTTGCCGCTTTCATCAGGAAACGCCATGGGATAGAAAACGTAGAGTCTCTCGAGGTTATATTTGCATTCCCAATCATTCGGGTCGAGTCGAAGGGACTCTCGATACATTTCGGCTGCTTTTTTTGGCAGTTCGAGCTTTACCAATATGTTTCCGAGGTTATAATAGGCGCGCTGCTTCAGAGAGGGATTCCCGCTCTTGCGAATGACGTTGAAGAAATGTTCGCTTGCTTTTTTCAGATTGTCGGCCCGATAGGCCCTAACTCCCATATTGTAAAGAATCAGATCCTCCGACCCGAAGAGGCTATCTCTTGCCTTCTCCAGCTTCTGTTCGTCCAATCGATTCGTCTCTATAGCTTTGACCGCTTCCCCAATTAAGTCCGAATACCAGTATTTTTGGTAGATGCCATAGGCTACACATAGGCCTCCTAAGATCATTAAGTAAAGCCGGATTGGCCGGATATATCTGAGAACCCTCATGATAGACCTCCTAACACAGTTCGATGAATAGGGTATTGCGCAACAGAGTCAGGATAAACATAAGACACAAGGCTATGAGGACAGGTATGGGATAAAGTTCCTGAACTTCTCCTTGGACCTCAATTTCAACGATGCTTGGTTCGAGACGGTCAATGGCTTCGAAGGCGGCAGTCAGCTCGCCTGGCGATCCAGCGTCAATGAATCGTCCCCCGACTCGCTCCACGATCTCGAGAATGTCACTGTTCTCTTGTCTCAAACTGATTCCGACGAGATAGAGATGAACGTCCATCCTTCTCAACTCTTCAATGATCGTTGCCTTCCTTCGGTCATCAATTCTCGCCTCCCCGTCCGAGAGAAAAACCAGAATGCGATTCGTCGATTGTCCCATCTCCCGGAAGTGCTCCACAGTTCTCACAAAGGGTTCTGCCAAATTCGTTCCGCCGTAGAAGGTCATCCCGAGGCGGCTTACCTTTTTGGAGATCAACTCCAAGTCCTTTGTCAGAGGCCAGCTTCCAAAGGTTTCATCTCCGAAGACCAGAAGGCCGATTCTGTCGTTTTCCCGTTTCTGAATGAATTCGAGAGCTGCCTCCTTTGCCACTTCGATCTTCCGTGGCCCGCCCGTCCAATTAAAGGTGTTTTCCATACTGTAAGAAAGATCCATGACGAGGATGATGTCCCGGGCGAGAAATCTCTCTTGTTTGAGGGCCTTTTGCCACTGCGGCCGAGCGAGTCCGAGCATCAAAAGGGCTATGATTATGGCGGATAGAAAGGGTGCCAGATTTTTCCAAAGTCTCGATCCTCCGTCGGCTTCCAGCAGAGACAGGTGTGAGTATCCAAGAAAAGCAATTTTTCTCTTGAAAAAGAGAGGTAGGAAAATGACTCCGATAAAAATAAGGAAAGGGTTAGC
>WVXP01000138.1:4935-18248 GCA_011773445.1 Pseudomonadota bacterium | reverse complement strand
ATGTCAGACGTGCCTCTGATGGCAGGGTGTGCCTGGAATGCCATCAAACCATTCCGCGCTAGGAGGTTAGGGTAATGAGTAAATCTAGGATTAAACTCCTAAGCCTTGGATTCCTGCTGGGGTTTTCTCTCCTCGTTCTAGCTGGTTGCGACGGAGGGGGGAAAGATGTAGCAGTCGATACCGGAACGGAAGCCGAATTTGTGGGAGCAGCAACATGCGGGGAATGTCACGAAAGCAACTTCAACACCTGGTTGGACACTCCCCATGCTGTGGCCTATTCCAATTTGCCCTCGTCGAGTCAGAATGATCCTGTGTGCCTTGAATGTCATAACACCACTTCGACGCTCGAAGGCGTTCAGTGCGAAGCCTGTCACGGACCCGGGGGGCTTCATTTTGGCCTTGGACCCATCGGGCTGAGTTACCAGGATACCGTCTGCCAGCCCTGCCACGAGAGTAATTCGGCCATCTCGGCAAGTCACAAGGAGATCTATTCTCAGTGGGAGGTTTCGGGGCATGCTGATGAGCTGGCCCCAGCATGGCTCGAGTTTAGTGACGAGGCGCCCCCTCCTGGACGACATTTGAGCACCTATCCCATACCCATGAGCAACAGCTCGGACGGTAATTTCAGATGCTTTCAATGCCACAATGGAATCGGGTCCTTAAGCTATATCGAAAACACGATTCTTACCCCGGCAGCCATCACGGTCGAGGAGAACGCCACTGCGGAATGTACAACCTGCCACGACCCTCACCAGGAAACAGCCACAAAAACGAACGCCCTGGGTGACGTGACCACGACCAAGCACGTTCGCCTCCCCGAGGCGCTCTCCTTCAATACGAGCCTGGAGTCGGTAAACCGCGTCTTTAAGTTCCTGGACGAGAGCGATATCCCGCAAACGATCGGAAACTCCATCATGTGCGTGCTCTGCCACCAGGGAAGATCGAGTGGGCTCGTTCTCAACACGACGAAATTCGGCCTGGCCGCCGATGACTCTGGGAGGCGTTTTGAAAACGATCACTATCTGGCAGCCGGCGCCATCCTCTGGGGCCGAAACGGGTATGAGTATACCAACCGCCTCTACACCCGGGACTTTGCCCATAACGAGCTTGCCGACGGCAACTGTATCGGCTGTCACATGAACAACGCCAATACCGGTACCGAGGGCGGGCACACATGGAAGATGGTCTCGGATGATGGCCAAGAGAATGTTGCCGCCTGTAACGTAGTTGGATGCCACGGCGGGGTGGCAAAGCCTGTGGCAGATTTCAGAACCTTCACACAGAGTAATTTGGATTACGATGGCAATGGGTTCGTCGACGGGGTTGCCGAGGAGATCGGCGGGTTTGATTTGGATGCGAATGGAGCACCCCTCGATGGGCTTCTGGGGGCACTGAAAACGGCGCTGGAAGACGAGGGATTTCTTTACAACGCCAACAGGTACCCCTATTTCTTCAAGGCAGATGGCTCCTCGACAACGCCGTCCGACTGGACCAATGAGAACCTGGCTGCTGCCTTTAACCTCAACATGGTGGTCAAGACGGTCAAGCAGTTCTCGCCGCTCCCCGGGGGTGGGTTTAAAGGGGGTACCAATATCCACAACCCTCCCTATACAATCCAGGTTCTGGTCGACTCCCTTGAGTCCCTGGGTGATGCCACCCAGGTTCAATTGGACAACAGGCCGGTGGGGACGGATCCAGCCAGAAATTATGGCGCCAACCAGTTGGTGCTGCCTCTACCGTAGAGGTGGGCCCCGGTGTTTGAAAGGGGAAATAAACACCATCTATGAAACACGGCTTAACCTGATGAGGGCCGGGTCGGTCATATGACGCCGTCCCGAGTCGATGAGGTAAAATTCTGTATCTTCAAGCCTAAAAGAAAGGAGGAGTATTGTGAAAATCTCAAGAATAACGGAGGACCATATGAAAGTCAAAAAACCTTTAAGAAAGGGCAAATATGCTGGACTGGTCTCCGCGATCATATTTGCCTCATTTCTTCTGATCGGCTGTGGAGATGACGACGAAACCATAATCATCAGCGGAGGTGGATCCAACGGGACGCTTTCAGGAGCCGTAACCAATAGCGTGACAGGAACACCGGTTGACGGGGCTGACGTGACAACGGACCCGGCGATCGAGGGTCTAACCATCACAACCGATGCGAGCGGGAACTATTCCGCTACCCTTCCAATTGGAAGCTACATTGTAACCTACTCGAAAAACAGCTTTACGGATCATACAGAGTCAGTCACACTCGTCGCCGGGCTGACGGTCACAAAGGATGTGGCGCTCGTGCCCGATAGCCCGGTGGTCGTGAATGCAGGATCAGACATTAGTGACGCTAAGCCCACAGAGGATGTATTCCCCGTTGGCACTATCGAAATACTGGACGACTCAAACGTGGAGACTATCCTCTGGGCACCGTCCAACAGTGTGGCTGTGACGATTACGGGAGAGGACACCCTCACCCCGACGGTGACCCTTCCGGGATTGAACGCTTATAGGGATGAGCTTATCACGGTGCTGGAGGAGCCCCCGATTTCAGAGGATGACCTGCCACCCAATATTAAACTCCCCGAGGGAGGTTTCGTCGGAGGCCTTCAGGACCGGTTCCAGGTCGTGGGGATCGACCCCTTTTCACTGGAAGAGGCCGGGCTGGTAACCCTGAAACTCACCGTAACCACTGACTCGGGCTCATATTCAGATACGGTGGAGATCCACACCGAACTCCCCTGGAAAATCGCCCCCGGCATTGAGAACGTGCCGGTAGGGATTCCAGTACTACTCCACGGGAAAGTTCAGACCGCTTACGATTGGGCTCTCACACCGCCTTCCGGTTCGACTGCGACGTTGGATGATGGTGCAATCCAGAACCCGTCCTTCACACCCGATATAGCAGGAACGTACAGGCTCACTGTAACCGACGAAGGTGCTGCATCCACTGTCGCGATCGATGTCTTTGCCGCTGGTTCCTGGACGGGAGTCATTACCGGTCAGGACGCGGGCGGAAGGCCTGTCTCAGATCCGGGCTGCACCTCCTGTCACGACGGTGTGACAGCCCCTGATGCGTTCACCCCCTGGGCGGAAACCGGTCACGCGGAGATCTTCACCGTTAATCTCAACACGAGCACCCACTACGGGGAGAGATGCTTTCCCTGCCACACCGTGGGTTTCGACCCCGAGGTGGCTAACGGTGGTATAGACGACGCTCCCGATTATGCCGCATTCCTGGACGCCGGCCTGCTCAACAACCCCGATGACAACTGGACCACCATGCTGGCCGATTTCCCTGCCACGGCCCGGCTCGCCAATATCCAGTGCGAGAACTGCCACGGCCCCCAGAGCGGTGCCCACGCGGATGAAGACATCACGGATGGAGATGCCCGCGTAAGCCTCGCCTCCAACGTCTGCGCCGTCTGCCACGGTGAACCCCTCCGCCATGCCCGCTACCAGCAGTGGCAGCTGTCTCGCCACTCAAATTTTGAACTTGCAATCGATGAAGGCGACAGTGCATCCTGCTCCCGCTGCCACACCGGGCAGGGGTTCCTGACCTGGTTGCCCCAGCTGGTAGCCGGGGACCCGGGGGACATCGTGGATCCCGATCCGGGAACGGAGGAAAATGAGGCCATCTACTGGACTGCCGATACGGTCCAGCCCCAGACCTGCGTGACGTGCCACGACCCCCACAACATCGGTACCACCACCGGAACGGGCACAGACGCCACCGTCCGGATCTTCGGTGACACACCGGTCCTCCCAGCAGGATTTGTAGCCACAGGCATGGGCAATGGAGCCCTCTGTATCACCTGCCACAACAGCAGGCGGGGCCTCTACAATGACGCGGTTGCAGACAGTATTCCCTTTGAGGATGGCAGGGCACCCCACGGGTCGTCACAGGGCGATATCGTGATGGGTCAGAACGCTTTCTTCGTTTCTGTGGGTGTGAGAGGTGCTCACTCCTTGATCGAGGACACCTGCGTCAAGTGCCACATGGAGGAGACCCCTCCGCCTGAACTCCTTTCCTACAACCAGGGTGGCGCCAACCACACCTTTTTTGCGAGCATCGATATCTGCTCGAACTGCCACACCTCCGTCGATGGAGAATCCCTCCAGGCGGCCACCGAATCAGAGGTTGACGCCCTCATCGATGAGACCGAATCGGCAATTACCGATCTCATGAACGCTCAACTCGCAAGTACCCCCGTTACCCTCTGGAATAGCTCAACTCCACCGGCCCAACTTATAACTATTCCACTGGGTTCCACTGTGAGCGTCGACAATTTCGGCTCGTCCCGCGGCCGCCAGGCCATGGACGTCACCGTGGGTGTAGAAACCTTTAGCGTTCAATTGAGGCGTGTAACCATAGGTGATGCCGGGGTACCATTCGATTCTGCGAACAACCTCTTCAGTAACTACAATGAGGGCGTCGTGATCCTCAAGGCCGGATGGAACATTCTCCTGGTCGAAAACGACGGGAGTTTCGGCGTCCACAACCCCAGCTTCAGCAATGGGGTGCTTGGATCCTCACGGACCGTAGTGCTCACCACAGACTTCTCGACACTCACTCCTGTTGCCCCTTAGCCTGAAAGGGTGTGGAGCCGACTCGATAAAGCCCGGCAGTCTCTTACAGACCTGCCGGGCTTTTATTGTTATCCGGGGCGAGGGAAATTACTGTTTTTCAGCTTCCAATGATTTCTGCCGACGTGGGACGGGGAGCCTCACGCCGCCACAACAAAGAGAATACTGAGACAGCGGCTCTTAATCCCGTTATGGTCTTTTAAGCTCGGATAGGCGGATGTCATATTTTTTCATTCGATGTCTGAGGGCATGCCTGGTAATGCCAAGCAGCCTCGCTGCCTGCACCTGATTTCCTTTCGCTATTTTCAAGGCCTGATCGATAAACTCTTTTTCGACCTGTGCCAGGGATAAGCCTCTTTCGGGCAGCCTAAATGTCAGGGCAGCGTCTGTCCCGTTTTTGGCGATCTCCCTGGGCAAGTGCTTCACCAGGATCTGGTCTTCATCGCCCAAAATGACGGCTCTTTCAATGACGTTCTTGAGTTCCCGGACGTTTCCAGGCCAATCATACTGAGCCAGTAGTTCTTCAGCCTCACCAGAAATCCCCTGTACGTTTCTCTTGAACTCACGATTGGCTGTCTGAAGGAGGTATTTGATCAGCAGAGGCAGGTCCTCTTTTCTTTCCCTCAGAGAGGGCATATAAATGGGAACGAGCTTTATTCGATAAAAAAGGTCCTCTCGAAAATCACCATTTTCCACAGCTTTCCACAAATCTCTATTCGTGGCGGCAATGAGAAGCACGTCGGCATCGAAGTCTTTGACCCCGCCGACACGCCGGAACTTCCGTTCCTCGATGACTCTGAGGAGTTTCCCCTGCAGATGATGGGGCATATGGCCAATTTCATCTAACAGGACCGTGCCGCCTTGGGCGTGCTCAAAGAGTCCTCTTTTTAGCTCCTTGGCATCGGTAAAGGCTCCTCTCTCGTGGCCGAAAAGTTCACTCTCCAAGATATTGTCTGAAATGTTCATACAGTTGACTTCGACAAAAGAGTGACCATGGCGAGAACTCTGATAATGAATTGTTCTGGCAGCCAGGTCTTTACCGGTTCCGGTTTCTCCGAGTATGAGGACGGTTTTTACATCCATTTCGATGACCTTGGAGATTCTCTCATAGACCTCCTGCATGGGGGGACTCGTCCCGATGATATTACCGAAGCCGTAAAGCTGCCGTTGCTGGCTGCGAATGAGAGCGACTTCCCTTTTCAGCCTCGTACTCTCCAGGGCATTCTCAATCGTGATTAGGACGCCATCCACGTCGAAGGGCTTTGAAATGTAATCATAGGCACCCAACTTCATGGCCTCGACGGCAGTTTGAACCACTTCTGAGGCTGTCAGGACAATCACGACCACCTCTTTGGTCAGGTCCCTCATTCTTTTCAGGACTTCAACGCCATCGATCCCCGGGAGCATGATATCCAGAAGCATCAAATCGGGTAGTTCCTCGCCGATTCTCTCCAGAGCCTCCTCGCCCGTTCCGGCAGAGAGAACTTTGTAGCCCTCCCCGCTGAGCTTCTCTTGTACCGAGCGATTCAGCAAGATGTCGTCTTCAACAATAAGGACGGTCTCTGTTGGCATGTCCTGACCCCGTAAAATGCCGAGGGGATTCAAGGGGAAGGAAAAACAATGCTGAAGGTCATCCCCTCCTCCCCTCTTTTTTGGGCCCTTATGAGACCACGATTCAGCTCAATGATCCTCTTGGCCATAGAGAGCCCAATCCCGGCTCCCCTTCCTCTGGTAGAGAGAAAAGGTTTGAAAAGCCTTTCCAGATGGATGTCCTGAATGGAAAAACCCGTATCTTCCATTTCCACGACGATTTGCCCATCAGGATCCAATCCGCTTCGAATCACCAGATCCCCTCCATTGGGCATGGCCTCGAGCATATCTAGCAAGAGATGAAGAAAGGCCAGCTCAGTCTGCCTGCCGTCAATCTCGATCGGGTGAAGGTTGTCTGTGAGATGCTTTTCTACCTTGACTGCCCGGCGTCCGCACTCCGACCTAATTCTGTCTAGAACCTGGTCGAGGACATTGTTTATGCCGGTGGGCATGGCCTCTGGAGGTGAAAGCCGAGTGAAATCCAGGAGGTCCGACAAAGCCCGATTAATGGTCCCGACCTGTTCATCCATCTGTTCCAAAAGTTGCCTGTTCGGATCTCCCTGGGGCGTCTTTTCCCTCAGGGCTCTTAGGGCGACTCCGATACTCGTCAAGGGGTTCTTCACTTCGTGGACGAAACCATCCACCAATTCCTTGACCATCGACTGATGGGCATCGGGTATGATTTCCTTGGGATTTTTCATAACCATACGAGAATTGTTCAAGAATCCTATGAGAGTGGAGGACGGATGTCAAGGTCGATAGAATCGGTCTGTGATAAAGGGTTTTTTAAGCGGGTGGAAGCACTGTACTGGGCAAAAAACGAAGGCGAGGTCGTTTCCCGCCCCCTTCTTTAAGTAACTCCCGGATCCGTGATTTGACCCCTTTCTTATTCACGAGGCATTTCCAACGTCCGGATCTTGACGTAGACAAGCGCGATGATGACGCCGAGTATTGTCAGAACGAATATGGCTCCCTTCCGCCTTCCAGAGAGTTCCTTGACAATCCCTGCAGAAGCTTGCTCAACCTTTTTTCCCTCCTCGATAACGAGACCGATATGTTCATTGATTTGGTCCATGGAAAGGGTATGTGTGGCCGCCCTGGCTTTGATCAACTCCGATTGAGCAGTCTCAAAAGCCTCTTCGAGTTTTTCTAGGTTTTTCCCGGATCCAGTCACCTGTTTCAACATGTTTTGGGCATTCTCCACTTCATTGATGCCGGCTTCAACTCGCCCCTTAATGAGTTGAGCGAGACGAGCCTGCTTGGAATCGGGCTCGTGACAACTGCCACAATGCCCCTCATCCTCTCCATCGTACAAAACAGTCGTGGCATGAGACACATTGTGGTCTCCATGACAGTCCACGCACCGAGCCGCCTCCTCGCTCGTCTGCTCGTAATAGTGTGGGCTTTCCTTGAAGAGTTTGGCAATTGCGCCATGGCACATCTCGCACGTGGCAGCGATATCCTTGTACCCCGGGGGACTAGCGCTGTGAACACCGTGGCAGTCTGAACAGGTCGGTGCCCGGGGATCACCTTTCTCCAGGAGCATCTTCCCGTGGGCACTCCGAACGTACTGATCGTACTGATCGACTGAAGTCTTGTACTTTTCCATCCTCCCAGAATCGGAGTGGCATTGCGCACAGGTCTCTGGAATGTTGGCCTTGAAAACCATGGAGAGTGGGTTATCACTGCTCTTGATCTCATGGACCCCATGGCAGCTGACACAGGTGGCCGTGTTGGGATCTTTCTTTTCATATAGCAGCTGACCATGGTGGCTGGTCTTGTAAAGGTCTAGCTGGTCCGTCCTCAAATTATAGCGCTTCATCCTGTTGGAATCAGAATGGCATCGAGCACAGAATTCTGGGATCTCCTCAAAGGACGGTCTTCCAACAAAATCTTTTGTCGTCGAATGGGCCTCGTCTTCATCAAAAGAGGTAGGGTCCCCCCCATGGCAGTCATGGCAGGCCACCTCCTGTTCGGCATGGACGCTTTCCTGTAAGCCTGTGATCGGCTCGGCATACACACCACCAAGATCGGTGTGGCAACGGACACAAGAGCTCTCTTTTACCCTTGCTTCTTCTGCGTGACCCATACTGGCACCTATGATCAGAAACAGGATAAAGGGAAGAAACGTTACCGCCTTCCATACCCGATTCCTTTTTCTCATATTTTCCGCCTCCTCAAAGATCGCATGATAGTGTCACATTTCACCTTGGAGTGCTGGGCCTCAGCGTTTTGTTTCCCTCGGTCATTTCACGTACCCCAGATAGACCAGTATTCCATAAATGATGATGGAAACTAAACCGACAAAAATCATGACCGGCCTTCTCCTGGGATGCCGTTCCGGATTCTTGTCGAAAAAGGGGAAGAACATCAAGACCAAGACCACGAACATCTGGGCTAGGATTCCGATCAGCTTCGGGGCCCAGGATCCAAGAAAATCGAGATATTCTGCCATCTGAAGGAACTTGTAGTTGGCAAGAAAATACCATTCGGGTTTTAAATGGGTGGGTGTGACAAAAGGATCCGCTGGCTCTTCCATATGACCCGGGAAAAAGGTGGCCAGAATGCTGAGAACAGCCATGATGATGCACATGACGATCACTTCCTTAAGGAAGTGATGAGGAAAAAAAGGGATCGCTTTACCAGAACTTTCTTTTTCTTCCATTGCGTAATCTCCCCTTCTCAAAAAGATTCAGGTCGGAGTCCATTAGCGGAAAAGATTCTTTTAAGTTCCCCTCCTCAGAGGGGCCCTGATATCCCCTGTTTTCTCAACATTCCGAAGTGAAGGAACAGAAAAACGACTGTCACCGCCGGTAGAACGACGACATGGAGGGTAAAAAAGCGACTCAAAGTCATTTGCGACACTTCAGGTCCACCACGCACGAAAAACTTCAGGGGTTCCCCGATTAAGGGGAGCGCCCCTGTGGCATCGGTGACAACCGTCGTGGCCCAATAGGAAACCTGGTTCCAGGGAAGGAGATAACCGGAAAAACCGAATGCCAAGGTCAGTATCAGCAGGATGACGCCAACCACCCAATTGAAATCCCTTGGCGGCTTGTAAGCACCGTAAACGAAGACCCTTATCATGTGGAGTATAACCATCAAAACCATCAGGTCAGCTGCCCAACGGTGGAGTCCGCGGATGAGCCACCCATAGGGAACGATGTTGGTGATGACGACCACGCTTTCGTAAGCTTCTCCGGTTGTCGGGCGGTAGTAAATCATCAGAAGAATTCCAGTTACGACGAGAACCAGGAATAGGAAAAAGGAGATGCCACCAAAACAGAATGTCCAATTGACGTGGAGAGGAACGGGCTTTGTGAGATTCTTTTTGACCGCCTCCATGACCCCCAATCGCTCGTCCAACTCTCCGTATAAGACGCCCGTGAAAAGGGTGAAAAGGTTCACAAATTCACGAACTAGGGTGCGTCTTTCGAGTTCTTCATCAATCGGTTTCGGTTTTTTGTTCTCTTCTGCCATTCCAAACCTCCGAAAATAGTTTGAGCTGGTGGTGATCCCTGCAACTAGCCAATGATAATCTGATCGCCAGCGATTTTCACCGTGGTCGTTGCCAAGGGGCTAGGAGCCGGTCCGGTAATAATGGTTCCGTTCAAGTCGAAAAACGCTGTATGACAGGGGCAAGCGAGTTTCTTGAGCTGGGCGTCCCAGTAAACCACACACCCCAAGTGGGTGCAGATTGCATTGATGGCGTGGATGCCGCTCGGTGTACGTACGACCACGTAAGGTTTTCCCTGATGCCGAACTGTCTTGGCCCCTCCTACCGGAACCTCGGCCAAGGGCAGAGTGGTGGCTCCAGCCGATCCGCCGCCGCCAATAACTTCCTCGGTGGGCCAGAGAAATTTGAAAATCGTGTTAACCACCACGCCAAGGCCTACCACGAGAGCCCCCGCAAGGATAAGATTCAAAAAAGATCTTCTTCCCTCTTTGATTTCAGCCGTCATACCTGCCTCCATTAGAGAAATTGTTGGTCTTGCTGTGACTGACCAATCGGGCGGAAGTTATGGGAATTTGCTTTTGGAATGATTTGCACCGAAAAATATTTATAACAGAATGTGAAAAAATCCGCAATCTCTTTTACGAGCCGCCGTCCATTTTGCTCCCGCATGGTTGACAAAAAATGCAGAATCTCATAATAATTTATATTCTCCGATTGCTTCACGTTTTGTGAGGCCATGTAAAGAGGTCGAGGAATTAACAAGGGCGAGTATCTCACAATCAGCCTGAAAGGTCTAGAGAGGTCTCCCCTCGATTCTCACGCCAAACGGCAATGAGAGCAGGCCATTCCACGAAGGCTCCGGAGCTCGAGATTGTTTCGCGCGTTCTCCTTATCCTGTTGCATCATGCGGTACTCTGTGTATCGGGTGAAAGGGTGACGACATCAGAAAAGGCTTGAATTCCGAGAAAGTCAACTTTCCGATATCGTCACCAATAACGTATTCTCCTGTCGCAAGTCAAATTAGCCTCGACGCTGACAACATTGAGAGTGAACGTTCAGGGAGGAAGCTATGAGGAACGAGAGAGAAATCATCTGCCTGGCTTTCGTTGCCACACTAGTAGGGATCGGGTTGCTGGTATCAGGAGTCGCCTGGGCGGGGGAGAATCAATCGCCCTACGAGCCTTCGACTGTTTGTGCTTCATGTCATGCGGACATTCACGGCATGTGGGCAAATGGGATGCACGCTCAGGCTTATTCCGACCCGATTTTTCGGGCGAGTTTTCTCCAGGCCTTCTTTGAAACCGAGGGTGAGGCAACGGCGTACTGCCTCCGTTGCCATGATCCGACAAGCCGGATTCCTGAGGACCTCGATGTCAAGAGAGACATCGTCGGGGCCGGTGTGACTTGCGACTTCTGCCACACGGTGCAAGATATCGACCTCGGCCGTCGTGATGCGCCTCTTAACAGCCAACCGGGGGTTAAGAAGACGGGTCCCTATACCAACTCCCACTCGCCGGCCCATGATACAGAAAAAAAGGACTTCTTCAAAAAGTCTGAACTCTGCGCCGGATGTCATCAACTCACGGGTCAAAACGGTGTTGTCCTTATCGGAACGTACCAAGAGTGGAAAGAGAGTTCTTATGCCGCTGATGATGTCCAGTGCCAGGATTGCCATATGCCGGTCGAGCCTGAGAAGAAGATCGTTTCGGAAGATGTAAAGCGCTCCAAGCGTAAGGTTAACCTCCATAACCTGGCGGGGGGGCACAGCATTGATCAGATTCGCTCAGCCATGAAGGTCGAAATCAAGAACGTCATTCAAGAGGACGAGTCTCTGTTTGTCACAGTCCATGTGACCAATGTTAACTCGGGTCACAAGATCCCGACCGGAACCCCGTCAAGACAGCTCATCTTGAGGGTCTCGGTGAGGGATCGATCGGGAAGGTTCTATCTTGAGAGTGATAAGGCCTTTGAGAAAGTTCTCATGGATGAGAACAAACAAATCCTGGGGAGGGACCACGAGATCATGCTGAAGGCCTCCCGGGTCTATTATGACAATCGAATCGGTCCCAAAGAAGTCAGGGAGGTTCCTTTCTCTTTTTCGATTCCCTATCCAAATCTGATCAAGGATTGGAAAAGAAAGCTCACGGTCGAGGCAAAAACCCTCTATCAGTACCTTCCTCAGGTGATTGGTTCTCAGCCGATGATTGTTGAAGTTGCAGGAGACATGTATCCCCGGAAGTAGACCGCACTGGATCAAAACTGAAGGAAGGGTGTTTAAAGCAAAAAAGAAAGCGGGGAAAAATCCCGCTTTCTTTTTTGGTCATCGATGTTCAGGGTGGATGATTCAATCACTTCCCGATGACATGGGCCCGCTTGGCATACTGGGCTGCCCAAGCCGTATCACGGTCGAGGTGACACTTCAAGCACGAAAACTCCAGAGTCAGGTAGCCCTTGGCCCACTTGCCATCGTCGGTGAACATCTTGGCGTTGGGATCTGAATTGATCCGAAACAGGTGCGTCCTCACGTCACCCTGCCACTTTGCTGTCGAAACGGCTGATTTTGTGGCCATAGGCATATGACAGTCCTCACAGGTCTTTCCAACCCGCTCCATTTTGCTCCCCTTGTATTGGGCTGCAATGTCGCTGTGACAGCTGGCACAGTCAGCAATGATTGCAGTCCGAAGGGGCTTGTGGGGGTCATGGCAATCGACACACTGCATATCCCTGTGGGGGCTTGCCAAAAGCTCGTTGTACTGCTCGTGATGCCGGATGAAGCCCTTGCTGGCCGGAATCTTGTCCTTGTCCCCGCGAATGTGGCACTTCCCGCACGCGGCGGAAGAAGTGTCTTTCTTGATATTTGTTTTGGCCGGAGCCGCAGCGTGGGCTTTTCCCGGGCCGTGGCACTCTTCACAGGAGACGCCTGGAAACGCCCAGGTGCCGATTATTCCCTCAAGGCCGTCCTGGTGTCCCTCTTCAGAGTACCCGGATGTATGGCACTTTCCGCAGTTGTAGGGCTTCTTCTCGCCGGGATGATAATCGACCCACTCACCTGTGGCCAAGTTGAACTGGTTCTTGCCCTTAACGTCACGGTTTTTGCCCGTCATGGTAATGATATAGCCATCCGTGCCGACATATCTTGATTTCCAGCGACGGCCACCGATCACGTAGCTAACATCATCCCATGTGTATCCGTCGGGTAAGGGGAGTCCAACGAGGCGAGCTTCCTCTGCAGGACGAAGCTTGTAAGGATGGGCCGTCGCTCTATAGTCATTGTATATTGCCTGATGACACTCCGCACATTTCTGAGGCCCCGCGTAACCCTCCTTGGCCGGGGTTTCAGATCTCAGGACAATCTTTCCACCCGCTATCTGGCTCGAGACCATGGCACAACCGAGGAGAAAAAGCGGCACGAAAATTAGTCCAATTTTTCTTCTCATGACCACACTCCGTTCTTTTGTTGGATTGAAATCCCCTTGCACACTCTCTCGAGTCATTCCGAAATCGGATTCTTCGGTCACCTCTTCGGGAGAACTATTTCTCTCGTTTGTGAAGGGACAGCATAACAGATTTCTGACTCATGTCAAGACAAAGCTTTCTGGAGTTTCCTGATTTTTCTGATCTATGCGAGAGGCAAGTGGTCCAGACCCCTTTGAGCGTTCCTTCAAATGTTTTTTGCTCATAAACCTTAGGC
>WVXP01000138.1:0-4869 GCA_011773445.1 Pseudomonadota bacterium | reverse complement strand
GAAAACAGAATGAAGTTCCGACTACTTGCATAGCTACATACCTGGTTTTTGAGGAAACTCCAAAGAATTTTTTAGAGTTTCCTCAGTTTTGTAGACGCTCATGTGCCTGAGGGACGTTTGCTGAAGCGTTCATGCTGAAAGCTGTGGCTCTCAGGCTATCTTTGCGGCTCATGAGTGCACCCACGTTTCGAACACAAGGTTAAAGGCGAAAGGTTAAAGGATGATCGATTTGCACCTCTGGGTCTTCTCTCATTTGTCCTTTGACCTTGATCCTTTTTTTGATTACCCTGTGAGCCCCGAGAGGGTCAACACGAGAGCAAGGGAGCCAAGCAAGAGGACTCATTCCTATTCACGGTAACCCGATAAATAAAAGGGGCGAGGATTCATCCCTGCCCCCGGTGAACGACGCCTTTTGTTTCGAAAAAACCGTGAAAAAGTTCTCCAATTAACCCTTTCGGGCCAATTCGGCATGAATGTTTTTGGGAATGTGCGGATTATGGCATTTTCCGCACGATTTCTGTGCGTTCTCTGTGGCAATCTCCCCGCCCTTTTCGGCCTCGGCTCCCATCATCATGGCCTGGTATTTCTCGCCCGGTCCATGGCAGGCCTCGCACCCAATATTTCTCTCGGCAAAGGCCCCGGTTTGGGGGTCATAACCAGTGGTGTGGCATGGATAGCACCGCTCTTTATCAGGGTCATCCTTGATCCTGAGATAGGCCATGGTTGTCATCGGCGAATCCCGCCATGCATTGATATACTCTTCGTTCATGCCTTCGTGGCAGTCGACGCAGTCCTGAGATCCCACGTAGGCCACCCCTCCGAGCACCGCTTTTTCCCCCGGAGCCTCCTCCAAAAGGGGCGCTGTCTCCTCCCAATCTCGAATCAAGGTCACGATATTTTCAATCTGTTCCTTGTTCAGGGGACCGCCTTCAGTGTCACCCAACGGTGCCATCCCGGTTTGGGGAATTCCTCGTTCGATCATTTTATAGATCACCGCATCGTCGACCTCTTCAAGGAACCCTTTTGAGTTTATGGGCGAAACCGTCTTAGACCCTTCGCCATTTTTTCCATGACAATCGGCGCAATGGGTCAAATAGAGTGGCCTTCCCCTTTCCACCGCTTCCAGTCTCATCTTTTCGGTAGTGGCCTTCAGCCGAGAGGGTTCGAAGATCCAGTAAATGGTCATAAATATGGCGATGGCCGCAGTTAGCAGGAAACACCAGGTAATCTGTTTCTCCATCGTTCCTCTCCCTATGCCGATACCAGTTGAGACCGATTGAATTTCTTTCGCTGGATGGCCCTATTTGTATCGACGACGATTTTGTCCTCTACGATCTCGATAGGATAGATATCCATTGGCCTGGGGGGTGGACCCTCTAAAACCTCTCCAACGGCATTGAACTTGGCACCATGGCAGGGACACTCAAACACGTTCTTTGCCTCGGTCCAGCGGACGATACAGCGAAGATGCGTGCATATCGCCGAGAAGGCGAGGAACCCTTTATCCATCCGATTGATAAAGACCTTTTCCTTCCTGAAAAGAACGACTTTCCCCACTGGGAAATCATCAACTTTACCGGCGATCAGGAGCTTTTCGGCCTTTCCCCCTCTGACTTTGGGCCATAGAAAGGCGAGGGTTCCTCCAATCAATTCCCCTATGACGATGGCAGTTGCTGCGATCCACCCATAGCCGATCATCTTTCTTCTAGATAACCCTTTTTCTTCTTCGGTCATTCTTTTCCTCTTTCGGTTTTATTACATCTTCAAAGATACGGTTCACACCTGGCCACTATCCCCAGGGCACGACGAACCCCCAGTTCTCACCCCGGAATAAGGAGCCGATAACGATCAGCAGGACGGCCCCGAAGACAAAAAGGATAAAGAGGATGACGAGAACGGTTCTCTTCTCCTTGATATCGATATAAGGAATAAGAAAGAGCCAAATGACGATGATGACTGGAATGATTACTCCCATCACAGCGGGAGGAGCCCACCGGTAATGGATGAGCTCCTGAATACCTGTAAAGTACCACGGGGCCTTCCCCGGATTAGGTGTGATCAGGGGATTTGCCATCTCTTCCAGGGGGGCATTAAAAAGCCAGGAGAAAATCAATAAGACTAAGGTTACGGCGAGAATACAAAGCGTCATGGGAACGATGTAGTGAGGCCATGTGTCGACCAGATCTTCGGGCTTCTTTTCTACCAGGGGAGATGTTCCCTCAACAAGTTCCATCAAGCCATAAGTCTTATCAGGGGCTTTTTCAAAGACCCCCTCTTTTTTCTCCGTTGTTTCTTCGGCCATGGTTAACCTCCAAACTCATAATGGGTCCGAGATTCCCCCATCTTTTCGGATTCTCCAGAAATGAATCGCCATAAAACCAGCCGCCAAAAGGGGCACAACGATACAATGCATGACATAGAACCTGAGTAAGGCGGGTTGTCCCACCTCGTCCGCCCCGAGCATAAAGAAGCGAACTTCATCTCCAATGAGGGGCGTATAGCCTGCAATTGTTGTCCCGACGGTAATCCCCCAGTAGGCCAACTGGTCCCACGGGAGGAGATAGCCGGTGTAACTCAGAGCCAAGGTCAAGACGAAGAGAATGACCCCAACCACCCAGTTAAACTCCCTCGGAGGACGGTAGGATCGGGTGTAGAATACCCGGATCATATGGAGAAAGACCGTTACGATCATGGCATGGGCTGCCCATCGGTGGAGATTCCTCAATATCTGGCCATTGTAAACGCCTGTGGATAGAAATTTCATGTCGTGGTAAGCCCTCTCGACGGTCGGTGCGTAGAGGAACATCAGGAGGACCCCGGTGATTGTGAGAATGACGAAAAGGAGAAAGGAGATACCCCCCATGCAGTAGGTAAAGCTAAATTTGATCCCATGCCTTTTGATCTTCACCGGAAAGATGTGGAGGACGAAGTTGTTAAACATGACCATCGATTTCTTGAGCGGGGTATCAGGCAGTCCGCTTCTGATGATCGATTTGAAGATCCTGGATTGCGTTAACCTCTCAATCATTTTTTCCCCCTTTGCAGGGCCTGTTAGAAACCGAAGAACTAGACAGCATTGAGAATATTCACGACGCGATTAATCCTCGTATAGAGTGGTTCCGCGATGAAACATCTCCATTGAAATGGCACCTGTGGGACATCGCCTGGCACAGAGACCGCACTGGATACACATGGATTCGTCCTTGATCATGGCAGTACCCGACTCCAGTCGTACCCCCCTTTCGTTCCTTATCCTTTCCAGAGAGACCCCGAAGCAGCCCTCCACCAGTTGTTCGAGATGTCGATCCCCCTCGATCTCATCCAATTTGACCATCCTGAAACAGTATCGCGGGCAGACGTCCACACACCCCCCACAGAGGATACATTTCTTCCGATCAAAGATCGTGAAAATATGGCATTGGAAACACCGTTTAGCCTCTTCAACCGCCTCCCCTCTGGAGAATCCTAGATCGACCTCCTCGTGAAGGGAATCCCTTCTCCCTGCGGGGAGAGTCAGCATTCTATGCCGGGGGATTCTCTCCAGGTTTCGCTCGATGTCTATTTCTTCCACCGGAGTGAAGAAGGCCTGTTTCTTTCGAGCTGTTTTCTTATCGGATAGAAAAAGATCAATGGAAACGGCTGCCCTCCTCCCATCCGCGATGACCCTGATGACGTCCCTGGGACCCGTCACAAAATCTCCGCCCGCGAAGATCCCGGGGATGTTGGTCTGAAAAGTGTCAGGGTCAACCACCAAACGGGCCCACTTGGACATCTCAAGGCCGATCTCCTCGGGGAGAAATGAGATATCAGGGGACTGGCTCACAGCGGGTATGACCACGTCAACCGGAACCGCAAATTCAGATCCCTCAATGGGGATAGGCCGTCTTCGACCGGAGTCGTCCGGTTCTCCCAGCCTGTTTCGGACGCATCCAATACCGCTTACACTTTTGCCGTCGTGGGAAAAAATTTCGATAGGAGAAGTGAGGTAGTTCACCTCGACCCCTTCAAGCTCGGCCTCTTCCAGCTCTCTTTCATCGACGGGCATTTCTGCCCTGGTTCTCCGATAGAAGATATAAACCTTTTCGGCTCCCAATCGAAGGGATGATCTCGCGGTATCAATGGCCGTGTTGCCACCGCCAATGACAGCGATTCGTTTCCCTATTTTGAGATCTTTCTCCTCCAAGTTGACCTGGCGCATGAAGGTCACCCCGTGGATAACTCCCTTAAGATCCTCACCCTGTATTTCCAGCCTATCCGCCTTGTGGGCGCCTGCGGCGATGTAGACGGCGTTATAGTCCCTTTTCAGGTCCTCCAGTTTGATTTCCTGGCCGATGGGTGTATGGGTATGAATCTCAACGCCCAGGTACTTCAGCTCCTCAAAGGCTTCTTCTACTACCTGCCGAGGAAGGCGATAGGGAGGAATCCCCGCAGTGAGCATCCCCCCTTTAACGGGGAGAGATTCGTAGACGGTCACGTGATATCCCATTCTGGCCACATCGTTAGCCGCCGCAAGCCCCGAAGGTCCGGCCCCTATGATGGCAACCTTCTGGTCCCTCTTCGTTTTGCTCCGGATCTCATCTAACTCCTGCCTTTTCGTTGGCTGAACTCTGAAGTCAGTGCTGGCGCGTTTCAAAGAACAGATGGATATGGGACGGTCAAACCGAATTCCCCTCCGACACTTCTCCTCGCAAGGGTGAACACAGATTCGTCCGAGTATGGCAGGAAAGAGGTTATCTCCCCTGTTGATGTCAAAGGCCTTATCAAAATTTCCGCTCATGATGGCAGCGATATATGCCGGGGCATGAGTGTTGACCGGGCAAGCATTCTCGCAGCCAATGTTTTCCTCAAACCATTGCTCGTCAGGTATTT
>WVXP01000261.1:6314-19792 GCA_011773445.1 Pseudomonadota bacterium | reverse complement strand
TAGGTCGTATTGATATAGCTTTGAATGGTCCCTTTGGCCACGCCTAGCTTGGTGCGGCTGTTGGGAGGATTTGTTGCAAGAAAATTGAGGTAATTGCCTGTTCTCAGGTACCGGGTCCGGCTCCCACCACAGGTCGTGTCAAATCGGATTCTTCCCGTTAAAGAAGCCTTCGGTTTGTAGGGCTGTTCTGGCATCATCACAGGTGATTTCACCCACCGAATCACGAAAGACATTGTCCCAGGAACCCTTCCACCGATAGTAGACCTTGGTCGTTTCATAGGTACCTGCATAGGTTTCACTCGGCTCATAGGCGGCACTCGTTATCGATTCATTCATACTCGCGGAGTTGTCAAAGATGACCAAGATATTGGGCTCCACTCCACTGTCGTTGCTGTAGATATCAATGTCTGCTGCGAGAGTTACTGTGGGTAAAACAAGGATGAGAAGAGAGAAAAACAAGAACCGAAATAGTTTCCTCCTTCCTACCCCCGACCTCTCCATGATTCGCACCAAAAAACTCCGAAATCTGTAACCCATTGTCATCGTTCTCCCCTCTGCTCTGTTTCGACCTCAAAAAAAACCGGCTCTTCCGAAAAGCATTCGGAAAGCCGGCTTGTTTTCGCCCCGCTCTGATGCCCTGCTTCAAACAGGCAGGTTGTGCCTGGTTCATTTCAGTGTGGGCGCAAACGTTATCTGCTTATCCCGGCAACCCGGCCGTCTCAATGACTGGCTGGTCGTGAGACCCGTTGGCTTTCCGTCCCACCCTCACGGATGGTTTGGCTTTTTCGGAACGGGAGGACATCTTGCGAATTCGATGCCAAAAGGATCAGTAAAATGAGGCTATGTGCTGTCAAAAAAAGGGAAGGGCCTAGAAATTTTTGCATAGCAGCTGAGACTTTTTTCACCCCATCATCTGACCCTTCGAAACCTATGGAATGTTACGGAGGTGAGTAAGGGAGAGTCTCAGAATTGAATGCCGAGATATTCCAGGGTTGCCTTCCAGAAGTCGATGTCACTCGTTCTCTCCTGATAAAGCTTTGCATTCACGATTCCAATGCCACCGACCTCGGCCAGGACCTTGGCAAACTGGATCTCTTCGATACGGAAGGGCGTGGAATTGGATGAGTACAACCGGAGGACCCCCCGCACCCTCTCTTTGACCGATATGGGCACGGACAGCATCGACATAATACCCTCCTTCTCGGCCGCCTCTGGATATTGAATCCGGGGATCTCTCCGAGTATCAGGGATGAAGACGGTTTCTCCCTTCAAGGCCTCGGGAATCGATTTATCGATGCTGAGAGGCCCTTTAGAGAGATAAACCTGGCTTAAGCCNNGCCTTCGCAATTTCCTGGACAACTCCTGCCAGGGTCTTTTCCATTTCGATGGACGATGCAATCGTTTTGGTCAGCCGATGAAGGGTCCGAAAGTACTGGTAGGATCTCTCCTGGTCAATTTCAGTTTCCGAGACAGCCTTGACCCGATACTTGGCCGGGGTAAACTCTGACTCATATTCCAAACCGCCTGCCTTCAATAATCTTGAAAGCTCCTCACCCCTGGCCTCAAAAATCCTTGCATTCTCAATGGCAAGGGCTCCAATCTCGGCGATGGCCGATACCAGCTCCAGCTCGGTGTCTGTAAATTTTCTCGGATGATCAGTATAGATTCTCAGAACCCCGATGGCCCGACCCCTAACCAGCATGGGCACAGAGAGGATCGATGCAACGCCCTCTTGTCTCGCCTCATCCCTATACTGAATCCTTGGGTCCGTTGGTGCATACTCGACCCATACCGGTCTGCCCATTAGGGCCTCAGCAATGCTTTTATCCGCATCTACAGGGCCCTTTTCAAGATACTTCTGACTGAGACGGTGTGAAGCCACTAATTCGAGCTGGCGTGTTTCTTCATTCAGAAGCATGAGCGCACTCGCTTTCGCATCAATAGGCGACACAACTCGCTTAGCAATCAGATGGAGGACTACTTTGACGTTGAGCACCGAGAGAACGGCTCTGGTTACCTCGTGGAAGATTTCAAAATACTCGACCTCATTCACGCTCATCTCGCCACCTCGGGAGTCCAGTTGGTCCTTCGATACCCCCCCACACAGGGGATAACCCTCGTGACTCGACTCATACGACCTTTGGCATTGTCTATTCTTAGAGAAAAGCACCTCTTTGTCAAGCATAGGGTTTCTGGAGTTTCCTCAAAAACCAGGTATGTAGCTATGCAAGTAGTCGGAACTTAATTCTGTTTTCGAATTACGCAAGTGCCCGACTCCCTTTTCGCTGGTTCCCAAAGGTTTTTTGATAAATCTAAGGCTCGCTCCAGGCACCTTCAAAACTCGCCCTTCGGGCTCAGACAGTTGAAGGCGCCGATCTTGCGCTTCGCCTAAGATTTATGAGCAAAAAACATTTGCAGGAACGCTCAAAGGGGTCTGGGCCACTTGCCTCTCGAATAGATCAGAAAAGTCAGGAAACTCCAGTAGGGTTTTGCAACTCGAGACGCATGGGTCGTTACCGGACGATTCAGGCGAAGCGATTCTTGAGGATTAGCGGGGGAGGTTGTGGCATTCTGCCTGTGCCAAAGTCCGATCAAGTAAACCCCTAATGTCCAAATCTTTTTCGACCTCTTCAAGTTCCTCAGAAGTTGATCGGGTGAATGGCTGTCTTGGCATCAAGAATTGACAGCAATCGTCATGAGGTTGAATCGAAATCGGATAGGTATGAATTTTTTGGGCCAAGCTGATAATCTCCTTCTTGTCCAGCCCGATCAACGGTCGGATGACAGGTATGGTGATCGCCTCTTCGACAGTGGTCAGATTCGAAAGCGTCTGAGAAGATACCTGGCTCAAAGAATCACCCGTGATGACGGCTTTGGCCCGCTCCCTTCTGGCAATCGCTTCTGCAAGTCGGAGCATGAATCTTCGGTAAAGGATAATCCGATAGGAAGCTGGTGTGCGACTTGCCACTTCTCTCTGGAGGTCAGCGAAAGGGACGAAGTAAAGTTTCGACATTTGGCGGAAATGGCTCAGCTCTCTCGCAAGCTCGGTGACCTTCCGCTGAGACGCTCGATCAGTGAAGGGGAAACTATGAAAATGAACAAAAACCACGCCGCAGCCGCGCTTCATCATCAGATAGATGGCCACAGGGGAATCGATTCCGCCGGAGATCAACCCGACAACCTTCCCGCTTACGCCGACGGGCAATCCACCAGGTCCCGGAACCCTCTTAAAGAAAAAGAGGACCCGGTCATGGAGCCACTCAACGCATACGCGGAGATCGGGATTGCCCAGATCGACCGGCTTCCCGGTCTCTATTTGGACAAAACTTCCCAGTTCTCGGTTTATCTCGGGTGAGGTGAGAGGAAATGCCTTGTCGCTCCTTTTCGTGTCAATAGCAAAAGACTCATACTCATCCTTGGGGAGTTGCTCCTTGACACGGGCCTTCAAGACATTCAAATCGCAAGGGCTCTCATAGGCTCTTGCAAAATATGAAATCCCGAAGACCCGACCCATCCTTCCTGCCACCTCATCCCATGGGGGCCTCGCCTTCAGGCTGACCAAGACTCTCCCATAGAGCCTCTCTGTATTGACCGCCCCGAGTCCTTCGAAGGCCCGCCTGATATTTCTCATCAGCTGGTGCTCAAAATGGGGTCGGTTTTTGCCCTTGAGACCAATTTCGTCATAATGAACCACGATATTGACCGGATTTCGCTCCATCGAAATGCACCCTGCGGGCCGAATTCTCCTTCATTATTGCCATATTTTGGCACGGCTTGCAATTCATTCGAAGCCTGATGGTTCCCTCTCCCAAAAGAGCAAATCCCGAATTGTCTACCTGAGTTTTCCCGGATCTGCACCAAGTCAAGGGTCCATGACAACGCAAGCGCTTGCGCAAATACCCTTTGACCACATGGGAGTTGCAAACCTCGGCAAACTGCCCCCAGAAATGGTTTGATTTTTCAAGAGCCCTGCTGTTAGAATAAAAGCGCCTTACTGCCCAAGAAGGGCCGTAGTGATCTCTCTGATTCTGGTCGAGAAAGGAATTGTCAATGAGAAAAGCACTGCTACTGGCTGTTGCCCTATCCTTGCTCTATGCTCACACTTCCACAACGGCTATGGGCGAGAAGAAGGTCGCTCCTGCACGGACGGACAAGGTCACATATGCGGAGCTGGTCAAAGACCACCCGGCACTCGAAGAAATGGTAGACGAAAACGGGTTCAATGACCTCAGCGGCGAAGAGCAGTGGGAACTGATCACCATGGTTGACAAATACTATTTCTTCCAGCAGGAGGGGGAGTATTATGCCGGCGAGTCTCCGTCTCAATCCATGATGTATCTTCGGAGAGCGAAATCGTTGAAGAAAGAGATTGAGGCTCGATTTGGGCATGTCATCAAGGAATAACCACCGCTTCGAACGCGGCCAAACAAAAATACTCAAAAAAACCTGATGAAAAATCTCACGGGTATTCTGCGCAGGCTCTTCGATATCCATCCTGACGAAAACCGGGCTTTCGGCTGGGTCACCGGTTTGATGTTTTTGATTCTCTTTAGCGAAATGCTTTTTGCAAATTTCGCCGACACCGCCTTTATCAAGCGATTCGGTGTCGAATACCTCCCGGAGATGTTTGCCATCGATGCTATCCTCGTTTTTTTTGCTATGGATCTCATCCGAGGATTGGTCGGGAAGTACTCGGCCACGACCATCCTGGCTCGGGTTTTCATCATCTTTGCCACGATTGAGATCCTCTGCCGCTTCTTGATCCTCCTTGATATCTCCCTCCTCTATCCGGCCATGTATATCTTCAGACAGCAATTCAACGGCATTATGCTCGTCATCTTCTGGAACATTTGTAACGATATTTTCGACACCCGACAGTCCAAACGGATTTTTCCCCTGATCACAGCAGGGGGAATTCTGGGGCGTGTTTTGGGAAGTTTCTCGACGAACTTTTTGGGCCGGATAATGGTTCTCGACAATCTTCTCCTCATTTCCGCCGGACTGCTCTTATTGGGAGCCCTGGCCACCCGCCGGATTGGACAGCTTTTCCCTGCCCCTATGGCCGCTCCGAGAGCTCAGGCCCAAGAGAAAAAGGGCTGGTCCTCCCCGATCGCCGGTCTCAAAGAGATGACCCTTTTGGCCAAGGGTTCGATGCTCTTTTTGCTCCTCGCCTCCATCAGGGTTCTCCCGAACATCATCGGCCCCATGTTCGATTTCCAGTACAGCGTGATCCTTGACCAGAGCTTTGACACGGAGGGCGGACTTATTGGGTTTTATGCAGCCATCAGAGGGATCTTAAATATCATCGCCTTCGTGCTTCTCTTGTTTGTCGGGAAGGTTTATACGCGGGTGGGAATCCCCGCTGCCCTCCTTTTTCGTCCTGGGAACTTCTTCCTTGTTTTTTCTTTGCTCCTGTTTCGCTTTGATATTCTCATCGGCATCTTTGCGAGGATCAGCATCAGCGTCCTCACCACAACCATGCATAATCCGGCCAACAACATTCTCATCAACCTTTTTCCAGATGAATTCAGGGCAAAGATCCGGCCGATTCTCCAGGTGGCTGCACGGGCAGGAAGCCTCGTAGGATCTCTAATACTGCTGGGACTGAAGACCTTTATCCATGCGAGTTACTTTTCGATCTTCGGGCTCATCTTCGTGGGAGCATGGATATTTACGACCCTTCGCTTGAGAAGAAACTATTCGTCCTTCCTACTCGAAACTGTCTTGGAGAAACAGGTCGACCTCAAGGCACTTGAGGAGGTGGATCTTACCGTCCTCGTTCAGGATACAAAAACACGGACCCGCCTTCTCGAAGGCCTCGAGCAGGAGAAAGGTCCGGCAGCGGTTCTTTGTGGGCGTATTTTATCGGAGGCGCAATATCCTGAGCTCGGTGCGGCAATTCTATCGATCCTTCCGAAAAAAGACCTACCCATCCAGGTTGAACTGCTCAATCTGCTGCGACCTGAGGACACGTCTGTTGCCGTTTCCGCCCTCGTTGAAATGGCTGACACGGCATCTGAAGATCTTCGGCCTCATCTGGTCAGAACGGTTGGCAGGCTTGCCCCTCGCGAGAACATCGACTTTCTTAGGCGAGCGTGCGAGATTGACCAGCGGGTCCTTCAAGCCGAGGCTATCGTCGGGCTTTACCATGCCGAAATGACCGACAAAGGCTATCCCCTCCTCTCAGAATGGCTGGACAGAAGCGATCCTGAAGACATCCTTTTGGCTGTCACGACGGTGGCGCGAACAGGAGAGGTGAGACTTGCTGACCGCCTTTATACGATCCTCGAGAGCGAAAAAGATCCTAAAATCCAATCGAAGATCCTCGAAGCCCTTGGTTCTCTTGGGTTACCTCAAAGAGATGAGCGAATCCTGCCGTATCTCGAAAATCCCAGTCTCGAAGTGAGAAGCACCGCAGTTTCGGCTCTATCCCTCGATCTTGAGCCAACCATAGCACGGGCTATCGAAATGCTTGGAGATGAGTCGAATGAGGTCAGGGACGCGGCGTTCAGGAGAATCAACCAAATCGGTAAACAAGCCGTTCCCCTCCTTCTTAAAGCCCTCAATTCCCCAAAGCGGGAGCTCAAAAATGGTGTACTCCGCCTCCTGCAAGACCTTGAGGTCAAGGACGTAGAGTTTTCAGAATTCATCAATCGGGAAATCCGATCGGCTTACGAAAACATCTATGCCACTCAAGGACTTAGAAACCTTGAGGAGACACATGCTCTTGAACTCTTGATCCAGCACCTAAAAGACAAGAATGACGATGCCATTTTTACTGTGTTCCGGATCTTGGAGGTCCAGGGGGGCGACAGTCAGATGAGGGTCATCTATCGAGGGTTGAAGGCCGAGGCCAGGGAGAAAGCCAATGCCTTAGAGGCCCTTGAAAATAGCGTTCACCCCGCGCTCTCTCGGTTATTGATTCCCCTGGTCGACGAGACCCCCCCAACCGAGAAGTTGAAAGTCGGCCAGAAACAATTTGGTATTGCCCGAGAGGTCCCGTCCGACCCTTCGGACCTTTTGTCAGGCTTTTTAGCAAGCGAAGACCCGATGACGCAAATGTGCGCCCTTTATGTGATCGCTGAGAACCGATTGGAGGGTTTCACGGAAAAGATCCAGGCCCTTCGGGATGATCCTGACGTGCCGGTGCGGGAAGTAACGAGACAGGCTCTCGAACAAACAGGGGCCATCGATTCCAGTGGAAAGGGAGAAACCATGCTTTCAACCATGGACAAGATGATTCATTTGAAGAAGATCTACGTTTTTTCAGACCTTCAAGTGAGAGAACTCGCAGCAATCAGTTCAGTGACCTTAGAGAAAGACTATCCGAAGGATGAAGTTGTTGTCAAAGAGGGAGAATCGGGAGACACCATGTTTCTGATCGTTTCCGGAGAAGTCTCGGTTATTGGGAAGTACGGTTCGGAAAATGAAACGCTGATCGCCACGATCACCCAGGACGATTACTTCGGAGAGATGGCCCTTTTCGAAGACAAACCGAGGTCGGCCACTGTCAAAACCAACACGGATGCAAAACTCCTGGTTTTGGGAAAACTCGAATTCGAGGAGATCATGAGGGAGTTTCCTCAAATTTCTATTAACATTTGCCGGGTCTTCAGCCAGCGAATACGGGAGTTACAGAAGAAATTCTTAGAGTAAGGAAGATGGTCGTGATAGGCTCTCCGGGGATTCCTGTCTGCTTTGGGGTTCATGGATCTTATATCCCACAGCTTTCGCCAGAGATTTGATCATGGCAGTCAAGCCCTCACCTCGGAGCCCTAACTGTTTAGCAGCCTTGCATTGTATGATGAACAGTTCCCAAAACTCTCTGCTTTTTCTCGCCCTCCATGTCAGACTTGCTGGGTGTTTTCGTCTGATAACCAGGGGCTCGCTGATATTCGCCATCCGATGATTTCTGGCGATTCTGACCCAGAGATCATAGTCCTGCCATATGAGCCCCTCATCGTATAGACCTACCTCATCAAGGACAGACTTCCGGATCATGATCGAACTGTGGATGAAGGGATTATCGACCGTCATAAACCGCCGGATGGATACATCATCCTCAGGCAGGGACTGGATCCAATGCCTGCCGGTTCTGGCATCGATTTTCACGCACCAGGTCCCGACAAGTGCAACCTCTGGATAGGTATCAAGAAAGAGGACCTCCCGCTCAAGTCTCTCAGGGAGCGAGATATCATCGGCATCCATGCGGGCAATATAATCGCCAGACGTAAGCCGAATTCCACGATTGAGGGCCGAGGATTGCCCTCGGTTCTCTTGATAATAGACCTTCATGCGGGAGTCGTGGTAACCCTTCAAGACCACCGGTGTGTGATCGATGGAGCCATCATCAACAATGATAAATTCGAAGTCTCCAAAAGTCTGCTCAAGAATGCTTTCGACCGCCTCGCCGACGTAGCGCTCCTCGTTATAAACTGACATGACCACGCTTACCTGCGGCATCTTTCAACCTCTTCGAAGATGGCAAGTGTCATTCCATACTGAAATTTTGGATCGATCTTTCTCCATCTCCAAGATACTAACGGCGGCAAGGGCCTGTCCAAAACTCCGAAAACATCGGAGTTCCATCTCTAGAACGTTCAACAGAATGACCAGATTGACGAAGTAATGGCCAACCAAACCGACCGTGTCTCTGGAGTGCCCGGCCCGAATTCGACTCAGGCATTCCCCCACTCTCCGGTTCAACTGCTCCAGTGACTCCTGGCCGTACAAACCGGCGACATCGGAAACCTCGGGCCAAGTTCTCCGCAAATCCGGATATGTCGTCAAGGCCTCTTGCCTTGTCATCCCCTCCAGATTCCCACGTCCCAACTCTTGAAGATCTGGATCAGGAATGACGGAGCATCCCTGATGATCCGAAATGATTCGCGCCGTATCGACGGCCCGCCTGAGTGGGCTGGTGTAAACCGTCTGGATCCTTTCTCTCCGTAGTGCCTGCGCAAGCATTTGCGCCTGCCTGTGACCCGCTTCACTCAGCTCGATATCCGCCCTTCCCAAGATGCGGCCATCACGGTTCCACTCGGACTCTCCATGGCGAGCCAAGATCAATCGCATTGCACGAGACGAATCCTCACCTCCTTAACCTAACGGATCTCTCAGGAGGTAGAAATCTACCACCCGCTCTCTTCAGATGTCAACTAGCCGACCTCCACACATCTACCCCTAGATTTGGAAGATCCGAGAATAATATCAGGAATCGAAATCTCAACTTCACCAAGATTCTATCCTATGGGGTAACCGATGGATTAAGTTGGTAGCACTGAAAGAATGGGCAGAGTATCAGATGGTGAATCAGGGTCTTCAGAGGCCCTTGAAACGATCCTCCGATCTGGCATAATCTTTAGTGTCAGAAGTCTTTGGAAAATCACAGTGAACCCGATGATTGCCTTTTATTTGAAAAGAGGAGAAAGGAGATTTCAGCAGGGATTCCTCGAGATACTGAAATGGATTCGCATTCTCAGCCCGCAAATTCCCTGTAAACTCTTCCATGATCCCTCTGACTCCATTGGCCTCGACGGTATCGAAGGCGTGGAAACCCTTCCCATTTCGGCTGCACCCCCTTTTGGGGGAGATGAATTGCCAGAAGATCTTACGAGGAATATCGAGAGGATCGCTCCAAGAATCATCCTCTGGGGTCCCGACCCCGTGGATGGATCTCTCAAAAGCTACCATTCACCCCGCCCCATCCCATTTTCGAGCCGCCTCCGCTACATGGGCAAGGCTGAGGCCAAGAAGGAATTGACCCTCACCTTGATACACGCAGAGCCAAACCCCAAGGACCCCACCCTTCGCCCCATCCCTCTAAACGCGGATGATGCAATCTTCACGGGATTCGTGGCAGTAGACCATATGACTAAGAACACCATTTGGCCGATCCATACAAGAGGTGCCGAAGTCACGGCAAACCTGGTAAAGAATATCTCATACGGGAAGTCTCTCTGCCCCGACGCGTTTCTATATCCGATCATTGCGATGATTGAACCGACTCGGCGCTGCAATCTCGCCTGTCCGATGTGTCCAGTAGGGAGCAACCAGACCTATCAGGCCAAGGACATGCCCCTGGACCGGTTCCAAAAGATCCTGGATGAACTGAAACCATTCCTGATCCACCTCACCCTCCACAATTACGGAGAATCCTTTCTCCACCGGCATATCTATGAAATGATTTCATATGCCAAAAAAGAGGGTATCCCAGATGTCAATATCTCGACTAACGGTCACATCATCGACCCCTCCCGTGTCGTCGACTCAGGCCTCGATGAAATAATGATATCCCTGGACGGAATCACTCAAAAAACCTATGCCACCTATCGTCGAGGAGGAAGGCTAGAGAGAGTCCTGGAAAACATTCGAGCTCTCGACGCAGAAAAGAGAAAGAAGAAGACCCAGAAGCCCTTGATGGAACTCCAGTTCATTATCATGAAGCACAATGAGGGCGAGATCGATGGTTTCCGAGATTTGGCATCAGGACTCGGGGCCGATAGAATTCGTTTCAAGACTTTCAATCTGCAGATGTCCGGCCCTGAGAGTTGCGAAACAGGAGTTGAATTCCTTCCCACCGATACAGATTACACCCGCTACGAGGACACCCAAGGTCGGATTCTGAAAAAACATTTGGAGGAAAACCGATGCAAATGGCCGTGGGAAAGGGTGGTCATCAATACCGATGGTCACGTCGTTCCCTGCTGCAATGATTTCGACGGCCGGTATTCGATGGGCAACTTATTCAGCACGCCATTTCGTGACATCTGGTTTGGATCCAAATACAATCGATTTCGGAAGAGCATCTTAAAAGAATGGCGCAAGATCTCACTCTGTGCCAATTGCCCGGTCCCGAGTTTTGCTGATCTCAGTTTCGAGCGGCTGGAAACGACTCAGAGCTGAAATCTGCGCCACCGCAGAGACACGAAGAGCACTGAGCAATAATTCCCTCGTTTGCCGGGAGACGACGGCAAACGAAAACCTTTACCACTGTGACTAGGGACTGTAACGACCTCCTACAATGGTAGGCTTTTTGCCCATTGCCTTCCCTCAATGGGCAAGAAATACAGAATCCTCTGTGCCCTCCGTGTCTCCGTGGTGTGTAAACACAGCCGAGAATAATACAGCAAGTTTTTGCGAGCTTGGCATGGCAGATTATGAAATGTTGATCATCAATCTTGAGGGCTACGGCAAAGGGGGATTGGGAACCCTGGCCTATCACCTCCATGAGTTGCTGCTTCGGGAGAAAATCCCTTCCGCTCTGATCGCCTCTGACAACCCAAGAAAACTTCCACACGTTCTCCTATTGCCGGAAAACGACTACGAATCGGTTCCTCTGCTGGTCGGTAAACTGTCAGCGAGAAACCGTATCGTCCTTGGGAGAAATGAGCTGGCCGCCCTTTCCGCACAGCTAAGCGATCTGATTCTCATGACCGGCGGGACGGCATATCTTCAAGACTGGTTAGAGGCCCATCCTCACAAAACCGCCCGCGATTTTCTCCGGCCAAAGCACCTGCCCAGGGTTGAGGAGTCCACACGGATTAAACGGGAGCGATTGGCTCTCGAAGAGGCAATCAAGATTCTGTCGGCGCCGGGCCTGAACACCCGGATTTTGCAAAAGGCATATTCTGAGCTGGCCCATAAAATATTCGAGGTCCCTCAGATCTTTCGCGACCTGCGAGCCGAGACACCGTGGGAATCAAGAGAAATCGATCTGATTGCAGTGGGCCAGTGGAGGGATAGGGGAGTCGACAGGGCCATCAAGGGATACCGATTTCTGGTTGAAACGATCAACTTATTGAGGGGAAAGGGGCTTCGAATTGTCGTCGTCGGAGAGGTCCCCTTCCCGAGCAAAGGGGTTTTCCATACCGGATGGGTAGATCACGAAGAGACCCTCAAACTCGTGGACAACGCGAAAGTGTTTGTGAGCCCTTCGCGCAATGAGTGTTATAGTCAAGCTATTGTAGAGGCTCTGCAATTGGGCTGTAACGTGGTTCTATCAAGAAATGTTGAACCCAATGGTTTCTGCCACCCGGGTCTCGTCGCTCGGTATGATGAAAAGAGTTTTTCTCAAAAAATTGAAAAGGCCCTAGGAAAGAGGTTTTTGATCAGACCAATGCCCTCATCCAAGGACTCGCTCGACCTCCTCATGTCGGCNNCGGTACTTGTCAAAGAAGCAGTTGAGAGCGACCGGTTCGAGGCGAAGCATATGGTCGAGGGTCTCTCGGAAGTTTTCAAGCGTCAAATTCTCTTCATAGAGGACGGAGATATTTGCTTTCTGAACCTTGTCCAGTCTGGTTTCCTGTTCCTGGTGGCCGTGTTCCTCAGGAATCAGGATCGCCTTCGAATCGGTCAAGAGAACCTCGCTCAGCGTATTGTAGCCGGCTCTTCCGATGACGAGGCTGGAAACATTCATAATGTCCACAAGATTCGGGAGAAAATCGAAAAAAGACACATGACCATTGGAGAATCGTCTAATCATCTGCTGTCTCAACACGGGTTCGAGGTAGGGGTCGATGACGAAAGCAAGCCGATAGGCTTTTTGCAGGTTCAGATCGTAAAATGCTCGAAACAGGATTTCGGCCACTTTTAACGCCGACTTCCTTCTGCCCAGAGACACAAGAATGATATCACGACCCGATCCGTTGAGCATCTGGTAGATCTCTTCCTTTGGGGCCAGCTCTTCCCGCGTTTTCACGGTGATCTTTCCCATGTATTGAATCTTCTTCCTGAGGGATCGCCGATTTCCGAAATACGCTTTATTGACATCGATAACCTCCCGATCCTCCATGACGTAAATAAAGTCGTAGAGGTCCCCCACGTAAATGGACTCTGATCGCTGTCTGCGATCGTTGAAGGGCGCCTCTATGAGGCTGGGATTTCTGAGAATCCCTCGACTGATGTGAACAAGGGCAAACGTGTCCTCTTGGGGAATCTGTCGCCATTTTTTCAAAAGCAGGGGAATGATTTCTCCTCTCTGGCCAAGCATGTTGTGTTCCACAATCAGCACATCCGGCCGAAATGTGCTGAAAGTGTCTTCAATGATCTTCTGTCGCAAATCGCTGATTTCTTCGACTGAGCAATCTTTCAGATAACGAGGACCGAGAAAATAGGTATCATCGTCGATATGAAATTTGATCGAAGGGAGCTTGACGATTTCGATCCCGTTTCTCAAGAAAAGCTCCGGGACGCTTGTTCCGGAAACGACCAAAAAGTCTATGTCAGGACGGTGCTTCTTTATGCCAGTAATGACAGCCAAAGCCCTGAAAGCATGACCCAATCCGATAGAATTATGCGTGTAGTACATAACTCTCTGAAAATTCGCCATGTTACACCTCTGTATTCCTTGCTCCCTATGGAGGTCAAAATGTCTTGCCTATCATAGCACCCTACCGACTCATGTCAACAGTAATCGTACTGGAGTTTCCTCAGTTTTGTGGACCCTCATGTCCCTGAGGGACGTTTGCGGAAGCGTT
>WVXP01000261.1:1695-6214 GCA_011773445.1 Pseudomonadota bacterium | reverse complement strand
TTGTCGTGAAACATCAGAAGGTTATAAATTTCTTGTTCTGAAAACTCAGGAAACTCCAGTAATCGCAGTCTTTCAACCGACCTCAAATGATTTGGTAGAGGGCTCGCCACTTCTGTCTCTCCCTTTCTTCTGAGTATGCCTCAGCGTCTATGCGGGCTTTCCTTCCCATCGCTTCCGCCTTCTCGGGGTGGTCGAGAAGATAAAGAACCGCGTCCCGGATCTGATCAGAATCCCCTGGATCTACCAGAAGACCGTTCTCGCCGTCGCGGATGATTTCCGGGATTGCCCCGGTCTTTGTAGCAACGATAGGTCTTCCCGCTGCCATGGCCTCAAGAAGCGTGTTGGGACAACCTTCGGACAGCGAGGGTAGAACAAAGACATCCATTCGGTTCATGTAGGATTCGATCGATCTGTGAGGAACAGGCCCGGTGAGATGGACGTCCTTGGAACCAAAATGGGAGAGGTAGCGGTTCTGAATCTCCCGCTCCGCTTCCCGGAAATCCCCAACCACGAGCAAGGAACTCTTCCTGTCTCTTCTGATCTCATGAAACGCTTTCAACAGATAGGGCAATCCTTTGGATTGCTTGAAAAGACCTACAGCTCCAACGACACTTCCGTCCAGCCGCGCCAGTTCAACCGATCCCACGCTCCCATTTCCTAAGGAGACCGAATTAAATATGACTCGTGACTTGTTCATAACGGGAGTCAGGGTTTCGGCCTTGACGAGAAGGTCACCAGCTACCGCGGTAACACAGTCCGCCTGTTTCAGGGCTGTCTGGAGGAAGACAACCTTCTCAGGACTAAAAATGTGCTGGTTGATGTCGTTTCCCCGAATACTCACGATCAATTTCTTCTGATAGAGCCGCGCGAGTAGCGCAGCCACATAGCCAATGGGGTAGATGAAAAAGGCATGAAACAGGTCGAAATCGTATTTGAGATGGGCCCGCTCCAAGCTCTGATACATAAGCCGAATGGACGGAGATTCGTTGGAATCCCATAGTGTCATCCACGCAGGGGGTCGTTCCCGCCCGATCCGGATTCGATGGACGACCAGTCGGTCTTCGACGGTCATTTCCACAATCTCATCCAGAAGCCCTGGAGGCCCTTGCTCTTCGTAGAGGTTGAGAACGTGGACTTCCCACCCCATTTCAGAAACGAACCCTGCTACCCTTTGAACTGCCTGGGCAAGCCCTCCCCAGAACATAGGTGGGTATTCCTGGGTGGTCATGCAAACCCGTGGTCGAGCTTTTGCTTTGCTCATTGTCTCCTCAGTTCGACCAGGTTGTCCGAATGAAGTACCAGAGGCATCTCCGCCCTGAATGGCTCGGCTCGGTCAACACCCGAATTCTGACCGAAGTACCGAGAAACCGCCTCGACTTGTGGCACGATGAACGATTCCTGGGAACGATGGCACCGAAGGGCCTCCATTTTCTTCCCATAGACTGCGGTAATGTCCAGAACAAATTGGGGGGTGAAACCATATCCCGAGCTAAAAGGGTGAAAGTACAAGAGGTTTCGACATTTCCACGGGGGCGCGTCTGTCTCAGTGCGCGCCCCTGACAGGAAAAAAGCCCTGCGAACGAGATCGTGCGCGCCCCGATGGTCAGGATGACCATCCAGCGCCCAATGGGTAATCAAATAGTCGGGCTGAACCTCCCGAATCAAGGAAACCACCCGAAGAGAGTCCGTCTCATTGTCGGTGATCTGCCGCCCAGGAATATCAAAAAAGTGAATCTCGGCCGCGAGAACCCGGGCCGCCGCCTCAGCTTCGCCCCTCCGTGTCTCTCTATCGGCATACTTGGAGGTCTCGCCATTTGAGAGATGGAGAATATGCTTCGATATCCCCTCGCCGGCAAGGAGCCCACCGCAGCCAATTTCAACATCATCCGGATGAGCACCAATGGCAAGTATCTTCATNNTCATTATTAACAAAGGCAAGAGAAGAATGAACACAGGGTGTCACAACAGATTACCCCTTTACCCTTTGTCCTTCAGCCTCTATCCGGGATCTTTCCCCCTCAGCCCTTTTGAGTTCATTTGTGAGATCGAAGTCCGTCGGCGAATCATCTCCGAAAAAAGGCCCACCTGCGATCCTACCCACTTCAAAATAGCCCTGGTCTCTGGGCTTTCCACGAGTCTATCCCGGGTCTTCTTCGCATACTGTTCTTGGGAACCCCCCGATTTGTAAAACATACATTCCCCGAAGATCGACTCTCCATAGGGGACATCCACATCGAGCTCGTCGATCCGATAGGACCCCACAACGCCGTCCTCGCTGTTGAAATCGATGCGATTGAGGCTTGCCATTTTTCCGCTTCTGACCAGAGATTCACCTGAGACGAAGAGCCGCAAGGTTCCCGGAGATTCTGAATTCCCGGAAAGTCGAACAATTTCTCCTTTTTTCCCATCTATCCGCGGGAGTGTAGCCGGGATTTTTCGGACCCATGGTTTCTCAAAACCTGGCTTTCTCTTGATTGTTGGAGGCTTAAGCCATTCGATTGCGACTGCTCCATTGTGGATCACACATACTTTCCGGGAACTCAGAGGGCGTTGCGTCTGAGGGTGATTCTTTAATCGCTCACAGAGTTTCTCCACATGGATCCGCTTCCCGATGCCCTTTGGCTTGAGGCCCCGGAAAACTGAAAACCCCCGACCCATGGAAACAACCCCATCGATCACATCGGCCATCTCGGCCAAACTCTCGATCTCTGCAAACCGAAGCGCCTCCTGCGGATCCATGGGCTGATTCCGGAATCCCTGGGCATAACCGTAACGGCGTTTCGTATCGAAGCCGAAGATGTTGAGATGACCCTGGTCGTAGGTTATCAAATGGGACGATTCGAACATTTGACGCATATAGAATTTGCCACCCATGCCGTAGCCACCATAGCTTCCTGACCGTTCTCCCGGCCGGGCCAATCTCCCCCAGGGTTTAAAGCCCCTTTCAATTTCCCCCAGTGTCATCCCAACAAAGTCGATACACTCAAAAACCGGGGGTGTCGTCGCCCGGATATCGGTGAAACGAAGAAAAATAACCTCTGACTTGGATGTAAAACCGGCAGCGAGCGTAGCATCCATTCCGTTCTTCAACCACTCTGCCAGTCCCTGTTCGTGGGTGGTAAATTCCCTTCCAATCAGATCGAGAAAGCCATCATCAATGACATTTTTCTCGGGGAGAATTTCAATGGCTAACATGTCAGGGTTTCCGAAGGGTCCCACACGACTAGCCCTTGACCGCTCCGAGCAGAATGCCTTCTGTGAAATACCTCTGCCCGGCAATGTAAACGATCAGAATAGGAACAAGAGCAATGACAGTGGCAGCCATGAGGAGGGTCATATCGACGCTATATTGGTCCTGGAAGAGCTTCAGAGCCACCGAAAGGGGCATCATTTGCGGATTGTCAATAATAACCAATGGCCAGACAAACATCCGCCACGACCCCATAAACGTGAAAATCACGAGGGTGACAATCGCGGGCTTCGACAGGGGAATGATGATTCGCCACCAGATTCCCAAGGAACTGCATCCATCGATCCGAGCTGCGTCCTCCAGATCGCGGGGGATAGACATGAAGAATTGCCTCAACATAAAAGTCCCATAGGCGGTAAAAAGCCCCGGAGCGATTAGAGAAACGTATGAGTCTACCCCCATGGGAGTCCCGACAAACCAATCGCTTAGGTAGAGGGGCGTCGTGAAATAGGTTGTATGAAACAACCCATTGAGGATTTCAGGTATTTTCCTGAAAAGGATGAAGAGAGGGATAAGGGTGACGGTCTCTGGGATCATCATGGTTCCAAGATAGGCGAGAAACAGCTTGTCTCTTCCTGGGAACTCCAGGCGAGCGAAAGCAAAGGCAGCCAAACTGCTCGTCAGGACCTTACCGAAAGTGATAGCGAAGGCAATAATCAGCGTATTGAGGTACGCCCTGCCGAGATTCCCAACATGCCAAGCCTCTGGGTAGTTTCGAGCTCTGAAATAGTGCTTATCCTGGCTGACAATTTCGTGTGATGGGACGGTTCTCAACCTTCCCACTGTCCAATCTGGCCGAATCTCCCTTATCCTGGCCGTCTTACCATCGTCGCTCAGCATCTTGACCCGTTCCAGACCGTCGGCCGTTTTGAGATAGGAGAAAACCCTCCGGGGGAGGAGGTGCAGCTCCTTCGTCATCACGTCGTCTCTTTCCTTGAAAGAGGTCGAAATCATCCACAGAAAGGGCCCAACCATCGTCAAGCTAATAAGAACCAAAACAACGTACGAAGTCAGCGTCCGTATGAGATCCCTTTGTCTCTTACGTTTTTTGGCAAGTTCAAGTTCATTCACCATCTAAGGCCTACCGATCTTTCCCCTCGTCTGAATCCTTCAGTAATGAACCCGTCTGCCGCCGTAGCGCCAATTAATGAGGGTGACACAAAAAACAAGCAAGAACAGAAACCATGAGACCGCCGCCGCGTAGCCCATCCGTTGTTCTTCAAAGGCCTGGGTAAAAATATGATAACTGATGGTCGTCGTCGCTCCAGG
>WVXP01000261.1:0-1602 GCA_011773445.1 Pseudomonadota bacterium | reverse complement strand
GCCAGATACAGAATCATGCTTTTCCCACCGGCTCCTGCCCATAAGCCCATGATAATGAGGGCCGGTTTAGCCCAGAATCGATCGCTGAGCCAGGCAGGACCCTTCACCCCGCTCAGGAAATAGACAATTTTGTTGAAGAGGCCGAAATCCGGGTTGTAGATCCAAACCCAGAGAACATAGAGTGCCACACCAACCGAGATATGGGGAAGAAAATAGACTGTCCTGAAGGCCACGATACCTTTCAGTTTCTGGTTTACCAGCATGGCCATGCCAAGGGAGAGCATCATGCCAAAGGGGATCCCGAGCATCAGGAAGACGGTATTGTAGAAGTAATACCAAAACTCCCTGCTGGTGAGGAGGCGGATGAAGTTCGAGAACCCGATGAAACGCGCATCCTGCATCAGGTCCCATGAATAGAAAGCGAGTACAAAGGAGGCAACCACCGGGAGAAAGGTAAAAGCAGCAAAACCCAGAAAGTTGGGCATTAAAAAGGCATACCCTTCTAAGGTCTGCCGCAACCCCTTCTGCCGATGAATGTTTCGGTTCTTTTGGGCCGGCCCTGGCATCCCCTACGAGCTCGTCTCCTCCTTTTCCGTTCTGACCTCTTCAATCAGCGCATTGACATCCTGCTCGATCCTCCTGCTAGCCTCATCCACCGTGAATTTCCCTTCCATGAGATATTGGAAGTTCGTTCTGAAGACCTTGTCCAGCCGCTTGTACCGGGGAAAACGAGGAACGAACACTTTATTTGGGGTCCGGATCAGGTCTAGAAAATAGACATTGTGCTCCGGCGGGCTGGTTTCCAAAAATGCGGGGCTCTCGGCAACGGATCTGCGGGCCGGAACGAATCGACCGGTTTCCGCCATATTCGCGGATGCCTCTCTGCCAGTGAAAAACTTCAGAAATCGCCAAGACTCCTCAGGAAGCTCCGTTTTATTCGAAATCACCCAAGGATTGAAGCCACCTACAACCAGAGCCCTCGGCTCTTTCCCCGGCCACTTCGGGACAGGACCCACGTCCCAATCGAAGGGAAGACTCTGCCTGAATCCCGTCACGTCCCCCCGCATGAGCATCACCATGGCCACCTTCTGGGCCGCCCAAACATTCTGATCGGCCCGAAACTCGGGTGGCGGAACGACCTTGTGCTTGACGATGAGATCATAGAGAAGCTGGATGACGGCCCTCCCTTCAGGACTGTTAAAGGTGCACTTGCTGTTGTCTTCGTTGAGAATCGTGGCTCCGCTCTGTCCAGCCAAGAGCTCGATCACCCCCATCTTCACTTTGACATAAACCCCATACTGGTCAATTCGGCCGTCCCCATCGAGGTCTTTGGTCAGTTTTTTGGCCATTTCCAGAAGCGTATCCCAAGTCCAGGATTCGTCCGGATAAGGAAGACCAGCCTCATCGAACAATCCACGATTGTAGTAGATCGCCCACCCGGCGATGTCGACCGGCAGTCCGTATACGCGGCCATCCTCNNTAGAAGTCATCCGGATCGATTTCATCCTTATCCTTTGCAATGTATTCATCCAGCGGGAGAAGAGCCCCTTTTTCCATAAATTGCGGAAAATAGCTATTGGCCAGACGCATCACATCTAACTT
>WVXP01000124.1:24558-24860 GCA_011773445.1 Pseudomonadota bacterium | reverse complement strand
AGGAGAAACCCAAAATCCCCCACGCGGTTCACAACAAAGGCCTTTTTGCCCGCATTGGAAGCGGAGTCCTTTTCAAACCAGAATCCGATGAGGAGATAACTGCACAGGCCCACCCCTTCCCATCCGACGAACATGAGCAGGAAATTATTGGCCAGGATGAGATTGAGCATCATAAAGACGAAAAGGTTCAGGTAGGTGAAGTAGCGGGGGTAACCCGGATCGTCATGCATGTATCCGATGGAGTAGATATGGATAAAGAAACTGACCCACGAAACGACCAGGGCCATAACAATCGAGAGGGC
>WVXP01000124.1:24185-24376 GCA_011773445.1 Pseudomonadota bacterium | reverse complement strand
ATCGCCAATCCAACCGCAGCCTCGGCTGCCGCCACAGCCATGACAAAAAAGACAAACAAAACGCCATCCATGGAGTTAAGCGAATGAGAAAACGTGATGAGACTCAGATTGACTGAGTTGAGCATCAGCTCGATGGACATGAATACGATGATTCCATTCCTTCTCGTCAAAACACCCACTGCGCCAATGGC
>WVXP01000124.1:22457-24054 GCA_011773445.1 Pseudomonadota bacterium | reverse complement strand
TCAGGGGACTGTGGAGTTCCTCTTCAAGCTCTAGCAGCATGATGACGAAGACGATGAGCATCATGATCGCCCCAGCGTAAACAAGAACCTGGATCACCGCGATAAATGGGTTCTGTAAAAGGAAAAAGAAAATCGCCGTACAAAGAAAGGTGAGGATCAACAAGAGGGCCGAGTGGATTGGGTTCTTCCGGGTCACCATAAGAATCGAGGCGAGGATGGCGACAAAGGCTGTCCCCAGAAAAACAAGCCATTGAAAAATCATGCTGATATTCTGTTCAGACATNNTCGTGTTTCACGTACTCATAATTCTTACCCATCCTGATCGCGTTGACTGGGCAGACCTCCTCGCAGTACCCGCAAAAAATACATCGTGTTCCTTCGATTTCATAGACTCGAGGGAATCGCCTTCCCGTCTTGTATTCCTCTGCCTCAACATAGATGCATTCGGAGGGACAGACTGCCTCGCAGAGTCCGCAAGCCACGCATTGGGTCGATCCGTCCTCTCTCCGCTCAAAATAATGGATCCCCCGCCAACGATCGGTCATTTCGATCTTTTCGTCTGGATACTGAATGGCAAAGGGTCTCGAGAAGAAGTACTTGAGGGTCACTGCCAAGCCTTTTAGAAGGGGAAGAATCATCGCCTTTCCTTTATCGCCTCATCGTAGACTTTTCCTGTTTTCGAATCCCTCTGGACAACTTTTCTCAAGCCAGTTTACTTTAGCAGAAGCACAACCCCCGTCACCAGAACATTGAGCAGGGCCAGGGGAAACATGAATTTCCAACCGAATTTCATAATCTGGTCATATCGCAATCGTGGATAGGTGGCTCGTATCCAGATGCAAACAAAGACGAGGACGACAACCTTGGCCAAAAACCAGATCCATCCTGGAATAAATGATAGAGCCGGCACAATCGGCTGCCACCCACCCCAAAAAAGTGTCACAGCAACGGCCGGCATGATGATCATGTGGGCATATTCACTGATGAAATAAAGGGCGAATTTCATGCTGCTGAATTCGATGTTGAATCCACAAGCGAGCTCTGATTCAGCCTCTGGCATGTCGAAAGGCACGCGCGAGAGTTCTGCCAACCCGCCGACAAAATAGAGGAGAAAGCCCAGAGGCTGAAGAAAAACATACCAGTTCCAGAAACCTCCTCCCTGAGCCAGGACAATCTCTCTGAGGTTGAGGGTCTGGGAGATCATCAACACTCCGATTACAGCGATTCCGATAAAAACCTCGTAGCTGATCATTTGGGCTGCGGCGCGCAAAGACCCGGTGACACCATACTTGTTTCCAGATGACCATCCCCCCAGGACCACGCCGAATTCTCCGACTGAGCTGATGGCAAAAAGATAGAGGAGTCCCATATCGATGTCTGCCACCACCATTTTGATGACTCGTCCCGACTTGAGCACAAGGTCATTGCTGAAGGGTATCACTGCGGCGAGGCAGAGCACAGAAATCACGGATACAGCGGGGGCTAGCATGAAGACACCCCGATCAGCTCTGGCGGGGACCAGGTCCTCCTTGAAGAATGCTTTGATTCCATCTGCGATAGGTTGAAAAAGGCCGAAAGGGCCGACCCGGTTGGGACC
>WVXP01000124.1:22069-22408 GCA_011773445.1 Pseudomonadota bacterium | reverse complement strand
CTCTCCACTCTTGCCGCGCAGGCCTTGTACGCGTGTGTTCCGGCAGGGGCGTTGAATTCCGGGTAGAGAAGGGAGTTCACTTCGATGTCATAGAATGAGGGGGCGAGATAGACCATTCCCCTGGCGATGGAACTCGAGATCTTGGCCTGAGTTTCGATTTGGCCTCTGCGAGAAGTCAGACGGATTCGATCTCCTTCTGAGATTCCCAGCGGCGCAGCATCCTCTGGGTGAATCTCAAGAGCTGTTTCCGGGAACCATTGCGCCAATCCAAGAGCCCTCTTCTCTTTGGTTCCGATTTGGTAGTTATACAAAGTTCCCCCAACCGAGAGCCACAGTGGG
>WVXP01000124.1:21857-22000 GCA_011773445.1 Pseudomonadota bacterium | reverse complement strand
CTCTTCGTAAAGGACCGGGGTTCCGGCATGTCCCGGCTCAGGACAAGGCCACTGGACACCCCTCTCATCCAGGGTCTGGTAGTCTATGCCGGCAAAAAGTGGGCTCAGAGAGGCCATTTCCGAGAAGATCTCGGATGGGTCAT
>WVXP01000124.1:21124-21789 GCA_011773445.1 Pseudomonadota bacterium | reverse complement strand
TGGGATAGCGTGGCGCACCCGCTGAATCCGCCGTTCCATGCTGGTGAAGGTTCCATCTTTTTCAGCATAGGTGGCCCCGGGAAAAACCACATCAGCTTTTTGAGCCGTTTCGGTGAGAAAGGTATCAATGACCACGAGCAGTTCTAACCTTTTTAAGGCTTCCTTGATGCGTTTCGGATCGGGGAGGATGATTATCGGGTTTTCTCCAACCACAATGAGGCCTTTCATTTTTCCGGTCTGCATGGCGTTGAACATCTCGCTGAGGGAGAGCCCCGGCTTCAGCGGAAGTTCTCCTCCCCAGGCCTTCTCAAACTTTTCTCGAACCTTCCGATCTTCGATCCTCTGGTATCCGGGCAGGTAGTCAGGGAGACTGCCCATGTCAAAAGCCCCCTGGCAATTGTTCTGGGAGCAAAGAGGAAAGAGGCCTCCCTGTTCTTTCCCAACGTTTCCAGTTACAAGAGCAAGATTGGCAAGGGCCCTGACTCCGTCTGTTCCCCTTAAATGCTGGGTGATTCCTGAACCATAGGCAATAACGGCGTTCTTGGCGGTTCCGAAAAGATGGGCCGCCTTGCGGAGTTCATCGGCTGGGATTCCCGTAAGTTTTTCCACGGCTTCAGGCTCGTATTGAGAGACCGATTTTTTCAGGTCCTCAAAACCCTCGGTCC
>WVXP01000124.1:17114-21006 GCA_011773445.1 Pseudomonadota bacterium | reverse complement strand
TTGTTGGCGAAAATCAAGTTGTCATCATCAGGGTTAGCTCCCACAACCAAGACCGCATCGGCCCCAACAATGCCAGATAACCCGTTTGTCATTGCACCGTAGCCCAAAGTTTCCGATAAGCCCACCAGAGTTGGCGCACTTCCCAGGCGGGCAGCACTGTCCACATTGTTCGATCCTAAAACCAGGCGCATTAGCTTTTGAAGGAGATAGATCTCTTCATTTGTTCCCCTCGCGGGAGCTATTGCACCGAGGCTCTCTCCGCCAAAGTTCTCTTTCAGGGTCCCGAGTTTTTTCGATACCAGGGATAGAGCCTCTTCCCAGTCGGCTTCCCTGAAATTTCCATTCTCTTTGATCATTGGATGAGTCAGCCGATCAGGGTGGTGGATGTAGTCATAACCGAAACGTCCGCGGACGCAGAGACTCCCATCGTTTATTCCTACCCCATCCCTGCTGGTCACCTTGATAACCCGCTGGCCGTGCAGTATGTTCAGATCGAGTTGACATCCACAGCTGCAGAAGGTGCACGTTGTCTGGACCCTAGCCATCTGCCAGATGCGACCTTTAATCGGGTTCAGGTTTTCGGTAAGGGCACCTACAGGACAGACGTGGAGGCATTCGCCGCATGAGATACAGGCATCGGCATGGATGGCCTCGACGTGAGACTCGAAACCCCGGTCGACCACATCGAGTACATGGCAACCTGGGATCTCGATGCAGGCTTGAATACAGCGCATGCACATCACGCAGCGATCCATCCACTGCCTGACGAGAGGCGTTCCAAAAGGAACATCTGGACGCTCAATCTTCTCAGAAACGTAATCCTGTTTGTCGATCCCGAATTCGTATGTCAGGTTTTGAAGTTCACACTCGCCCCCAGCGTCGCAAACCGGACAATCGAGAGGATGCTGAATCAGGAGAAACTTCAAGGCGTCCCTCCGCATCCTCTTTACACGTCCTGTCCGCGTGTGAACAACCATCCCCTCGGCGACCGGTGTTGCACAGGCGGGCATCGGCTTTTCCACGCCTTCGATGTCGACGATGCACATCCGACAGGACTTGAGCCAACTCAACTTAGCCAGGTAGCAAAGGGTGGGAATGTGGATGCCGTTCTCTCCGGCGGCCTCCAGAATCGTCGACGTGTCTTGAGCCGTGATCTCTCTCCCATCAATCGTTAGGTTAGCCATCCTCAATCACCATGGGATACTTCCGTGCACCGCAGAGTCGCAGGGGGCGCATTGGTATATTATTTGGGGCCGACCGCCACCAGACCGATACGGTAGCACCTGAGACACCGTTCGGCCTCTTCGGTTGCCGTCGGAACCGGAAACCCGATTTCCACCTCCGAGAATGTGTGTCTTCTCTCTTCCGGATCGAGCATCTCCAGATGCTTTCTCTCCTGCCCCCCCAGCATTCCCACATCCTCATCCTGGTTATAGACCCCGATCGTAGCCATGAGGTCCTCCAGCCGGTCCTCCTCAGGGGGCTGGACCGGTTCCCCCTTGAGGTACTTGTGGATCTTATCGGCAGCCCTCTTTCCGTGACCGGCAGCCCGGACAAGGACGTCAGGACCCGTCACGCAATCACCCGCCGAGAAAATGCCTTTGGCAGAGGTTTCGAACGTCTCGGCATTGATCACCAAAGTCTTCCATTTTGTGGTCTCGATTTCGGTTGTTCCCTCCATGAATTGGAGATCCACGGCCTGGCCGATGGCTGGGATGACAATGTCACAGTCGATGCGGAATTCAGAACCAGGAACAGGAATCGGCCGCCTTCTGCCGCTCTCATCAGGTTCACCCAATTCCATGCGAATGCATTCCACGCCAACAACCCTCCCCTTCTCGGCCAGCACCTTCACGGGGTTGCACAGAAAGTGGAATTTCACTTGCTCTTCTTCTGCATCCCTGATTTCCACATCGTCGGCCGGCATCTCCTTGCGGGATCTTCGGTAAACCAAGTTCACATCGGTCTTTCCGACTCGAAAAGAAGAGCGCACGCAGTCGATAGCCACATTGCCGCCACCGACGACGACGACCTTCTTGCCCTCTGGGTAGGGGTCCTTTCCCTGGTTGATCTCGAACAGGTATCTGACTCCTGGAATAAAGCCTTTGTAACCCGCATCTTCCCCCTCCACTCTCATGGGTGTGTTGGTCTGGGCCCCGACACCGACGAATATGGCCTTGTAGTCCCTGGCAACCTCTTCTAGGGTAATGTCTTTCCCGACTTCAATGTTATACCGGATGTCGACGCCCATCTCCTGAACAATGTCCACTTCCCGGTTGAGAATGTCTCGGGGCAGGCGGTAATCCGGAATCCCCCAGGCCGCCATCCCCCCCGATGCTCCGAATTGCTCGAAAATCGTGACGGGGTAACCCATTTGGGCGAGATAGTAAGCGCACGAAAGCCCCGCTGGCCCCGCTCCGATAATTGCGACGGGGTCGTCCTTTTTCTCCGTTGCTTTCTGGAGAGNNATCGAAATCGACTCATCCATATTTGCCCGGCGGCAGTTGGATTCGCAGGGTCGAATGCATACCCGGCCGAGGGTTCCGGGAAGACAAGTCATGTTTCTGATCACATCGAGCGATTCGTCGAACTTGCGTTCCTTGATGGACTCCACATATGTCGGGATGTCGAGATGGGCAGGGCAAGCATTGGAACAAGGGGCCACGGTCTTTACTCGGTAAGTTCCAGAGGGAGCACTCTTCTTGTTGTCGATCAATTCGAGAAATTCGTCCTTGTAGTACTGAAGGGTGTGGAGCAGCGCAATCGTGCCGGTCTGGCCAACTTGGCATTTGGAGCTTTCCCGGATCATGTTTCCAATGGATTCGAGTACGTCCAGGTCATCCCGAATTCCCTCTCCAGCGGCAATCCTTTTGAGGATTGTAAGGATCACCCGGGTTCCCACGCGGCATGGGATGCACTTGCCACAAGATTCCTTTTGAACCGCCTCCNNCCGATGCTCGCCGTCGTATTCGACCGGAAGATTCAACCCCGGAACGGGTTCAAATTCCTCTCGAGCCTTTCCGCGATTATCAACGATCTGTCCTTGCCAACTCGAAAAAAGAATCCCTTCAGCCATCATGCTTCCTCTGTTGCCCAATTTGGCTAATCCTGGAAAACCCCTGGCCTTTTGACGAATGCTCCGGTTCGACAAATCCGAAATTCGAATCCAATGGTTATCCCTCGCCTTGTCCCCCCCGCCGATTCCTAGCGATCGATTTCTCCAAGAACGATGTCGATAGACCCGATCGTGGCAACGACGTCGGCGATCATCTGGCCAACAATCATCTTGGGGAGGGCGCCCAAGTTTGCAAAACTTGGGGTCCTGATCCGGAACCGGAATGGCTTGTTGCTGCCATCACTGACAATGTAGTAACTCAGTTCCCCCTTTGATGCCTCGACACTCTGAAGCACTTCTCCAACAGGTGTCTTGAAGCCCTCAAAACCGATCTTGAAATGACGGATGAGGGCGTCCATTCTGGTTTCGAGATCCTCCTTATCCGGAGGGACGACATGTGGGGCATCCGCCTTGATGGGTCCATCGGGAAGGTTTTCAATCACCTGCTCAACGATTCTTCTCGACTGGCGCATTTCTTCCACCCGCACCAGATAACGGTCGAAGACATCGCCATTCTCGCCGATGGGAACCTCAAAATCAAAGTCCTCATAAAGGCTGTATGGCGTCGCCTTTCTCACATCGTACAAGACCCCTGAACCCCGGAGGGTGGGACCGGTGACACTGAAGTTAATGGCGTCCTCCCGAGACAATACGCCGATGCGCTTCGTGCGGCGCTGAAAGATGACGTTTTTGGTCAGGAGGGCTTCGTACTCGTCGATTCGCCCTGGAAAATCGTTGATGAAGTCCCTGATAAGATCGATGGTCCCATCTGGAAGA
>WVXP01000124.1:15646-17039 GCA_011773445.1 Pseudomonadota bacterium | reverse complement strand
AAACAATACATGATCGGGGTTGTTGCCCCAAGGTCCAGGACATGGGTTCCCAACCAGATCAGATGAGATGCAATTCGTTGTAGCTCTGCCATCATCACACGAATGTACTGAGCTCGTTTGGGCACTTCGATACCGAGAAGTTTTTCGACCGCAAGAACATAACCCAGGTTGTGGCCCATGGCGTTGACATAATCCAACCGATCCGTCAGAGGTATGCATTGGTGGTAAGTCTTAATCTCTGCCAGTTTCTCGATTCCCCGGTGCAGGTGACCCAGAACAGGAGTCACGTTTCGAACGATCTCCCCGTCGAGTTCCAAGATAAGACGAAGAACGCCATGGGTCGCCGGGTGTTGGGGACCCATGTTGATCGTCATGGTTCTCTGCTCAGCCATTCCCCTCGCTCCTGTTCGAGCCTGTCTCCGATCCTCTCTATGCTCTGGTTTACGGCCTCTACCCTCTCCTATATCATGCCAACGACCCATCCTCGATCCGGTATGTCAGGGGAGGGTGAGATCAAGTAAACGGCTAGGTCTCCGGAAGCACAGGCTTATCAAAGTCCCTTCCCTCAGTTGGGAAATCCTTCTTCAGTGGGTGTCCGTCAAAATCGTCCCATAGGAGAATCCGCTTCAAATCGGGGTGGTTCTCAAAAAGGATTCCCAGCATGTCAAAAGTCTCGCTTTCGTACCAGTTGGCCCCTTTCCAAATTGATTCAACGCTTGAAATCTTCTCTCCCTCCTCCAGGGAAGCTTTGACCCGGACCCGTTCATTCCCTCCGATCGAATAGAGGTGATAGACGACCTCAAATCGTGGATGGTCAGGAAAACGATCCACCCCACAGAGGTCGGTCAAAAAGTCGAAGGCGAGCTCATCATGGAGATATCGCATGATTTCCAGCACAGCATCTTTCTGAACGATTAGGGTGACCTCATCGCGGAACACACGGGAATCGATCAATTCCGATGGAAATCGTTCCCTCATTTTTGTGATCAGTTTTCTTTCTGCCATGAATTCACCACCCAGAGAGCCGAAAGCTCGAGGTGTTTGCATCCGGGGAAACCGTTAAAGGAGAGCCTTCCTATTTCTGAGATGCAGAGCGATACCCCGCCGGAGGTTAAAGATTCATGAGGACCCGATGACGGGGCTAGAACGTTGGGGCGTCGAATACGCTCTTAACGTCTTTACGATCGAGCAGGGATTCTTTCTTGATTTTTTCCTGGACATTCATCAGGGCCAGTTGTAGGGCCTCTGGTCTCGGGGGACACCCCGGCACGTAGACATCCACCGGTAATATCTGATCGATCCCTTGAACGACGCTATAGGTCTTGAATATTCCACCTGAACATGCACACGCGCCATAGGCGATCACCCACTTGGGCTCGGGCATCTGCTCCCA
>WVXP01000124.1:13053-15484 GCA_011773445.1 Pseudomonadota bacterium | reverse complement strand
CCCTTCATCATGACCGTGTTGCCCAAATAGATCTCTATTCCCACTCCAATGCTCCTTTTTTCCAGATATAGATGTATGCCACGATCAGGACGCCAACGAAGACGAGCATTTCCAGGAAGACGAATAAGCCAAAGACGGCTTTAAAATTGCGAAAGACAACGGCCCAGGGATAAAGAAAGACGATCTCAATGTCAAAGAGGAGAAAAAGCATGGCCACAATATAGTAGCGGATAGGGATTCTCCGTCTCGATGTTCCGACCGTCGTTACGCCGCACTCGTACGGAGCCATTTTGCTCGGTGTCGGTTTGTGTTGTCCAACAAGATAGGAAACGATAACGACGAAAACGCCGAAGGCAACCGCAATTCCCACAAAAATCAGGATGGGAAGATACTGGATCAACATGAAGAATCTCCGGGAGGAATGGTGACTGACTTTGTGAAAAGTTTAATTAGACCGTTTATATCGGATCGGCGTAGGTTTGTCAAGAAAAAACCATGCTGGAGTTTCCTGACTTTTTTGCTCTATCTTAAAAACAAGTGGCGCAGACCCCTTTGAGCGTTCCTTCAAATGTTTTTTGCTCATAAATCTTAGGCGAGTGGAAGAGAGACGATCTCAACTGTCTGATCCGGCTCCGGCGGAGAGTTTTGAGAGCGCCTGGAGCGAGCGTTAGATTTATCAAAAAACCTTTGGGAAAAGCGAAAAGGGAGTCGGACACTTCCGTAAGTCGGGAATAAAGATTAATTCCCACTACTCGCATAGCTATATGCCCGCTTTTGAGCAAACTCCAGAAAACCCTGAGCAGTTTTCGAAACCTTAAGGCGGGATTTCTGCGTTGTCTCGTATGGCGGAATATGGTTTCTCGGTGGATATGGGTGGAACAGGTAAACAAGCCTGTTAGGTCGTCTTTGTTATCCCCTCAAACGCGGCCTAGGGCAGGAACCGGTCGATGTCCAGGGTGTCCCAGGCGCCGCATCGTCGACATTGGGACATCCATTTATCATGTGAGGCGTTACAAGCACGGCATCGATACTCTTGAAGTTGATGGTGGAACAATTCCATGGCGAGACGATAGTGTTGGTTTGCTAGGGCCTCATTAAGTCTCTTCTTCTCTATTTGGGCGAGAAGGATCAGTGCGCTGGGGGAACCTTCCACATCTGGCATCCCGCTAATTTCCGTCTCGGCCTCCTCAACGCGATCTAGTCTCAGGTAGAGCTTCGCGAGAAGGAGCCGGGCGAATTCATTCCGACTCGAAGCCTTTTTGTAGAACTGAATGAGTGCCTTCTCTCCCTCATGTTCGATCAAATAGTTCTCTAGAGCTCTCGCGAGGGGCAGCTGAAACTTTTCTAAAAGGGCATTCTCCCAAGTCTTGATGGCCCTATCAGGCGAACCATCTCGAATATATGCCTCACCGAGGCTTAACAGTGCGGGGAGGAATTCACTTTTTTCTTTTAGGCTTTTCTCAAAAGACGAAATGCTGCCTTTCAAATCGCCAGATTCTTCATGCTTCATTCCTTGTTCGTACCAGAGAACAGCAAGCGCGTTGTCAAATCCTTCAGCAGATACGTGGCCCTCCTTCTTGAGGATTCGAAGTGTTTCCATGGCATCCTGCCATTTTTTCTGGGCTTTCTGCGCCGCAAAAAGCGCCCTCAGGGCAACGGGATTCCCTTTTTCCATTTCAAGGACGCGAGCGTAATAGAACTCAGCTTCGGAGAAATTCCCACTGCCCTCGCTGCTTGCGGCGATTCCCAGAATGCCCCGAATATTTTCCGGTTCCATCGAAAAGACATGATGATATCGATCTGATGCCTCTTGGTATTCTTTTCCTTCGAGAAGGACATCCGCAAGGTCCAGGTAGATCTCCAGGTTGTCCGGACTCAATTGGGCCGCCTTCTCGAGAAGGCTCTTGGCCTTCCCTAAATCGCCAAGGCGTAATCTGTTCCGAGCCTCCTGTCGATACGCATCAGATCGCTCATCTCGCTTTCTGATACGCTTTTCCCTTCTTCCGAGTAAGACCCCTCTCACTCCTTGCAGGAGCAAAAGGACGTAAACAAACAGAGCCCCTAGGACGAAAGCCCCAAACATCACCATGTAAAGGGGGACCTCAACCGGTCCTCCTTGAAAGAATCTTAGCTGGACTGTAACCGGGTTCTCCAATGCCAGAATGGACAAAGCGATGATGACAGCTAGCGTAAAAGAGAAGACAACCTTCGACATGATCGAAACCTCTCATTACGTATGAATCGCTGTAGAGACTCATCATTGTGCCATGAATGTCCGCTCATGGCAATCCCAAACAATGATGTTCTACGCCATGCTAGATCTGCCGGTGGCCTTTGATGAGAGGATTCAATTCTCAGTTTTAGCGAATTGGGAAGGCGGGAGAGGGACGGAATTTGTTTTCTCCCTCGAAATCGAGAGAATCGGAAATAA
>WVXP01000124.1:11336-13044 GCA_011773445.1 Pseudomonadota bacterium | reverse complement strand
CGGGTCCACGACCAGTTTCTCGAGACCTAGGTCCTCGGAACCCAGTCCCATGGTCAGCCCAATCAACTGGCTCAAATACACGATGGGGAGGTTGTATGTGCGATCGTACCGTTTTTCCACGTCGGGCTGTCGCATGTCCAGATTCGACTGACATAGGGGGCAGACGACTGCAATGCAGTCGGCCTTGACGTCCGTGGCTGCTTCCAGAAGCTCGTTGGCGAGCCGGAGACCGATGTCCGTTCGCGTGATGGAAAGGCTCGCCCCGCAGCACTCGGTCTTGTGAGACCAAGGGAGAGGCTCTCCACCGAGAGCAGAGACAATTTCGTCCATCATAATGGGGTTTTCGGCATCGTCGATTTCAACACCCGGAAGTCTCGTTAAGCAGCCATAATAACTCACGACTCTCAGCCCTTCCAACGGTCTTTCGGCACAGTCTCGAATCTTCTCTAGGCCAATATCGTGGAGTAGGAAGTCGAGAAGATGTTTGGATGTGATCGATTTCCCATAAACCCGACGGACCATGGTGTGTAGCCGGTACTCCAACTCGGGCCTCTCCTGAACCGATTTATGAGTATGAAGAAGGTGGCTGTAGCAAGCCGGGCACGGGGAGACAATCGTCTTGAGTTTGCCCTCCTCAGCCTTGAGCAGATTTCGATAGGGAAGAGCGAAGGCCAGTTCTTCGCTCAGCTGATGAGCCGGGCTGGCTCCACAACAGTTCCAGTCTGGGATATCAACCAGTTCAACGCCGTAGTTTCGGCAAATCCTTCGAAATGACAGATCGAATTCTTTTGCTGTGCTCTCGAGAGAACAACCCGGATAATAGCCAACATTCATATAAAATATCTCCTATTTTCCCAAAAACCTCCTGCTCTGCCGAAAGATCTCTTTGACCGTGGTCCGTTCCCGAATCTTATGAGCGAGTAAGCTAATCTTTCCCTTTCCCAGCATGAGGGGGCCAAGATGGACGTCCTTCAAGGGCTCGCGAGAAGCCATATTGTATCGCATCACCAGCCCAAGTTCATGTACGCGGCCGTGCCGCTTAATGGAATCGAGAAATATCCTGTCAAAATCAACAACCTGTTTCTGACCCGTTGCCAGGCCTTCCTCAATGGCCATTTTCCTGAGGGTGTCCATGATGGTGGCAATCTCGATCTTTTCCGGACACCTAGAGGAGCACGTCTCACATGATGCGCAGAGCCAAATCGTGGAGCACTCCAGTACTGTTTTCCTCGAATTGAGCTGGATATGCCTGAGAACCTGACTGGGCTTCAAATCCATCTCAAGAGCGATGGGGCAACTCCCTGTGCACTTGCCACACTGGACACAGCTGGATGCGTCTTCCCCACTCAGCGTGAGAATGTCATCTCTGAATTGGTGGACGTCTTCGTTCCTATCGAGAATCTTCAATCCGTTTCTCCTCGATTTCTGAAAAGGGGGCGGAAATCTGTGCGTAGATCTGATCATCAGAAAACCCCCTCACATTGGCTGCCTTGGTTCGACACGTCGCGGCACAATTCCCACAGCCCTGGCAGAGAGACTCGACGATATTGGCCACCTGTCGACCGTGGACGATCTCGGGTTTGATCGCATCGAATGGGCAGACTTGGACGCAGTTCAGGCATCCGCTACAGACGTCGGCCTCCACGTAAGCAATTTTGGGGTCAATGGTCAGTTCATCTTGAGACAAAATGGAACAGGCCTTAATGGC
>WVXP01000124.1:7957-11255 GCA_011773445.1 Pseudomonadota bacterium | reverse complement strand
TTCTTTGGCTCCATCTCTCGGAACGGCAGCTGCCGCTAAAACCACGAGGTCTGCTTCCACTTCGACCTGCTCACCGGTTAGGGTGTCGGCTCCCCGGACGATAAGCTGGTCACCCTTCTCATAGATTTTGGAAACGCGTCCTCGGATATAGATGGCTCCCGCGTCTGCTTGGGCTTTCTTGTAAAACTCTTCGTAGCCCTTTCCAGGGGTCCTGATGTCGATGTAGAAAATATAGGACTGACTGTCAGGAACATGGTCCTTGAGCAGGATAGCCTGCTTGGCCGTGTACATGCAGCAGATCCTGGAACAGTAAGGCATTCCTTTGGCCTCGTCTCTTGATCCGGCGCACTGGACAAAAACCACCCGTTTGGCCTCCAGATAATTAGAGGGACGAATGACGTGTCCCCCCGTGGGGCCTGAGCTTTCAAGCATTCGCTCCAGATGGAGGCCCGTGATCACATCCTTGAACCGGCCCCCACCGTACTCTTCATAGACACTGGTGTCGAATTGGTCATAACCCGTGGCCATAATAATGGTTCCGAATTTCTCGGTGATGAGCTCGTCCTTTTGATCATAGTCGATGGCATCGGCTGGGCAAATCTTGGAACAGACGCTGCACAAACCGGTCGTAAAGTGGCCGCAGATTTCGGGGTCGATCACCGGTACATTCGGCACGGCCTGGGAAAAGGGTTTGTCTACGGCTCTCCGTTTTCCGAGTCCCAACTCCCACTCATGGGTCGCGAAAGTCAAACACTTATCAATACACTCGCCACATCCGGTACACTTGGTTTCATCAATGTAGCGAGACTTCTTTCGGATGGTGACGTCAAAGTTTCCAACAAACCCCTTAACATCGACCACCTCCGAATAGGTCATGATCTTGATTCTTTCGTCCTGGGATGACTCCGTCATCCTTGGGGTGAGAATTCAGGCCGAACAATCAAGGGTCGGGAAGGTCTTCTCGAGTTGGGCCATCCTTCCGCCGATCGTCGGGAGCTTCTCTACAATGGTCACAGGGTAACCGGCCTGGCTCAGATCGAGGGCCGCCTGGATTCCTGAGATTCCTCCACCGATCACCAGTGCCCTTTTTTCCACCGGTGACTTTAGAGGCTCCAGTGGTTCCAGTCTGGCTACCTTGCAGACGGCCATCGCCGTAAGTTGTTCGGCTTTTTTCGTTGCCTCGTCCCGGTTTGTATGGACCCATGCACACTGCTCCCGGATGTTTCCCATTTCGCACATGTATCGGTTCTGCCCCGCCGATTCGATGCATTTCTGAAAGGTAACTTCATGCATCCTGGGGCTGCAGGAGGAGACAACAATCCGATCCAGAACGTGGTCTTTTATAGCCTTCTTAATTGCACCCTGGCCAAGATCGGAGCAACTGTACTGGAGATCCTCGGCGTGAACAACGCCGGGAATCTTCCTGACCGTTTCTACCACACGCTTAACGTCCACCATGGACGCTATGTTGGTGCCTCAGTGGCAGATAAATACGCCTATTCTTGCCATAGCTCTTATCTCTCTCTCTCCGTGGGCGGACAAATGAAAGACTGGAAAAGGAAGCACCGAACGCCTGACAACCGTCAACTGAGACCTTCAGATAAAGCTCTTAGCAGCGAAGAGCGGCCTTCTTTCCGGTTTTTCAGCCCTTTCCCTTATTTCTTTTTCCCTTTGTTCCACTGGGCTCTCTGTTCTGTTGTCCCGTGGCCACTTTTTCGATTCTCACCGCGCAAACCTTGAATTCCGGAATTTTGGCTATTGGATCGAACGCGGTATTTGTCAGGCGGTTGGCCGCCGCTTCCACAAAATGAAAAGGTATGAAGACGACACCCCGGTCCGCCCGATCCGTCACCATAGCCTTGATCTCGATCTTTCCTCGTCTCGAACTGACCCGGACCGTCTCACCTTCATCGATCCCAAGCCTTTGGGCATCGTCTGGGTGAATCTCCACGTAGGCCGTTTCCGTTTCTTTGCTCAGAGAGGGAGATATCCGGGTCATGGTGCCGGTGTGGAAATGAAATCCCATACGGCCAGTCGTCAGGACAAAGGGAAACTGGCTGTCGGGAACCTCTGCCGGCTCTCGATAAGAAATTGCATGAAACGTTCCACTTCCTTTGGCAAACTTGTCCTTATGAAGATAGGGTGTTCCAGGATCTTCGGAGGACCGGCACGGCCACTGAAGACCATCTTTTTCGATTCTTCCGTAGCTTATACCCTGGTAGATCGGGGTCAGTCCGGCGATCTCATCGAGGATCTCACTGGGAGAAGAGAACTCGAATCCCTTTGCTCCCATCCTCTGGGCGATATCACACAAAATCTCCCAGTCGGGTCGGGCATCGCCAAGGGGTTCGATCGCCTTTCTGACTCGCTGGACCCTCCGATCTGTCGCTGTGAAGGTTCCATCCTTTTCTGCAAAACTCACACCTGGAAGTACCACATGGGCGAACCTTGCCGTCTCTGTCATGAAGATGTCCTGGACGACCAAGAAGTCGAGTTTCTTGATCGCCTTCTCCAAGTGGCCGATATCTGGATCGCTGAGAAGGGGGTTCTCGGCCAGGATGAACATGGCCTTCACCTTCCCTTCCTCGATGGAAGAGACCATCTCTGGTATGGTGAGACCGACTTTCCGGCTGAGGCTTACCCCCCAGGCGTCCTCAAACTTCTTTGCCACGCCCTCGTCGCTCACACTCTGGTATCCAGGATAGACGTTCGGGAGTCCTCCCATATCACAGGCGCCTTGCACATTGTTCTGACCCCGCAAGGGATTGACCCCCGTACCGTGCCGGCCGAGGTTTCCCGTCAGCATGGCCAGATTGGCTAGGGATAGAACGTTGTCTGTTCCACTTGTATGCTGGGTGATTCCCATGGCATAGAGGATGCTCCCCTTTTCGGCTTTTCCAAAAGCCTCCGCGATCCTTCGCAGATCTTCGGGAGCGATCCCTGTTATTTCAGCGACTCGTTCTGGGGAGTAATCTTCGACCTCTTTCTTGAGCTCCTCAAACCCTTCTGTCCGCTGGGTAATAAACTCCTTGTCCTCCCAGCCCTCTTTTATGATGATATGCATGAGACCGTTGATCCAGGCGACATCCGTTCCGGGCCTGTTGCGAACGTGAATATCAGCCACCTGTGCCATCTGAATGCGGCGCGGCTCGATCACGATGAGCTTTGCCCCTTTCTCCTTAGCCCTGAAAACGCGACGTGCCACCAAGGGATGGGCTTCTGACGTGTTCGAGCCTGTGATGAGGATGCAGTCTGCGTCCTCGATCTCGGGGGTTGAGTTCGTCATGGCGCCACTGCC
>WVXP01000124.1:7510-7951 GCA_011773445.1 Pseudomonadota bacterium | reverse complement strand
AACAACCCGCATCCATTTCTGGAAGAGATAGTTTTCCTCATTCGTGCATTTCGCCGATGTTAGCCCCGCGATGCTATCTGGTCCAGATTTCTCTCGAATTTCTTTGAGCCGGGTCGCGACCCGTTCCAGGGCGTCCTCCCATTCCGTGTGCCGGAATTCACCGTTTTTTCTGATCAAGGGACGAAAAAGCCGCCCCTCGTTATCGACAAATTCGTGAACGCTCCAGCCTTTGATACAGAGNNGTGATGAGGATGCAGTCTGCGTCCTCGATCTCGGGGGTTGAGTTCGTCATGGCGCCACTGCCAAATGCCCGGGCTAGACCAGCCACGGTGGAAGAGTGTCAGAGGCGGGCACAGTGATCGACGTTGTTGCTGCCAAGAACAACCCGCATCCATTTCTGGAAGAGATAGTTTTCCTCATTCGTGCATTTCGCCGATGTTA
>WVXP01000124.1:259-7345 GCA_011773445.1 Pseudomonadota bacterium | reverse complement strand
CGACCTCACTTCTTGTTGCAGGTTCTGCAAATCTCAAATGCTCCATCGCCCAGGACCTCGAGGGGAGGTAAGTCTTCGATGTTTTCCCCTGGCACATACCCAAAGAGGTTCTTCACCGTCTCTCTCACCTTTCGATAGAGGGTTCGAAGAGGAATATCGGCCGGACACGCTTCTTCGCACAGGCCGCAGTCAATACATCGGTCTGCCATGTGCATCGCCCGAACGAGATGAAAGATCGGGATCTCGGGCGGCATACCTCCAAGATGAACCAGATTATGGTCTTCGAGCGTACACGATGGACAGAAGCAGACAGGGCAGATGTCCCGGCAGCCATAGCATTTGATGCATTTGGTAAACTGGTCCATCCAGAAGCGGTACCTCTCTTCTTCTGGCTTGGCCTCGATCTCGTTCACAATGGCAAGATTTCCACGGCCCTCCACCTTCTCGCCGATGTCGATCTGAGAAGGGTATGGCTCGAGACACTCGCACTTTTCAGCGAGTTCTCCAGAGCAGGCAACTCCAACAAAGACGATCTTCTCCTGATCAAGTTGCTGATTCTTGTAAAGCTCGATGAGGGAGCGTTCATCACAAGCCCGCGCGAAGATTCCGAAAGAATCATCTGGGTATTTTTGGGCCAATCTGATGAGGAGTTTTGTGAGGGGATATCGGACTTCCCCGAGATAGAGTTCACCCAACTCCTCCGGCTTTGTGAATAGATAGGGAATCGGATGGTCGTTCATCATCCGCAGGGCAAGGAATCCTGCAATCGTATCCTGGGCGAGCATTTCCGCGATCATACCTTTTCCCTTTTCCAAAGCGTCCATTCTCTCTTGATCCTTTCCGACGACCTCTTTACTTACTTTTGAACTTCTCCTCCATCTTTTTGACTTCTTCAGGTGACAGGTCCTTGAAAATCTTACTCCCTAGACGGATCTGATTGTCCTCGATCTTGATAGCCCCTGTTGGGCAGACATAGGCACATCCACCGCAACCGATGCAGGTCTCGGCGAGGTCGTGAAAGGGAGGGGCGATCTCTTTTTTGATCCCTCGGTTGACAGCGCTTATGGCTTTAGCTTCGGAGATTTCCTGGCAGACTCTGACACACAGGCCGCACAGAATGCACTCTTCCCCTTCCATTCGAAACCTAGGTTCCGTGACACCCATTTGCCCGGCCACATGCTTGATTTTTTCTGAATCAGGACACCTGGCGAGGAGCAGTTCCATCAACCCCCTTCGGAGCCTCTTGATCTTTTCGGAATTCGTCTGAACATCCAATCCGTTCTCGACAGGGTACAGGCACGATGTGACGACACGGTTTCGTCCCCGCTTTGTTGTAATCTCAACGCTGCAGAGTCGGCATGCACCGGAGGATGAGAGAGCCTCGTGGTAACAGAGCGTTGGAATCTCAATACCCACATTTTGGGCAGCCTGGAGGACTGTCCACCCTTCTCGGGCTCCGATCTCCCTTCCGTCAATGGTCAGAGTAATCATTGATGAGACCTCTCTTTGCTATTGACGAACGACTGCGTCAAACTTACAGACTTCAAAGCATGAGCCACACTTAATGCACTTCTGCACGTCCAAGCTGTGGGGCTGCTTCTTCTTTCCGAAGATCGCTTCTACGGGACATCCCTTGACACAGCGGCCACATCCTGTGCATTTTTCACCGTCGATAGAATACGTAATAAGTTCTGGACAGACCCCGGCCGGACACCTCTTGTCATGAATATGGGCGTCGTATTCTTGCCGGAAGTATCTAATTGTGCTGAGAACAGGATTAGCAGCCGTCGATCCCAGCGCGCAGAGGGCCCCTTCTTTCAGGACAAATCCTATTTCTTCAAGTAGCTCGATATCTCCTTCCTTTCCCTTGCCTGCCGTGACATCTTCCAGAATTTCATGCATCCGTTTGATACCTTCCCGACAGGGTACACACTTGCCACACGACTCTTCCCGGAGGAAATCAACAAAATACTTGGCGACATCCACCATGCAGGTGTTCTCGTCCATCACAATCATTCCGCCCGAGCCCATCATGGATCCGGCCTCGCTGAGTTGATCGAAGTCCACCGGTAAATCTATGAGGCCCTTAGGAATACATCCGCCCGAAGGCCCCCCCGTCTGAACAGCCTTAAACTCCTTCCCATCTGGAATTCCTCCGCCAATATCATAGATGATCTCTCGGAGGCTGACTCCCATGGGGATTTCGACCAGACCTGTGTTATTGATATTCCCCACAACTGAGAATACCTTTGTCCCTTTGCTCTCTTCTGTTCCGATGGACGAAAACCAATCAGCCCCCCGAGCCATGATCACAGGGAGGTTAGCCCAAGTTTCCACATTATTCAGGTTGCTCGGTCTTTCCCACAATCCCCTCTCTACTGTATGGATGTACTTTGCCCTCGGCTCCCCTACCTTCCCTTCGAGGGATGCCATAAGAGCCGTTGACTCACCACAAACGAAGGCACCGCCTCCCTGATTGATCTTGATGTTGAACCGGAAGCCTGTGCCGAGGATATCTTCACCTAACAGACCATACTCTCCGGCCTGCGTCAGAGCTGTTTTCAGTTTCTGGATGGCCAGTGGATACTCATTCCTGACGTATATAAAGCCCTCGTGACTGCCAATGGCATATGCGCCAATGATCATCCCTTCGATAACACTGTGTGGATCGCCTTCTAAGATGCTTCGATCCATGTACGCGCCCGGGTCTCCCTCATCCGCGTTGCATATCACATATTTTGGCTCCCCCACGGCATGGCGGCACGAGGCCCATTTCACCCCAGTGGGAAACCCTCCTCCGCCCCGGCCTCGAAGCCCTGACCGTTTGACCTCTTCGATGACCTCATCAGGTTCAAATTCCGTCAGAATCTTTAGGAGGGCATAATACCCTCCCCTGGCGATGTATTCCTCTATCCTCTCTGAATCGACTAAGCCACAGTTGCGCAAGGCTACTTTGACCTGCTTTCCAAAGAAAGGAAGTTCTTTATAGTCAGGAATCCCGTTATTCTTTTGCTTTGAGGGGCTTTCGTTATAGTTNNGCTTCACAGCTATAGATTTATCCAGGAGTTGAATTGCTTTGTCTGGCGTTATCTCCTTGTAATAAATCCGTTCTCTCCCGGGCATAAGAATATCAACAAGGGGTTCTTTCTGGCAGAAACCGATACAACCGGTTTGCGCGAGCACTACATCGGTCTTTCGCTTTTCGACCTCTTCCGAGAGGGCATCAAAAACTTTTCTCGCACCTGTCGCGATACCGCATGTTGCCATGCCAACAGTTATCTTGAGTTTGTCTGGATACAGGGACTTGAAACCCGCTTTCTTAATCTCGTCTAGATCCTCTCTGCTCTTGATTTTCATCTTGCCCTTCTATTCATAATGTTCTACCAGTTTTGAGACCTTTTCTTGATTCAACCTTCCGTAAGTATCCTCATCTATCACGACGACGGGGCCTAAGCTGCAGCACCCCAGGCACCTTACGCTTTCTAGGGTAAATCTGCGATCGTCCGTCGTACCACCTGCCTCAACGCTAAGATCCCTCTCTAACTTCTCTAGAATCCTGGCTCCTCCCCTTACATGACATGCTGTTCCCAGGCAAACATTGATCTGGTGCCGCCCCCGTGGCGTTAGGCTGAAAGCTTTGAAAAAGGTTGCGACACCAAAAACCTGGCTTAAGGGGATCTCCAATCTCTCACTCACTCTCACCAGAGCTTCTCTAGGAAGATAGTTAAAATTGGCCTGAATATCCTGAAGAATCCCTATTAGCTGACTTAAATCCCCGCTGAAGGAATCAATCACTTCGTCGACCTTAGAGGTATCGATCTTCATGGTCATTCTCTGATAACTGTGGCTATCGTTTTCTAAGCGGCGATGGCCCCAATTCCTTGATCGCGTGAGTAAATTCACTCATGAGATTCGCGAACTTGGCGCCCTCAGAACCTGAAATCCATTCCAGTCTCAACCGATCCGGCGAGATTCCCACAAACCCGATGAGCTCCTTCATCACTGCGACGCGTTTCGCAGCGATGTANNCCCTCCTGAAAGGCCCTCAAAACATGATGGGGAGAAACTCGGCCGCTGCACATGACTCGAACGGGCAGCACATTGGCGGGGTACTTCAGACGCATGCCGCCAGCAAGATCGGCCCCGGCATAACTACACCAATTGCAGCAGAAGGCGATGATCTTGGGCTCGAATGAACTGCTCTCTGCCATGTTTTCCCCTCCCTGAGTTAGTTTGTGAATTTTTTATTAAGCTCACATGAAACCGTAAACGGGGCACCTTGTCAAGATGGAAATGCAGTTGAAATTAGAGAATTAGAGGCAAATTAGCGTGCGTTGATCGCTCAGCCTTTCACTGAAGCTAACTGGGAGGGTTGTCCCTCTCGAGAGTCCCCTCTGGAGGAAGAACCTTGACTTCCCGAGGGGATACCCATATATACCAGATCTGGCCCTTATTTTTCAATGGATCTGGAGACCCGTATTCAGGGGTCAGGGTTCGGTTTCGTGAACCCTTTGATCGCGGTCGTTTCGGCTTTCGGATGGGATTGTCGTTCTTCGTCCTCCTGACAACTGATTCCCGGTCCCCTGGAGACGACTGAAAAATGCGTTTCGGTTTTCATATCTCCATCGCAGGCGGTTTTTCCAAGGTAGTGGGGCGTGCTAAAACCAGGAACTGCGAGACCATACAGATCTTCTCGCGGAACCCGCGAGGATGGAAATCGACGCCTCTCGACGAAAAGGACGTGGCGGCATTTCGGGCAGAAGTTGCCAAATCAACGATTTCACCCGTCTTCGTTCACTTACCCTATCTTCCTAACCTGGCAACAAGGCGGTCCCCCTTTTATAACCGGTCGCTGGGGGTTCTGGTAGGGGATCTCGTTCGGTCAGAGACCCTTTCAGCTCCCTACCTCATCATGCACATGGGAAGTCGCCTGGATTCCTCCCGCATAGAGGCTGTGAACACGTTGGCCGAAAGCATCAACCACGCCTTCTGTGAGGTTGATAACCGAACGATTCTTGTTCTTGAAAATACATCAGGCCAGGGGACTCAGATCGGGTCGAGCTTCGAAGAGATGGGCTTGGTGATGCAGGAAGTGGCGGACCAGTCCCGCCTCGGAGTCTGTCTCGATACGGCGCATGCCTATGGGGCAGGCTACGATATTTCAAACCGAAAAGGCCTCGACCAAACCCTTCATGAACTGGACCGATTCATAGGCCTTGAGAGACTCCTTCTCGTTCACTTGAATGATACGAAAGTGCCCCTGGGTTCCGGGCATGATAGGCACTGGCACATTGGGGAGGGGAACATCGGTCTTGAGGGATTTCGAAACATTGTGAATCATCCATGCCTTTCCCATCTTCCAGGCATCATGGAGACTCCCAGGAAGAATGATGACATGGATCTTAAGAACATGTCCGTCATTCGCGGCTTGATCAATAATAAAGACAGACCCTAGCTTAAGATCTCCTGACCGAATACGAACTCTCCCGAGGATTTCCGACTGAATTAGACGCGTTTCGTCATCACGAGGGCGTTTATTGCTGACAGAGATAAACGGAATCTGTGAGGAGAGGCAATAGAGCCTTTCATCTTGCACTCGAAAGGGAAACATCTTCCCTTATCTAGCATTGGATCCTCAAGAAATGGAAAACCCCTTTTGGGTTCTTGGTTTGAGTGAGGTATACTCCTCACCAGATAGGTGAAACCGACAATCCCAGAAAGGGGTAACAGGATGATACGACAAACGGTGATGCCTTTCAAGGTGGCAGGCAGGCTTGTTCGCCATGGCAGGAGAGTCATTCTAAAAGTCGCAATCAGCCTTGACAAATACAGGATCTATCTTGAGATGAGAAGACGGACCTATCGACTTTTGCTTGAGTGAGAACCCTGAGTGGTTGGAAAAGAAGCCGCGAAAAGGACCCAGGAAAGAGGTTTGCCCACGCAACGTCTGTCTGAGCCACCTCAGGGAAAACTCAGGGACCTCATAGGCACAGGGCCCTAAGTCTCTCTTCTCAAAAGCTCTCAAAGGGGCAAAAACCAAGTCCGGCCACGGTAATGTCTATTTTGGGGATCTTTGTCGTTGTTGATATTTCCTATCTTTTCCTCTTAATCGACAGAATGGAGAATTATACGGAAGGATAGCCCATTTCCTAGGATCTGGGATCAACCAAGGGCACAATGACTCGCATGGCAAATCCTTCACACCCGAAGAAGGGGTCAATCACCGCACTCCACACGCCGGTCTTGTTGGGGTCCTTAGCGCTTACCTTTCTCTTGTTCAGTCTACCTATCTATGGAAGAATCCTGGGTGCTAGCGCATTGGCTATAGGCGGTTTGTTTTCGGTCTTTACATTGACCACTGTAGTGCTTCGTCCCTTTGTCGGCTGGGCACTCGATCGTTTCGGCCGCAGGGTTTTTTTCGTTACCGCTCTGGCTATTAATGGCGTCTCGATGGGTCTATTCTCGGTCGCCACGAGTTTAGGTGGACTCTATCGCGCTCGGGTCGTGCAAGGAGCAGCTTCATCGTTAATGGGGGCCTCAGTCAGCACAATTGTTGCCGACCTGACATCAGCTGACAATCGTGGTGAGGAGATGGGCCGAGTCATCGAGCTCCAGACACGGGGCGAAATAATCGGTGTTTTTGCTGGCTTTGGCTTGATGAGTTCCTTGTCCACGGGTATCGCCTGGCGATTGACCTTCGTGGGGTATGCGATGATGGCTTTCCTGGGTGCCGGTTTGGCCTGGAAGAACGTGCCAGAAACGCGACCCCACCTACCTTCTGTTGCTCGGCCCCGAAGTCCTTTGTCGGGACAGTTCCTCAAGTTGCTGCTCATTGTCTTTACGACGGGCTTGTCTGCCGGTATGATCAGACCCATATACCTGATTTTCTTGCAAGATAAATTCACCACGGACCTAGCCACGCTAGGATGGGCTTTTCTGCCGGCTGGAATCGCCTATGGCGTTCTGCCGTCGCGCTTAGGCGGGCTCAGCGACCGTTTGGGTCGTGCGCCTGCGATGGCTTTTGGTCTGATAGGAGCCGGCCTTCTTTTTCTACTTCTGCCAGGACTTCCAAGCATGGGCTGGCTG
>WVXP01000124.1:0-169 GCA_011773445.1 Pseudomonadota bacterium | reverse complement strand
GAATTCGCGGGCGGGTTCGGGGCGAGTCTCGGTCCCCTTTTGGGCGGATGGTTGTACGACATTGCAGGGCAACAGATACCCTTCTACGTCACTGGAGTCGTCCTCTTGGTTAGTGCAATTTGGGTTCTATTGATGTTACGGTAGCAGCCTCCGAATGATAACCAAACCT
>WVXP01000284.1:4870-15141 GCA_011773445.1 Pseudomonadota bacterium | reverse complement strand
CGAAAGGGTAAGGAGCTCGTAACCATTGGAAAGGCTTACTCCGGCATCACCGATCAGGAGATCGAGACCCTCACTGCCCGATTCAAAGAGCTGACAATCCAGCGCTACGGCCCCGTCCATGTCGTCCGGCCAGAGGTCGTCCTAGAGGTGGCCTTCGATACCGTCAACAAAAGCCAACGCCACAAAAGCGGCTTCGCGCTCAGGTTTCCTCGGATCAAACGAATTCGGAATGACAAGACGGTCCAAGAGATTGACGATATCCAAAAAGTGAAGGCCATCTTCGAGGACAGTTGCGCCTAGCTCGCAGCTCGACAAGGGACCTAAGGCTAGAGGAGGAGAAACGGAGATAGCGCCATGTGTCGCTAAGTAACTAAGTGTTGATGTTGGAGTTATGGTTCGTGAATAAGTTGTCAAGGCAAATTAGGTCATGGGAGTGAGGTGACATAAGAACGGAGTCGACCTCCGGTCATAACTGTTGCTAGGGGTCTCACCAACCTTTCGACAGAGTTGGTTTCTACATAGTTCGATCACCCGCGTGAGTCTTCACCAACCCCTCTGACTATAAGACTCCAATAGCCTCCCGCACCGAAGCCCTACAAACCTTGAAAGTCTGGGCTAAATCCCTTTCGGGAGGGAGTCTATCCACAATCTTGAGCTTTCCCGTCTTACTCAACTACCGGATCTGCTTTAGGATGTCTTCGAATATTTTCTCTTTTTTCATAGATTTGAGATAACAATGCATTGTTAGTGCTCAAAGGGCCTTATGGTAAAATAGAACGGCAGACCACATTTAGATATCCACAGGCCGTTGGCTTATTCAATCACAAAATGAGACTCCTCAAACTCCGACTTGTTCCTGTATCTCTTCATAAAGAGATCCGGAAGACTCTCTCTCTGTTCGAAGATTTCAGCGGTCACTTCGATTCCTGCCTGGTGGAAGGCCTTCACAATGGCCTTTGCTGACGGCGGGCATCCTTTGACTGCGATCATCTCCTGTATATCGGGATTATCCCTGTTAGCCTGGTAGATGCACTTTCCTATCAGGATAGTCTTTTTCTTTCCCGCCGAGGGCAGCATGACTTTACCAGTAAGGATCTCTACCTCATTCCAAGGGGCCCCTTTCCAGGCCCGAGCAATGGCGGTAGGGATTATCATATTGAGACCAAAGCAAGAGGTACACAGGGTGAGATCACACTGCCGGTACGAAAGGCCTTTAATGCCACGCTTTTCCAATTCCTTAGGAAGGGTTCCTTCCTCGTTATAGGGAGCGACATACTTGTGAGGACACACCACATCCTCGAGCTTCCGTCCTACCACTTTCACATCGGACAGATCGATGGGCCTATCTTGATGTTTCGCCGCATAGAGCAGATGGGGAACTTCTGCTGGATCGTATCCCAGGATCTTCGCTCCCACCATGTCAGCAGAAAGAAGGTCCGGCGATGCGACCAGGATGTTGCTCCTCCTTATCCGCCCATCAAAACCCGGTCCCCCTTCATTTGTGTAAATCCCGTCCAGAATGGTAAGAGAGGGAGGAAGCCTATCGGGAAGCTTTGCGATCATGTAGTTCAAATTCTTCTCTGGGTTCACGCTGTGGCACTTTTTTCGGGATTGCATATCAATCATGCCCTTCAAATTTTTGATCCCAAGGCTAACCACGGTCTGAGCATGGGTCTTGAGAACCGGGATATTAACCACGAAGTCGCTAGACAGGAAGTCGTTATTGAAGTTGAGCGTCACCCCTTCGCCAAGATCAACCGTTTCAAAAGGCCGTTGGAAAACGTCAATATACTGTACGCCGTAACGCTTCTTGAGGACATCGTAACCGAGGCTCTCAAAAGCACGGGTAGGTGCCTCCTCATCTTTGGGGTAGAACACTGGGCCCTCTCCAATGATGATTTCATTTACTCCCCGTTCGTTGAGGAGAACAACAACATCTTCGACTACACGAGATGTCGTAATCACACCCCACTTGGGAAGCACACCAGGGTAAACTCCCCTCCAAAAGACGACATTGGGCTTGATAAAAACCCTCGCCCTCCTAGGCAGATTGTCCAGGCCGTGGGCTAGATCAACAGCCTTTCGGACCGATGACAAGGGTTTTTCGTAACTTACAATGGCTACGATCGGTTTCCTAACGATCTCGGTTCCCTTTTTCTCTGGCTTTTTCTCTTTCATTCATATTCGATGGCAGGCTACCCAGTGTTGGGGACCCACCTCATACAGTTCCGGAGCCTGTTTACTACATATCTCCTGTCTTTCGGGGCATCTTGGATGGAAATGACAGCCGGAGGGGGGACTAATCGCAGAAGGAACTTCCCCCTGCAATAAGAAACGGTCCCTTTTAATGACAGGATCTGTAACGGGCACTGCAGAGATCAAAGCCTTCGTGTAGGGATGCTTGTGATTGTCATACAGTTCACGGTCGGGTGCTATCTCCACAATTCTCCCGAGGTACATGACGGCGATTCTATCGCATACGTGCTCAACTACCCCGAGATCATGAGACACAAAGATGTAAGAGAGCCTAAACTCTTCCCTCAAGTCGTCGAGCAAATTGATAATCTGGGCTTGAATGGATACATCCAATGCTGAGACGGGCTCGTCCGCCAAGATTAGCTTGGGATTGAGGATCAGCGCCCTCGCGATTCCTATTCTCTGCCGCTGTCCCCCACTGAACTCGTGAGGGTATCGCGACATGTATTCAGCTCTGAGACCTACTTTCTCAAGGATATCAGCCACCTTGGATTTCTTCTCAATACCCCTGGCAATCCCATGAACTTCAAGGGGAGCACCGACGATCTCTTCAACCCGCTTCCTGGGGTTCAGGGACGAATAGGGATCCTGGAATATAATCTGCATCTGCCTACGAAATAGCCGAATCCTCTCCGGTTCGACCTGACAAAGGTCGGTTCCATTGAAGAGGATTTCGCCCTCGTCAGGTTCAATTAGTCTCAGAATCAGCCTGCACGCCGTCGACTTGCCACAGCCACTCTCTCCCACCAGGCCCAAGGTTTCGTTCTCACAAAGGTGAAAGGAAATCCGATCAACGGCCTGGAGATATGCCTTCCTTGAAAAGAGCCCGTGGCCGACTGGAAATCTTTTGGATAGTCTTTGAACTTCAAGCAACGCCATGAACGGCCTCAATGATACAGCCAGCAGGAGACTTCGTGCTCCTCTTCTACCGAAATGAGTTGTGGCTGTTGGTCCTGGCAAATGTGCTTCGCAACGTTACAGCGAGGAAAGAAAGCACACCCTTTCGGTAGATGGAGAAGACTTGGAACCACACCAGGAATTTCTTTGAGCCTTCGCTTGCCCAATCTCGCTTTTGTACCGATACAAGGCACTGACATCAACAGACCTTGACTGTAGGGATGAAGCGGATTCTTGAAAATATCAACGACGCTGCCTACCTCAACAATCTGTCCTGCATACATAACGACGATTCGCTCCGCAGTCTCCGCGACCAACCCCAGGTTATGGGTAATCAAGATGATGGCTGTCCCGATTTCCTCTTTTAGCTGAAGCATCATATCCAGAATCTGGGCCTGGATGGTCACATCCAGAGCGGTCGTTGGCTCATCCGCAATCAACAGTTTGGGATGGCAGGAGAGGGCCATGGCTATCATGACTCTCTGCCTCATTCCCCCACTGAGTCGATGTGGATAATCACACACTCTTTTCTCAGGTTCCGAGATGCCAACCAGTTTCAGCATCTCAATCGATCTTTCCAGAGCTTCTCTGGTTTTTAACCCTTGATGCTCGATGAAGGTTTCTGAAATCTGATTTCCGATCGTGTAGACTGGGTTGAGCGAGGTCATTGGCTCTTGGAAAATCATAGAGATCTGATTGCCTCGAATCCGACGCAGATCGGTTTCTGACAATCCCAGCAAATCGAGACCCTCAAACCATATCTTCCCATCGGCGATCCTTCCTGGAGGCTCTGGGATCAGGCGGAGTACGGAGAGGACAGAAACGCTCTTTCCGCATCCCGATTCACCCACGATTCCGAGGATCTCTCCTTTATAGACATGGTAGCTGACCCCATTGACAGCCCGAACCGTACCCTCTGGCGTCTGAAAAAAGGTAGACAGATTTTCGATCTGGAGAAGCGGTTCCATTTCAGCCTCTCTCAAGATTAGAGGAGAGGAATTGATACCTCAGATGGGGATCAAAGAAATCCCTTATCCCATCGCCCATGAGGCTGATCCCGAAAGTTGCAACAAAGATCGCCAGTCCTGGAAATGTAGCCAGCCACCAAGACGTTAACATGTACACGCGCGCATCTCCCAACATGCCTCCCCAGGATGGGGTCGGAGGTTGAACGCCCAACCCAAGGAAACTTAGGAAAGCCTCAAGGATGATAAATCGGGCAACTTGGAGACTCGACAAGACCAGGACGCTGTTCAATATATTCGGGAAGATCTGAGAAAAGAGGATTCGGTTGCTCTTCATTCCCATTGCCCTGGCTGCTTCAACAAAATCCAACTCTTTCCATTTCAGAACCTCAGCCCTCACCACCCTGGTGTAAAAAGGCCACGATGTCAGACCCAGGACGACCAGCATATTCTGAAAACTCGGCCCGACCACGGCAATCACGGCGAGGGCCAGCAGAACAAAGGGAAATGTGAGCATGATATTGACAATGCTGGAGATGATCCAATCTACGATGCTCCCGTAATATCCTGAGATCAATCCAAGGAAAACCCCGATGGTCACAGAAATGAGAACTGATGCAAATCCCACCACGAGAGAGACGCGCGACCCAAATATGATTCGAGTCAAAAGGTCGCGTCCCACTTGGTCAGTTCCCAAGATATGGTCCTTAGTTCCACCCTCTATCCAGAAGGGCGGCATAAGTCTTTTTGTAATTTCCCCCTCATAGGGGTTATGTGGAGCAATGAAGGAAGCAAAGATGGCCACACAGCAGGCAAAGACAACAATCAATGAGCCCAGAGTTCCCATCCGCAGCTTCCAGAGGATATGTAACGTCCTGTATAGTTGGAAAGAAATTCTCCTCTTAGAATTCATCTGCGCTTGTCTCGTATCCTCGGATCGATGATAGTGACGATCACATCGACCGCCCAGTTTACCGAAATGATAAAAAGGGCCAACATAACGAGGGATGCCTGGACGACTGGAAAATCATATGTTCGAATCGCGTTTAACAAAAGGCTTGCTACACCCGGCCACGAGAAGACCATCTCCGTGACCACAGCCGCCCCAACCAAAAACCCAAACTGCATTCCAACTAGAGTCACAACAGGGATGAGAGCGTTTCTGAAGGCATGCTTGACCACCACCTTCCTCCGAGAGAGACCTTTTGCCCTGGCTGTGCGAACGTAGTCCTGGGACAGGATATCAAGCATTCCTGACCGGGTTAATCGCATGGTTTGTGGAGCCATCCAGACCCCCATACTCACACTCGGCAAAATCAAGTGCTTCCACGTTCCATAGCCGGAGACTGGGAGCCAGCCGAGCCAGATACAGAAGACGATCATCATCATGAGGGCAAACCAGAATAGAGGCATGGCCTGTCCCATCACGGCCACAGATGTGCAAAGATTGTCTATGAATGTGTGGTTCTTTAGAGCCGAGATAATCCCAAGGGGAATGGCAATCATCATGGCAACGGAGAAACCACACGAAACAAGAAGCAAGGAGGCCGGGAACCTCTCCAAAACGAGAGACGTTGCCGGCCGTTCAAGAAATAGGGAGGTCCCGAAATCTCCTCTGGCCGCATTCTTCAGGAAAGTGAGGTACTGGACCAATATGGGCCTGTCGAAGCCCATTTTGTGGCGAAACAAAGCGATTTCTTCTTCTGGGGCGTCCAAAGGAAGCATGACCGTTACTGGGTCACCGGTCAGGTGAAGGAGGACGAAAGATATAAAGGAGATTCCGAGGCAGATGGTAACGACCTGGCCCAGCCTTCTCATTTCGTTCGCCTCCTTGGGGACGAATTATTGAAAAACCTTGGTGGTATTCACAGAAGTCTTCCGGTACAACTGTTCTGCGTTGAAACCCCTATTGTTTTATCCTGGCATCAAAGAATCTCGGGATTTCGTCTGAACCGACAACCAAATCAAGTTTGTTCCCGACCCCATATGTCATCACATATTGCCACATAAAAAGAACCGGAGCCTCTTCCTTGATGATGTGCTGGAGCTTTGAGTATATTGTCTTTCTGTACTCAGGGTCCATTGAATTGCGGGCCTTTAGAATGAGGTCAGTGGTCTCGTCCGACCACCAGTAAGCCCAGAACGACTGTTCGGTGCAGTGTTCATAAAAAATCGCATCGAGATCATGAGTCGTCGAATAGCCCCAACTCATCTGATACATGGGACCGGCTTTTCCTGTTCTAATGAGCGTGAACAGGGGGCCTTCATCGGTATACTCCTGGATCTTCATTCGGACCCCCACCTTGGCCAAATCCACTTGCAAGGCCTCAATAAACTGCCTCTGTGCAGGTATTCTCTGGTGGCTGTTGACATGGCGAACCTCAAACCCATCGGGATAACCTGCCTCGGCCAGAAGCTGCTTGGCCTTTTCGGGATCGTATGGGTAGGGCTCTATGGTGGGGTCATAGCCGAAAGCAAAGGGTGAGGCCCAGGTAGCAATTCTTATCGCTCTCCCTCTCATGATGTGCTCAATATACCCGTCGACGTTGGCCGCATAGTTGACTGCCTGCCTGACCCTTTTGTCCGTAAAGGGATTTGGCTCTCCCCGGGGTGCACCGTCGAGCTTGATAAAAGCGACTGGAAGGACTCGGACCTCCATAACCCGAGCAACTCCGGATTTGTTGATCAGATCGATCTGATCCGGGGGAACCGACTCGATGAATTCCACCCCTCCGGCGAGAAGCTCTGCAATCTGCGTGGCCGTCTCAGGGATTGTTCTCCAGACCAGCGTCTTAATGGGAGGCGCCCCCCTCCACCAATCCTCGTTTGCCTCAACGACCAACTCTCGACCCTTTTTCCAATGGACGAATTTGTATGGTCCAGTGCCCACAGGATTCAGGGCGAGATGAGCATCCCCTTTCTCCTTCGCATACTTCTCAGAGATCATCTGGAAGTTGGCAAGCCTTTCCAGCATGACCGGATAGGGATTCTTCGTATGAAACCGAACCGTATAGTCGTCAATGACCTCCACCGACTTGATAGAGATATGCTTTGCTCGCTGCGGCGATTTCTGATCTGGATTCAGGATTCTCTCAAAATTGAACTTGACATCGTGTGCGGTGAAAGGGTAGCCATTGTGGAATTTGACGCCTTTTCTGAGCTTGAACTCCCAGGTAAGGTCATCGAGGATCTCCCAATCAGTCGCCAACCAGGGGCCGATCTTCCTTGTCACTGGGTCTCGATAGACCAGGTTGTCAAACATGTGCCAACCCACAGTAAACATGGGCCTGACACTATGCATGTGCGGGTCCATAGTGGGCAAATCATAGGCGGTGGAGATGAAGATTTTGCCTTGCGGTTTCGCCCAGAGTGGATTCGCCGAAGCCGCAAGGAAGACGAATCCGTAGATCACGAGTTGAGTGACCAGACATATCCTCTTTCTTTTCATCACACCCTCCTTTCACATTTGGCCAAAGCTCCCAGAACGCACTACCAACGCAAAACCTTTCCCGGAAGACTTCTGTGATACTCCCCCCTTTCGATGATGATTTTCCCGTTGATCAAAACGAATTCGACCCCGTCCGGGAATTGACGAGGCTTATCGTAGGTAGCATTGTCATTGATCCGCGGCAAATCCAAAAGAACAATATCGGCAAACATCCCCTCGCGAATCCATCCCCGGTCCCTGATGCCCATGATCTGAGCCGGCCATGACGTCATCTTCCTCACAGCTTCCTGAACAGGAATAACCTTTTCATCCCTTGCTAGACGGCCGATCACGCGAGGATACGTCCCATAGGCGGCTGGATGCGGTTTCCCCTTTCCAAAATCACTTGCGTCGGTCGAGATCGCTCCAAGGGGGTGCCTGATTAATTCCCTGTTCGGTTCGTCTGTGGAGAGGTCACCCGACACGCCGAAGACGTAACAGCTCGCAACCCCATCGGCTTCAAGCATGAGCTCGGCAACTGCCTCAAAGGGTTTCTTAGCGAAGATGCCAGAAATCTCTTGAATGCTCTTCCCGATAAGACTCTTGTGTTTCTCGCTTCCCACATGGTACACCCGTATGTTATCCCATCCTACTGCCTCAACAATGTTGTGAGCCCAACATCCCGGGATCCAGGGAGGCCAGCCAGGAATAGACTCCTCAATGTCCGATTCAATTCGACCGCGAATCTCGGGAGCCCGAAGTCGCTCCATAAGTTTTTGGATTCCCCCTTCTAAGGACCAAGGGGGGAAGATCGCGGTCATATTGGTGTTCGCTGCGACGTAGGGGAAAACGTCATAAGTGATGGAGACGCCTCTATCTCGTGCGGATTCCTCCAGTCTGAGGGTTTCCTCTATCTTCCACCAATGGTCCTTGCCCACTGCCTCATGGTGCGAGTGTTGCACAGCGACACCAGTTTCCTCTCCGATTCTGATGATCTCTTTCACCGCTGGCAGAAGGGTTTCACTGGAACCACGGATGTGGCTCGTGAAGATTCTTCCTTTCGAAGCGGCCACCCGGGCTAGCTCCATCAATTCAAAAGTTGTTGTGTACATCCCTGGTGGATAGATCAGGCCACAGGAGAGGCCAAAGGCACCCTCATCGAGTGCTTCCTGAACGAGTCTTTTCATTTCCCTCAACTGTTCCTCAGACGGAACTGCAGCGTTCATCCCCATAACGGCGATTCGTATCGTTCCGTGGGCCGCCAATGTCCCTACGTTCAGCGCCACCCCTTGAGTCTCGAGTCGCTTCAGGTACTCCCCTACCGTGGACCAATCCCACGCCACTCCTTCCGGACTCTGCCAAAAGGTTCCCTTGACGAAGTCGACATTTTCGGGTTTCAGTGGCCCCAAGCTCTTTCCGCAGTTGCCGATAATCTCGGTCGTGATACCTTGTCGGATCCGCCCCTCCAGGTAACGGCACTGATCATCAGCATTCAGTGTAAAAATGGGGTCAGAGTGTGCATGAACATCGATGAACCCTGGACAGACCATCAACCCCTGAGCATCGATTACTCTTCTCGCCTGGACAGCTTCAACCCTGCCAAGGCAAACAATCTTCTCGCCGCTAATCCCCACATCTGCTCTAAACCAGGGATTGCCACTTCCATCCATAACATTTCCGTTTCTGATAAGGATGTCCAACCTAATACCTTTCCGAATCTTGAAATATCTTCTCGCTTTTCACTGCTCTGAGATATCGTTGGATGGTTAGGCTCCACAAGGTACTGGAATGAGGAGATTAGTCAGGCTGTCAGACCAATAATACGTGACAGTATGCACCTTCTGAAGCTCTGCGCTTCAACTCAAGACGCGAAGTATATTCTCTCTCCCTCCGGATGGGCAACCATGTCTATTATGGGAAAGTATTACGCTCAATTTGCGAAGCTGGAGCTCGTCGAACCTATAAGAATCCTGGATCACTGGAGATACAAAGAAGTCTCGATAGCAAAATTCATTCGGTGGCACAGAGGTACTTCACTTTTATCTCCTCATTCTCTTTCAACTCGTCGATTGTCGATTCGTGTACGATTGTCCCCTTGCTGATAATGTAGGCATAGTCGGCAATCTCCATCGCCATGGGGAGGTTTTGTTCGACCAACAGGATAGAAAACCCACCCGTCTTGAGTTGACCGATGATCGATCCAATCTCACGGACGATTAAGGGGGCAAGACCTTCTGAAGGCTCATCCATCAGAAGAAGCTCGGGGTTGGTCATCAAGGCCCGTCCGATGGCCAACATCTGCTGTTCTCCTCCGCTCAGAAGGTTCCCTTTCAAGTTGGACCGTTCCTTCAAGAGCGGGAATTGCGAATAAACCCTGTCCAAAGACCAGACTCCCTCTTTGTTCCGAGTCCTNNGATGGGAAAATATTTCGGCCTTGTGGAATCAGCCCAATCCCTAGCTGGGCAATCTGAAAGGGCTTCAGGTGGGTAATGTCTTTCTCTTTAAACCGCACCGTGCCACTTCGAGGAGGGGTGAATCCAATAATCGAACGAATGGTCGTTGTTTTTCCCATGCCATTGCGGCCCAAAAGGGCCGCAACTGTCCCCTGCTGAACCGTCATGGAAACGCCATGAAGGACGTGACTTTCCCCATAGTATGACTGGATATCATCTACCTGTAACATGTCATTCCTCGACCCCCAGGTAGATCTCCCTTACTTTTGGATC
>WVXP01000284.1:454-4766 GCA_011773445.1 Pseudomonadota bacterium | reverse complement strand
CAACACTGAGGCCGATTTCCATTCTCCGTTGCTCACCATACCCCAGGTTCTTCACGAGTTCATCCTTTTTTTCCCATAACCCCAATCTTTCCAGGGTCTCCTGCGCTTTGTCCAGGACGTCCGCATAGGCGTTGATCTGGCGGAACATCTGAAAACGATATGGCTTTGTCCCATGAAGAGCGAGGAGAGTATTATCCAGGACGGTCAGATTCAGAAAGAGGCTAATGATCTGAAAGGCGCGAGCCTGGCCAAGCTGGGCACGGTAGTGTGTAGGCACCCCGGTAACATCTTGTCCGAAAAAGAAAATTCGACCGGCACTGGCCGACAGTTGCCCATTGATCAGATTGAAGAGCGTGGTCTTTCCGGCACCGTTAGGCCCAATGATAGCCAAGCGCTCCCCAACCTGTACGGAAAACGAAACGTCGTTTACCGCTCGCAGCCCCCCAAATTGTTTGGACAGCTCCTCAACTCTTAATGCTTCCATAGCGGTACCCGAAACTGTTCCACAGCCTTCCCGCGTAAACGACGACTCCCTGTCGCGCAAACATGATGGCCAGGACGAAAAGGCCACCCAAGATCAATGGCCAGCGATCTGGCGTCACGAGGCTTGCGAAGTTCTCTACAAATACGATCAAAGCAGCACCGACAATAGGCCCGGAAAGTGTCCCCACTCCCCCGATGATGGCCATGCACATCGGCAAGAAAGAGGTCCCCACACCAAGGTGGGTCGGGGAAATCAGGTAATTATAATAACCGAAAAGGCCCCCGGCGGCTCCCGAGAAAGCCCCGGAGACAACGAAGGCAATATATTTGTATAGCCATGTGTTGTAACCTAGGGATCGCATTCTCGCCTCGCCTTCACGAAGACCAACAAGGGCGAGCCCAAGGGGCGAATGGACGATTCGATATACCAGACCGAAACAGATGACGGAAATCAGGAGAACCAGGTAATAAAAAGAAGTCTGACTTATGACAAATCCCGGTATGCCGAAACTTGGGAGGGACAAGCCTGCGATGCCTTGCATCCCAGGAGAGTTCAGCCATTTAACATTCCAGGCAATACTATAGAGCAACTGCCCTAGCGCAAAGGTCACTAACAGAAAGTAAAGCCCCGATACCCGAAGGGCAATAATGCCGAACAAGGCAGCGATAACGGCCGCAACCAATATACCGAGAGGAAACCCTATCCAGAAGAGGTCGCTGCCATACTGGAGTTTCAGAACGGCAATGGTATAGCCTCCTACGCCGAAAAAAGCGGCATGTCCAAGGGAAATGAGTCCCGTGTAGCCGAAGGCTACATTGTAACCCATTGTAAAGATGGCAAAGATAAGGAACCGGGTCATGATCCCTTGAAAATAGGTGGACAGAAACGGGGGGACGATGATGAGAATCCCCCCTATGGCAATATAGGGAGCAAAGCTGATCAGAGGACCACCCACTGGCTGAGCAATCGTCTCGGGTCTCGCTGTCTCCATCCTCTAATCCTTTCTCCCCAGAAGACCACTCGGCCGCACGAGTAAGATGATAACCATCGTAAGATACATGGTAAACATCGCGAGTTTTGGAAAGAGGGCTCTGCCAAAGGCATCAATAATCCCAATAAGAAGGCCTCCCAGCAAGGCCCCCTGTATCGAACCCACCCCACCGACAATGATAACGATCAGTGCTAAAAGCAGAATTTCCAATCCGAGTGCGTTATACACCCCAAGGAGCTGAGCTCCGACGACGCCAGCCACACCAGCAATGCAGGAGGCCACAAAAAAAACCATGGCAAAAACTCGCTCCAGGTTAATGCCAAGGCCCATGGTCATTTCCTTGTTGTCCATTCCTGCTCGAACCATCGCGCCAATCCGGGTCCTGTCTTGAAGCCACCACAGGACGACGGCCAGGACCAATCCGATAACGATCATCGCCATCCTGGCCTTTGGATAGGTTTTTCCCAAGATTCCGAAGGAACCAGAAAGAAATTTGGCTGTGAAGGGCATCCGGGGCCACCCTCCCCAAACCCAGAGACATAAGTTGCTCAGAATGTAGACAAAGCCAAAAGTCAAAAGGACCTGTTCGTTTGGTTGTTTGTATAGAAAACGCAAAAACCCTCGTTCGATCGCCAAGCCAACCAGGCCCGCTGCCAGACCGCCTGCGAGGAGACCGACTCCAAAAGGCGCCCCATATTTCACCGCTGCGGTCCACCCTACATATGCGCCGACCATGTACAACACGCCGTGGGCCAGGTTCGTGATATCCATGGCTCCCATGACCANNGGTTTATGACGAACTGTTCCATCATGAGCACGTTTTCTGGGTTATCTGACAGGGATAGACTGAGAAAAACGGGCAGACTGGAGCGAAACCCCAATCTGCCCATATCGAACGCCGACTATTCTGGCCTGGGGTCACGCACCTGGGGATAGACCTTGATAGGATCCCAGATATATCTTCCGTCTTTTCTCTTGGCTTCGACAATGTAACCGTCCGTAATCGCAACACCACCGGAAGAAAAACTCAGGGGGCCCTGTGGCGTATCGAGTTTCACTTTGACCACCTCTGGCCACAGTTTATCAAACGACTCGTCGCCGCCTGTTTTCTCCAGTGCGGTCAGAATGGCCGATGCAATGCAGTAGGAATTATTCTCTATGCCACTAGGCGTCCGTCCAAAGCGCTTTTCCATGGCTTTTACCCATGCGTTGTTGACTGGATCATCCCTGGNNAGAACATTATCCCCCATTTCTTTCATCACATGCTCGGGCAAATCGGAAGCTAACGTCGTTCCCAGGATTGGCATCTTGACCCCGAATTCCTTGTGCTGTGTAATTAAGCGCGCACTTTCAGCAGTATTCGGCACAAAGAACGCAACGGTGTCAGCCTCTTTAAAAGTGGAGATATAAGGGCCAAAATCGGCCGTACCCACAGGGACAAACACCTCCTGAACGACCGTACCCCCTCTTTGTTCGAAGCCCATACGAAGGCCCTTCATGAAACCGTGGCCCCCGGCATAATCAGAGGTGACCATGACCATGGTTCTATACCCCTCATCATGGGCGTACCAACCCACGGGAATGGTCAGACCAACCAGTGTTGTCGGGTAAGTTAACCAGTTACGGTACTTAGCCAGCGAAATATCCCCACTGTAAAGCGTTGTGATTAGGACCTTTTTGCCCGCTATATACGGGGCTATGGCCAGGTGAGCATCGCCCATGAGCGGCCCGATGATGATTTCAACCTTGTCTCTTTCCACCAGTTTTCTGGCCTTCTCAAGACAAACCGTTGCATCAGTGGCCCCGTCCTCGACGATAAGCTCTAAAGGTCTGCCGGCAACTTGATTGTTATTCTCCTCGAAGCGCTTCGTGATGCCGTCTTTGAAGAGTGGGCCCAACATCGCGGCAGGACCGGTCAAATTCAAAATGGCACCGATCTTTATGGGTTTCGCACTACCACCCAAAGCCACGGAAGCCGGCACGAGAAGTACCAGAAGCAAGACGATAAACTTTTTCATTTCCAAACCCTCCTTTTCGGTTATCCCTTAAGTCTAGCCGAACCTGTCCTACAAAATCTCATCCTCGATTTTTCCTTCACATCACCTCCTTTCATTTCCTCGCTGACTGGGGAAAGCGTGTGCGATGAACGAGGCTTTCGCGTCTCTCTCACCGACCTTCCCCAGTCGCGGGCGTCATACGTGCAACCCGCAAGATTCTACTTTTTGGGTGTCCTGTCGAGCTTGGTTTTGATGAACCCGAACTCACAATATTGATTCGTGAGACAAAGTTGTGAGGGGAAGTTGAACACCCAATCCTCGAAAAGGCCTGCGAGTTTGAGGTATGTCTCAAAGATCGCGTAGTTGCAATCAACCTGAATTTTCTGATTGTATACCTCTGCCTCTTTGGGGGGGAGCAAACCCCAGATCACCTGGGTGGTGTAGGGACAATCGTAACAGCGCAGGGTGATCCTGTCCTCTGTNNGCATAGAGTTGAGCGGCTCTGTCTGTTCCAACTTCCTCTTCCATGGTCTTGAAGGCTGAATAGTCATGAAGGGTCCAAAGAGTCATGGCATCATTGTAGGCCTTCTCCCACGTATACTCCGGATGGACCTTCTGCAATTCGCGCATGTTGTCGATGAAGCTTTCGTGTCGCATTTCTTTCGCGCCCTTATCCATACTAGACCTCCTTATGATTTTACTCGAACAATTCTTTATTGAACTTCTGCGCCCGCTGTTGCGCTAACAACCACCGTCGAGTTCATCACCTCCTTTGTCATAAAAATATGAATCAGCAAATAGGCGTGGAGCTCATTCCCAGGGTTTCAGCCGCCGCCTTGC
>WVXP01000284.1:0-365 GCA_011773445.1 Pseudomonadota bacterium | reverse complement strand
GAGCCCACAGATACCGGGCCGTAATGCCCACCTGAAGTAAACCCAGGGACAACCATTCCGTGGACTAAGAAGGCCCGAAGGATATCGAGAATTGCCGTTTCGCATCCGCCACCGAGATCACCCGACGAGGCAAAGGCTGCCCCCACCTTTCCCTCCAGTTTTCGGAAATGCTTAATGCTTTCATCGATGAGTTTTTTGATCTCTGCGGTCGCCCCCGCAAAATAGGTCGGCGTCCCGATGATGATCCCCTCGGGTGCCAGGAGATCGTCCAGGCTTGCCTCTTCAACCCCCTTTCGAACGACATCGACACCCTCGCTCCTCACCCCCTCTTCCACGGCCTCAGCCATGGCGCGAGTGTTTCCCGT
>WVXP01000291.1 GCA_011773445.1 Pseudomonadota bacterium | reverse complement strand
GTCGTTATGGAACGGTCTGTTGACGGCGTGCATGCATCAGACCATTACGGCGTGATGACTGTGATATCCCTCAGGCCCGAATGTGAGCGTCGATGATCGCCTCTAGCCTCTCTTTATCCCATCCCACGTAGGTGTCCCGATTCCCTACGATGAAACACGGATACCGACCGATTCCGTGTCGGATGGCCTTGTAGATCCCAGGAATAGACTGGGCATTGATGACCCGGATGTGAATCCGATGTCTATAAAGGTGCACCAACTCCTTGAGCCATTCGGAAAGCTTTGTGAGTTCCTGTTTTAGGTCATCAGGATACTCTTCCATGTCTTGGATCCGCATTTTCTTCTGGAGTCCGGTTCGATCAAATATCAAACGGCATTGACCACAATCCATATAACTCGTCAGGACCTTGGAGACGACCTCTACGCCTATGGGTTTCATCTTCGTGCCTCGCCTTAAGCTATTCAGTAGTCTAATTCAAGCACATAGACTCGAAGGGTTTCAATCACTCACCTCTTGTCAGGATTCCGCGACGCTCAGCGCCATGGGTCATGATGTCGGAGAAGTACCCCATGAGTGCTTGCCGACCTTCTTGAGAAAGATTCGCGAATTCGACACCGACATGGTAGGTTCCCTCTGGCATCGATTCAACATAGATGACTTTACCGTTCACTTTCACAAGAGACTCTCTGATGAGCATGGTTAGTTCCAGAGTTTCATTGGGATTGACTTCGGAATCAGTCTCCAGTTTAACCCCGTCTAACCCGATATCAAGAGAACGGCATTCATTCTTGACGAGATTTCTGTAATAGTAGACCGGATGATGAACGTTGAACCTGGGCTCTTTTCGCCTTTCTTTGACGACCATTGTCTTTCCCCTCAATGCTCACCTTGACCTTTTCTCGAGAACACACCTCTCCACGGGCCACCAAATGACTTTGAAGGGTGTCTTCCTCTAAGCGATGGAATAGGAACACGTCATTACAGCTTCGAGATTTTCTCATCTCATCCGTCACAGCCTTCGACTCAAAAAAAGATGCCCTGCCTTCGACCCTATCAAGAGAGGCCACTTTCTTAAGAATCTGTCCAGTAATGCCGGCTCGATCGAGTTTCACCTGAAGGAGTTCTTCAACCAACCGATAAGGTATCACATGTGGAACCGCAGGATCAATTCTATCCGACACGAGGCTGCGATGCTTCCCCATCTGAACCAGTCCTTCAACGAGATTTCTCAGATCCAAGTAGAAGGGAGAGAATCCGAAAAGAAAGAAGTCAGAAAGCCATTGCTCTTGGGCTGCCATTTCGGACAAGGTCGCCAAATGTTTCTTTCTCGTCCTTGAAATCGGGGGCGACCGCTTGAGACAGGGATAATTCGGCAAACGATCCCTATTCAAAGAAGGGGGATTCTCACTCGGCCAGAGAAACCATGCCTCGGGAAACTGAGCACAACCGATAGGCCGGGCAGGATAGACCTCACACCACTCTTCTCTCAAGAAACCACAGGGTTTCTTCAGTTCGACGGTCAAAAGGCCAACCCACGGCGTCTCGTTTCTTGGGGACCAGCCAGTCTTATAGGAGCGCTGATAGATATCGCTGGGCTTTGATTTGATCGTCCATGACTGAAGCAAAAGATCCATCAGCGTCACAGGAACACGCAGTTCCGGATCCTTGCATCCGTATCGAGGACATGAATCCGGACATCGGAATTCAGAGGCTTCGTTGCTGAGCCGAGACCGCCTCTCTAAGTATTCCTCCAGCTCAATTTTCTCCCGGCCTTTCCACTCTGAGTCATCCATTCGTGATCCCATGAGCAATTTCAAATCTCAGAGTCCTGATGCCAAATCAAATCCACCTATTCAAATGTCAAAACCTCAGAAGTCTCTTCGTGGAGTGTCCCCAGTTTTCAAATCAAGTAGTTTCTAACCTTCTGATGTTCACGGCAATTTTGAATCTCTAGATGAGGCCCACATATTCCTTCGCTCCCTCGTTTTCGCCTTTGGTGGGAAATGTGGGGAAGGGCTGTTGGCCAAATTTTCTTAGACAATCTTTGTCGAAGTCACTTCCAGAGTATTTCACTAGAAAGTGGGAAAGGAAGCTCTGAGCGCGAGTCAAGATTTTTTCGCTTACAATTCTTAGTGAGGCGTAACGGCCGCAAATCCAACTGTTTGATCCGCCGCAGGCGGAGAGTTTTGGATTTGCAGTGGAGCCGAGCTTTAGAATTGTCGAAANNATTGTCGAAAAAAGATTTCGGAGCAGCGAAGAGCGCTCCTTTTCCACTTTCATCAGACAAAATTCGAGAAAAGGGATTTCGGAACAGTTCGGGTAATGCTGACACGCTTCCACCGGAAACGTCCCTCAGGGGCGTGAGCGTCCACAAACTCAGGAAACTCTACCTCTCTTAATATTGAATTTTCAGGAAGTGAAGTGACTGAAATACCCGAAGCTCCATCAAACCATCATGCTGTGTTTGTCATTTCACGAGATGATCACATCGACCAGTTGCTTCTTTCTCAAATCAAATAGTCCCTTGTCAGTCAGTCTCAAAAAGGGCAGACCTGTGAAAGCCAAGGTCTGAACCGTCAGGTAGGGCCGCACTAAAGACGATCCGAGCTTTCTACACGCCTCATCGATTTGATCGATCTTTTGCGCAATCCCCTCCATAGAAAGATCTGAGATCACCCCTCCAATCGGTAAGGCGAGTTCTGCGATGATCTTCTCTCCGTCAATGACAACCACCCCTCCCTGGATCTCCCCCAGACGATTTATGGCCCGAGCAATATCCTCGTCAGAGACTCCCAAGCCCAGAACATTATACGTATCCCAAATGAGACTGGTGGCCAAGCCCCCCCTTTTGAGGCCGATGCCTTGGACGAACCCCAGACTCCTCTCCAGAGTCTCACTCCCCTTGTTGATCACTGCCATCTTGAGAATGTCACGACCGGGGTCAGACACGACATTGCCCTCGATGGTCCTCAATTCTTCAATAATCCCGTCGGTAATCGTTTCGTTGAGGGTCCTTACGACCTGAACCTTCACTTTCAACTCCGATGCGAGAACGCGGAAATCCTCCATGTGAACCGATGGTATTTTAATCGATTCACAGAATTCGTTCGAATAAGGAGCGGAGCCAACGTCTTTTGTGAGACCTCCCTCATGAGCCACAACCTCTCCGTCCAAGACGACCCACGTGCAATCGAATTCCCTAAGGTCCTTGATCACCAGGATATCAGCCAACTTCCCCGGTGCAATACCTCCCAGGTCTCTCATCCCATAGCGTTCTGCGGCATTAATCGAGGTCATTTGGAGGGCTCTCACAGGATCAAGGCCGAGGGATACCGCTTTTTTTGCCAGAGTGTTGACAAGGCCCTCCTCAAGCATCATTCTGGGAGACATGGTGTCGCTGACAAGGCTCATCCGCCGAAAATCGATGGGTTGATCTTTGATGGAACAGATAGCCTCAAGATCCTGTCGAATAAATCCCTCCCGGGCCATTACATACATACCCAATCTCAGCTTCTCCAACACCTCTTCGGATGTAACACTCTCATGGCATGAGGATGTTCCGGCGGCAGCATATGCCTGTAATTTGTGCCTCTTGGCTCCAGCTGCATGGCCATCCAGCACCTTGGATCGACGGAGCGCTTCCGCATATTGTTCGAGAACCCTGCGGTCCTTCTCAAGGACACGGGGCCAGTAGGTTTCGCCCACACCCACGACGCAGTCCATTCCCATCAGCTCCTGAAAATCTTCGAAACGAAAATCCCTGCTCGTCTCGAATCCCGGATAGGGGGGAACCAGGGGAGGTGCAAGAAAGTAAAATCTCATGGGCTGGCAGCGGGCGTCTGCAATAAACCAATTTAGCCCGTCGAGGCCGAGGGCATTCGTTATGGCAGACGTTTCGGTAACGACTGTGGTCGTACCCCTCGGCAACACACATCGGACGAACTCGGAACACCGACAAACAACATCCACGTGGTTATGACCGTCTATAAAACCAGGCGTGATGTACTGACCGGCCGCATCGATGACCCGGGTTTTGTCCCCAATCATTGTCTCGATCTCCTCCCCGACGTAAGCAATGCGGTTTTTTTTCACAGCCACCGATTGACCATTGAGAATTTCTCCGGTGTAAACGTTCACCAGCTTGCCGTTCCTGACCACCAGGTCGACTGACTCTCTGCCCATCACTACGTCGATCAAACCCTCTATCGCTCCCAAATCCATTCCAGAGTCCATCAATTCGCTCCTCTCCAATTTCAACCTGACAAACGTACCATTGAGCTGGTGCGAATTACAAGAAAGAGGTCGTGACGAGAGGAGTTCCCCCATTTTCAGAAGGACATGTCTCACAACCTTCAGATTTCTTTGACGATTTCTAAATCCTCAAATTGGAGTCTCCTGTCCCCTCGCCGAAGTATTACCGTGTTCCTACTTGACACCAAACCGCTCTGTAAGGCCTCCTTACGATCTCACCGGAAGTTTTTGCGAGTGGCTCGTTTCAAGGCCATTACTCCCCTGCGGCAGGACAGCATCGTAACTTACAGAACCGAGTCGGCTCTTGTTCACTCTTCCACCAATGAACATTGGAAGACTACCCCCCCGGATATTGTAACTCGGAAATTGGCCCAGGCCTCTGGGGCGAGTCGAATTTTCCGCCGGGTTGCCCAAAGGCCGGACCGGCAACCAGCAAACCATCTTATCAGGGGGAAAATTCTCCGTTTTAATCGGCTTGAAACCGTAGACGGTGTCTATGGAGAGGTCTGGCTCGAAGTGGAATTTTTCGACCATGAAACTCGCGAGATTCTCTGGTCGGAAGTGATCAGGGACCTACAAAAGGCGGATGCAGAACATACTGAGGCCGCGATAGAAGCGGTGAGTAGATCCTTGCGTCAATGTATCTTGGAGATCGTTCACCTGGTGAAAGAAACGACTGCCTCCCACCAGAAAATTCGATAAAGGATTTTTCATAGTGCCGAACTCCGGGATGCGATGAAAGTTCCCAAAGCGGCCCAGCTTCTTACAAGAACACACCCCCACCCCCCGAAATCCGTAAGCCCATGACTTCCTGCGGCAAATTCCTAACGCCTGCGAGCTTAGGACGTGGTCAGAGTCCTGAAATCGTCACTCTCACTCAGGTTCAGATAGGCGAAGAGTTCCGATCTCAGCACCTTCCAGCCTTTTCCGACCTTGCGCGCCTTGATCTGATTGGTATGGACGAGCTTTAGAAAGGTCGGTCTCGAAATCCGCAAGTATTTACATGCCTCCTGCGTTGTCAGAACCTCATCCTTTTCCCTCATGATGGCCCCTTTCCCTACTTCATTTTGGCGACAAAAAACGGGCCTCCGTGGTTTCTCGGAAAGCCCGACTCTCGTACGCAGATTTGCGTCCCTTTGGCAACCCGGCTGACCCAGCGGCTGGGTCCCGTGGCTTTCCGTCCCACCCTCGCGAGTGGTTTGGCTTTTTCGAAGACTGCGCTCGTCCCCGTTTATGCGAACACCGTGCCAACCTATTTGACAAAAAAAGTTCAATGGAATCAGGGTATTCAAGTGAACGTCTTCTGTCAGGAGTTGCCGCGTCTATGAAACCAATTCATAGCAGTTGACAATTATTGACATCAATCCAAGAGTAAGATTTACGAGCAAAAAGCATCTGGGGGAATGCCCAAAGGGACTTGGCTTTTTTCCGTTAGGCGGGAAGATTAAGAAGTCGGGAAAATTCAGTACGATTATGGTTGATTTCTAAATTCTGGTTGCTAGAATTAGTAAGATTGATACCGGTCGTATTCGACGGAATTGCGATCCGGGAACAGCCTTGGAATGGGGGTATGATGATGAAGATTAGGCTTGTGGTTGTCATAGTGATTCTGGCTCTTTTGTCTCCAACAACAGGGCTCACATCTGAGGAAGAGGTCCTTGCTGAGCTAGTCGTGAGACCCCTCGGGTTTGTTGGTTTGGTGGTCGGATCTGCTCTGTTTCTCGTCACACTTCCCGTTTCCGTTGTCGTAGGAGGAACGGACCGGATGGCCGAGACTCTCGTGAACAAGCCGTACCGATTCACATTTGAAAGGGATATGGGTGAAGGATTGAAGGACACGGCTTACCCCTCCGAGCCCTGATCGATAGAAAATTTCTTTCCGAATGGCATCGCGTGTATTTCCCCGGCAGACTCACTGACACCGGGACCTGTGGTAATCGGGAGTCTAAGACAGTCAATGTCGCTTTTCTGCCTCTCTTGTTCTTTCACATTTTTCCTCTGGTCCGCAATCCGGGCCCCGAAATAGCTAAGGCACTCTCACAAGACAGGATCGACCGGGAAAACGAGAATTGTGACACCCAAAAAGAAATGCTCCCTCTATCACTCCTTGCAGCCGCAGCTATCGCAATAGTCGCTCTTTTCGTCCGGGGATTCACCGGTTTTGGGTCCGCTCTTGTCATGACACCGCTGTTGCTCTTCTTCTTCGACATCCAGACGACAGTCGTGGCAACGGCAATCATCGAGATTCTGGGAAGTCTGTGGATCACTTTCCAGGCCAGGCAGAGCTTCGATAAGCTTTATTTGGCCATTTTGCTTCCTGTCGGCATTCTCGGAATGCTGGTGGGGGCATATGTCCTAGCCACGATCGATAGTAGTCTGCTGAAGCGAGTTTTCGGTGGTTTCACGGTCGTCTTTGCTATAAGGATTATGCTGGAGTCTCGCCGGGACGCTTTCGCTCAAAAAAAATGGCCGAGACGTTTTGGTTTTCTGGCTGGCGGTTTGAGTGGTTTGCTTGGAGGACTCTTTGGGACGGCAGGGCCACCCATTGTCGTCTTCTTAGAAAACCAACTCCAAAATAAGAATGTTGTGCGGGCAACCCTACTTGCCTATTTCCTTGCAATCGATATCTTACGCTTGATTCCCTATACACTCTCAAAGCTGATGACCCCACAGGTTTTCGTGATCAGTGTTGCCATGTTCCCTGCTTCACTTCTAGGCGCATATTTTGGCAAGAAATTTCACGCAAAAGTGAGTGAGAAGGCCTTCCGATTTGCGGTGGGTGCTCTCCTCCTAGTTACGGGGGTGCTTTTGGCATTAGGGGGTTAATCATATAAGAGGTGAGGTTTCAGTTGTCACGGAGCAAACTCCGCTATCGACGGATAAACCCTTACAATCCATCTGGGTAAACAGTAACCACGAGACCGCTTGTGGTCCAACCTCAAAGAAGATGCGGGACCTTCTGCACCGCTTGAGGCCAAGCCGGTTGATCCCAGCGAGTCTCGAATCGTCATGAGGTGAAGAGTCTTCAGGAGCCGAGATGGCCAAAGAACCGAAGATCTCGGTGGGAGTGATGGCCGCCCAGGAGCCCATCGAATTCCATCTGTTGACGAGCTTCGAGGTCAACGGTAAAATCACGCTCTCTCCGGGGGATTACAAGGTTTGTTTGGATCGAGGGAGGGTTTCTCTCCTCACCCATGAAGGCCAGTTGATTACCCGAGACCGTTTGATCAGGCTCCTTCCCAAACGCTTTCAAGAGAGTCGTTTACTCCTCAGACAGATACCCATCGGGAGAGGTTTCCACTGGGAAGGGCGGCAGGATTTGACACTGCAGGGAGAGTTCCAAGTTCAATGTTCCAAGGGAAAGGAGTTGCAAGTCATTAGCTGGCTTCCCCTGGAGATGTACCTTTCTAGTGTTATTGGTTCAGAAATGAGTGGAACAGCTCCGCTCGAATTCTTGAAGGCTCATGCCGTTATCTCCAGAAGCTGGGCGATGAGAATAATGGAGGGGAAAGGCTCCGTGTCCTTATCGCCTTCGTCAACTCCCGAGCCGACCGAAGACACAATCCTTCGGTGGACCGGTACGGAGATTCATCAGGGTTTCGACGTCTGTGCCGATGACCACTGCCAACGATACCGAGGATTTCTCGAAGAAACAGCGCGAAATACCGAATCAGCCGTTCGGGAGACACGCGGTGAAATTCTCACTTACAAAGACGAAACCTGCGACACCCGCTATAGTAAGTGCTGTGGGGGGATGACGGAAAACTTCAGCACAGCCTGGGAGGATCAAAATGTACCTTACCTGAGGGGTCTCCATGATAACGACCGGCCGTCCCCTGGCTTCTCTTTTCCCCTTTCCGAGGAGAGGAATGCAGAGGCCTGGATTACCGGTTCCCCTGAGGCCTTCTGCAAGACGAGGAACCGAGAGATCCTTGAGACGGTTCTTTCCCCATCGGACAGGACAACAAGGGATTTCTACCGATGGGAGACTTCGCACTCCCAAGACGAAATCTGCGGGATCGTTACCCAGAAAACAGGGAGACAACTTGGATGGATTCGTGATCTATTAGCCCTGGAGCGGGGTGCCTCGGGTCGGATCTCTCGCCTCCGGATCGTGGGGACAGCGCGAACACTTACCGTCGGTAAAGAACTTGAAATCCGTCGGATTCTCTCTCCAACTCACCTTTACAGCTCGGCCCTGGTTATCAAGAAGGAAGGGGAAAGAAGGGACGGTATTCCCTCAGCTTTCCGCTTGACCGGAGCGGGATGGGGTCACGGGGTCGGTCTTTGCCAGATAGGGGCTGCTGTCATGGCCACGCACGGTAGGACATACGGAGAAATCTTGCGACACTATTTCCCAAATACACACTTGAGCAAGCTTTATGGCAGCGCCGAGGTTCGTTGAAAATCCGGAACCCATATGCTAGATTTTGATTTTATGCCTCCGAGTATAAGCACGGAAAGGTGGCGTCTTCACGCGAAGACCTAAGTTTGACAAGATCGAAATATCGAAATTCGAAGCAAATCGAGCATTCGAAGGACCGAATGTCCAAAACCTCACAGATCCAGAGTCTCTTTTTCGGAATTTGGCCTTTAAGCCTTTCGTATGGGTCCCCGCCGGGACGCTTCGCTCGGATTTGGTGATCATTGTTCGGCTTTCGTGCGAACTCAGAGTCCATCTTGGAGATCTCAGTCTACCCTAGAGCAGGTCGTGATGGATCAAAGGATTCAACAAATTCTTCCCCTCGTGTCCCGGCCAGCCCGCTATGTGGGGGGGGAAAAGAACGCCCTTCAGAAACGCCCTGATCACGTCGAACTCAGGATTGCCCTGGCCTTTCCTGATGTCTACGAGGTGGCAATGTCTCATTTGGGACTGGAGATTCTCTATGGTACTCTCAACGGGAGAGAGAACATCGCTGCCGAACGGGTTTTTGCGCCATGGCCTGATGCGGAACGCCAAATGAGGGCCAGAGGGATTTCTCTCGTTTCATTGGAATCGTGTCGACCGCTCCGGGAATTCGACATCGTAGGTTTTTCCCTCCAATACGAACTCAGTTACACCAACATTTTAAACATTCTCGATCTCGGTAGGGTTCCCCTTTTCGCCAGTGACAGAAGGGACGCGTTTCCCTTAATCATAGCCGGCGGACCTGGCTCGAGCAATCCTGAGCCCATAGCAGATTTCTTCGATCTCTTCGTGATCGGAGACGGCGAGGAAGCCATTTTGGAGATCTGCGACCGCATCATAGAGGCGAAAAAAGAAGGACGATCAAAAGCATCCCTTTTAGACGAACTCTCACACGTAAGGGGAGTATATGTCCCGTCCCTTTTCCATGTGGACTACCATGAAAACGGCCGCATCAAAGGAATCCTTCCCCTCAAGGAGGGCCACCTCCGTGTCGAGAGAAGGATTGTTGAGGATCTCGATCGAGTCCCCTATCCGACGACTCCAGTCGTGCCATGGCTCAAGACGGTCCACGACCGTTTAAGCGTGGAAATCGCCCGTGGATGCAAGCGGGGCTGTCGATTCTGTCAAGCGGGTTATATCTATCGCCCCTATCGCGAACGAAGACCGGAAGTCGTTGAAAGCATCATCGAAAAATCGTTGAGCAGCACGGGCTATGAAGAACTCTCTTTCCTCTCTCTTAGCAGCGGAGACTACCATAGCATCAAAACGCTTCTCGGCAGAGTCATGAACTATTGTGAGAGAGAACAAGTTGCCGTTTCCTTCCCTTCCCTTCGGGTGGAAACGCTCAACTCAGAGATCGTTCGACAGATCAAGAGGGTTCGAAAAACCGGATTCACCCTGGCTCCGGAGGCAGCAACCGAAAGGCTCCGTCGGGTCATCAACAAGGAGATGGACGAGCAGAATCTACTCAAGACAGCCAGAAGCATCTACAAGAATGGCTGGAACCTGATTAAACTCTACTTCATGATCGGTCTCCCGACGGAAACCGATGAAGACGTAAAGGAAATGGTTCCCCTCGCCCAAAGCGTCCTCGACCAAGGCAGAGGATGCAAGAGACCTCCCCGTCTCAACGTGAGCGTATCGACCTTCGTGCCCAAGACACACACACCATTCCAATGGGAATCCCAGCTCACGCTGGAGGAGATACGTTTGAGGCAGGGGTTGCTCCACAAGGGATTGAGGACAGGAAGAATTCGGTTCAAGTGGCACGAACCCAGGATGAGTCTCCTGGAAGGGGTATTTTCCAGAGGCGACCGAAAACTGTCTCGAGTCATCCATGAGGCCTGGAAAATGGGATGCCGATTCGATGGCTGGAGCGAATCGTTCCAGTGGGAACTCTGGCGACGAGCCTTTGAAAAAACCGGAATCCACATGGAATTTTACACTCGAGGCAGGTCGTTTTCTGAAATCCTTTCTTGGAGCCATATCCAATGCGGCGTTACGGAGGAGTTTCTCAAACAGGAATGGGAGCGGTCAAGGCGAGAGACGGCGACCCGTCCTTGCCGCAAGGCGTGCACCACATGCGGTGTATGTGACGGCGAGAAAACCGGGGTGGTTTCATGGAATATGGAGGATCCGGCTCCCATCGTCGCAAAACCGTCCGGGCAAAGTGGGGAGAGGCCTTTCACGGTCATCTTAGAATTCCAGAAGGTGGGTCCTGCAAGGTTCTTGGGTCACCTCGATATGGCCAGAGCATTTCATCGCGCGGCTCGGCGCGCTGGCCTTCCCCTTCGTTACTCCCAGGGATTCCATCCTGCCCCCAAGATCAGCTTTGAAGGCGCCTTAGCTTTAGGCTTGGAGAGCATCTGCGAGGAGATGAAATGGGAACTCGACACCCCCGTGACTGATCAGTGGCTCCTTGAGGCCGTAAACGGGGAGTTACCCGAGGGGATTCGCATCAGGCGACTCTTTCACGTCTCTGGAAAGCACCGATTTCTAGACAGCCTTGGGAGGCGGGATCACTACCTCGTGGCCTTTTGCGAGGGCCTGCCAAAGGAACTTCAAAATCGCATTCACGAATTCCTCCGCTGTGACCGATGGGTTGTGCCATCGAATGGAAAGGCGTTTGAATTCGACGTGCGGCCCTGTATCGAAAAAATGGTCCTTACCCGCCCAGCTTCGATTCACCATCCTGTGACGGATGTCTGGGCCGACCTGATCAACGATGACGCCGACTTTGTGGAGGTCGTATCCCTAAGAGGAGACGCCGTCAGCATCAGAATCGATACGATCCTGAGCACGGTTCTATCCCTTTCCGAGCAAATGAAGAGCCAGATGAGAATTCTCAGACTCAAAAGGACGCAGTCCTATGGCGGGTGAGCTGATCATAAACTCCGCTTTGCAGGAAACCCGAGTCGCCCTCCTTGAGGGAGGCACGGTCGTGGAGGTTCATATCGAGAGAAAGAAAGACCGGAGCATCATGGGGAACATATATCGCGGTAGAGCGGTAAAGGTTCTTCCGGGTATGCAGGCAGCCTTCGTGGATATCGGCCTCGAGAGGGCGGCTTTCCTCTATGTGTCCGACGCTTACAGCTCCATCAGGGAATATTCACAAATGTTGGATGAGGGATTCGAGGATCAAGATGCTCTCGAATTCAATTCTGGCAATTCCCTCTTCGCCGAATCCCCGCAGATTGAGGATCTCATTTGCGAAGGTCAAGAACTTCTCGTCCAGGTTTCCAGGGAACCTCTCGGAACCAAAGGGACGCGAATCACCTCTCATATTACCCTCCCGGGGCGATACCTTGTGTTCATGCCAACTGTAGATCATGTGGGAGTCTCAAGACGCATCAGTGACGAATCGGAACGGCGTAGGCTCAGGGATATCGTTCTCGGCATGAGACCTCCGGGTGTTGGTTTCATCGTCAGAACGGCGAGCGAGGGGGCTCGAGAAGAGGAACTTAAGAATGACATGGAAATACTCACAAAAATGTGGGAGAACATCCAACGCAAAAATGAAGCTGCTGGGACGCCCAGCCTAGTTCACAGCGATCACAACATGGCTTTGAGAGCGATTCGGGATCTTATCACACCCGAAGTGAAGCGGGTCATCGTCGATTCACAGGAGGAGTATGACCAGATTATTCATTTTGTCCAGAATTACATGCCTCATCTCAAGTGTGATATCGATCTCGATGAGGGACGGACACCGATCTTCGACGTCTATGGTATTGAAACGGACTTGGACAAAGCTTTGAAGCGGAAAGTCTGGCTCAAGTCTGGAGGCTATATTCTCATTGAGATGACCGAAGCTCTGACAGCGATTGATGTCAATACGGGCAAATTTGTGGGAAAGAGGAACCTGGAAGACACGATTTTGAAGACCAATCTCGAGGCCGCCAAGGAAATCGCCTATCAGCTTCGCCTACGAAATATTGGCGGTATTATCATCATCGATTTCATCGACATGGAAAAGGAATCGAATCGAGAAATGGTCTATCAGGCCCTCGAATTGGCGTTGCAGAAAGATCGCGCGAAATCGAATATTTCGAAGATATCGGAGTTGGGGCTGGTTGAAATGACCCGGAAAAGAACAAGAGAAAGCCTCGGTCAGCTTCTGGGAGAGACGTGTCCCTACTGCGATGGCTTGGGACACATTAAATCGAAATTAACGGTTTGCTACGATGTTCTTCGGGAGATTGAGCGAGTCACTTCCGACATCGGAGGCAATACAATCATGGTCAACGTGAATCCCGAAGTGGCAGAAATGCTCTGCGACGAGGAACGAACAGGTATCGAGCACTTGGAGAAAAAACTGGGAAAGAGAATCGTCGTGCAAGAGATACCTCGATTCCATCAGGATGAATTCGAAATTGTGGAGGTATAAAAAACGCGAGAGGATAAGCGCCTCCACCTGTCTGATCCGCCTCACGCGGAGAGTCTAACACGGTATGGCCCGTCACGGTTCGGACGCTTGGAGCGAGCCTTAGATTTATCAAAAAACGTTTGGGAAAAGCGAAAAGGGAATCGGGCACTTGCGCGATTCGGGAACGGATCATAATTTCGACTCATTGCATAGTTGCATGCCTGGTTTTCGAGGAAACTCCAGTCGTCTTACGTGGAGTTTCCTGAGTTTTCGAAGCGAGACGTTTGTATTCTTATGATGTTTGACCAGAATTTCGAATCGTTATGTGGAACCCTCATATCCCTTCGCTCCCAAACTCACGCGGTGACCCAATTGGGATTCGCCGGCGGGGAATTCCTGCCCCTTCCGCGCTCTAAAGACGCGGTTTTCCCCTTCCTGCTCATCCTCAAGTGGTCCCCACCGCTTCCGCAACGTCGCTCTGGCACATGAGGGTCCACAAAACTGAGGAAACTCCAGTCGTCTTACACATTGACTTTTCGCAGAAAATGGCTTATTTTTTCAGTTTAACTTTCTCATTTTAGAGGGGTTCCCGCATGTATGCTGTATTTCAGACCGGAGGAAAGCAATACAGAGCCTCGGAGGGTGACCTTGTCCGGGTGGAGCGGCTGAATGGTCAAGTGGGCGACGAAGTCCGGATCAAAGAGGTCTTAATGGTCTCTCACGACAAGGGCCTTAAGGTCGGTACACCCCTCGTGTCCAAGGCCCAGGTTATCGGAAAGATCGTTGAGCAGGGCAGGAACCGGAAGGTAACAGTTTTCAAGCATAAGCGACGCAAGGGGTATCGTCGAAAAATCGGCCATCGCCAGGCCTATACCTGTCTTAGAATCGACAGCATAAGGCTTTGACATTTCTCACAGTTCTTAGGAGGTGCTTTTCATGGCTCATAAAAAGGCAGGTGGGAGCTCTCGGAATGGGAGAGATAGTGCTGGACAGCGTCTCGGGGTGAAACGGTTTGGGGGTCAGGTCGTCAAAGCTGGTCATATACTTGTCCGACAGCGTGGAACTAAGATTCACCCTGGAGACAACGTGGGTATGGGACGCGATTACACGCTCTTTGCCAGGATAGACGGCAGGGTTCAGTTTGAGAAAAGAGGAAAGCAGAAGACGCTCGTCAGCATCGTTACCCCCTAATGCCCTCCCTTTAGATCTCTCTAAACGTTGACCTCATGAAATTTGTCGATCATGCCAAGGCTTATGTGTGTGCCGGTAGAGGGGGGAACGGTTGTATAAGCTTTCGGAGAAAACGGCTTCAACCCAAGGGCGGCCCTGACGGTGGGGATGGGGGCAGAGGGGGAAATGTCGTCTTTGTCAGCGACAAACAGATGGTAAGTCTTCTAGATCTCTCCCATCGTTCTCGCCTCAATGCCGAGGATGGTCAACAGGGTAAGAAGAATAAGCAATCAGGCAAGGATGGGCAGGACCTGATCGTCCGGGTTCCTGTGGGCACTCTGGTAATCGACGCAACAACGGGTGATGTTTTTCAGGATCTGAACAAGGAGAATAAGCGGCTTTTGGCGGTGCGGGGAGGACGGGGAGGTCGTGGCAACGCGAAGTTCGCTACTCCCTCTGATCGAAGCCCACGGCGAGCGGAAGGGGGAGAGAAAGGAGAGGAGCGGTGGCTTAGGTTTGAACTTAAGCTCCGCGCAGACGTGGGCCTCATCGGTCTTCCAAATGCTGGAAAATCCACCCTCATTTCCAAGATCTCTTCGGCCAAGCCGCGGATTGCAGACTATCCTTTCACAACCACATCGCCGAATCTGGGAGTCGTCAGGTACGAGGACTTCAAGAGTTTTGTCGTTGCGGATCTACCGAGTCTCATCCAAAATGCCCACCAGGGTCGCGGCCTGGGGACAGGATTTCTGAAGCATGTGGAGAGAACCGTGCTCCTGGTCCACGTCCTTGATGTAACCCGCCTTCCCAATCGTGGCTTGTTTCAAGACTATGAGACCATCATGAGAGAGCTGGAGGCCTTCAACACGGGATTAAGAGAAAAACCGCAGATTGTCGCCATCAATAAAATCGACCGCCTCGAGTCCCCGAACCTCCTCAATGAGACTGAGAGGAGGTTTGCAGACATAGGCATCCGTTCCTTTCCAGTTTCTGCCCTAACCGAGCAGGGAGTCAGTTCCCTGGTTGACGAAATGGTGCGACAATTAGAAAAACCAAAGTCCATCGTCCCAGAGAGGATCCAGTGAAAAGCAAGGATCTCCGGTCCAGTCTCGTTAAAAAGGCCAGACGGATTATCGTCAAGATAGGGTCGAGCGTTCTGGTGGAAAAAGGCGTCGGCCTAGATCTCGTTTCCTTCTCTAAACTGGCCAAGCAGATTTCTCAACTCCACAGTGATTCTCGCCAGATTATCCTCGTCACCTCGGGTGCAATTGCCGCTGGAATGGAAAAACTCGAATTTCGCAAAAGACCGGATGATATCCCTCATATTCAGGCAGCTGCCGCGGTTGGCCAGACCCATTTGATGAAGATATATCAGGACTGTTTTGCCAATTATCGTAAGAGGGTAGCTCAAGTCCTCCTGACCCATGACGACCTCGGCAATCGCCGTCGATACCTCAATGCGAGAAATACGCTCTCAACGCTTTTAAATTTGGATTTTATTCCCATCGTCAATGAGAATGACACGGTCGCTGTGGAGGAGATCAAGTTCGGAGACAATGATAACCTCTCCGCACTCGTCACATCACTGGTTAGCGCGGACTTGCTCATCATCCTCTCCGACATTGAAGGGCTGTATGACCACGATCCGAAGACGGGCGAACAGGCTAGGTTGATTCATCTCGTAAAAAATATCGATCGCGAAATTGTAGATTGCGCCACAGAGACCAACAACCCCTTGTGTGTCGGGGGTATGGCCAGCAAGATCGAGGCGGCCCGGAAGGCGGTCCGATTTGGCGTTTCGACGGTTGTTGCAAACGGAAGGGCTGAAGGTATTCTCAATCGGATTCTCGATGGAGAGGTTGTCGGAACGCTCTTCCTACCTCTCGCGGATCGCTTGAGTAGCAGAAAACAGTGGATCGCCTATGGTCTCAAACCAGTTGGCCGGATCGTCGTCGATGAAGGTGCAAGAAAGGCAATCGTGTCAGGTGGAAAAAGCCTTTTGCCGACGGGTATCATTGACGTTTCGGGCGACTTCGAGAGGGGAGATGCGGTCTCCTGCTTCGAGTCCCAGGGTCTGGAGTTTGCCAGAGGATTGGTGAATTACAACTGTCATGAATTAAGGAGAATTCAAGGAAAGAAGAGTCGAGAGATTGAGGGGATTATTGGATATAAGTACAGCGATGAGATTATCCACCGGGATGATCTCGTCATTCTCTAGACCAACTCTGCGAGACTTCAAATGTCACTGAAAGAGGAAATTCAAAACATTGGACGCCGGGCCCGGAAGGCAGCGCTTCAGATGGCAAGGATCGAGACGGCTGTCAAGAACCAGGCCTTGATGCGGATGGCTGACTCGCTCCTCGCATCGCGAGAAACTCTCCGGGGGGAAAACGAAAAGGATCTCAATTCGGCTAGAGAGAAGAAGCTGTCACATGCCATGATCGATCGGCTTACACTAGGGGATTCCGCGGTCAAAGAAATGGCCAATGGACTGCGCGAAGTGGCCAACCTCGCCGATCCTGTAGGCGAGGTGGTGCGAATGTGGAAGAGACCCAATGGGCTCCAGGTCGGAAGGGTTAGAATACCACTCGGTGTGATTGGCATCGTTTACGAATCTCGACCCAATGTCACGGTAGACGCCGCCGGCCTATGTCTCAAATCAGGAAACGCCGTGATCCTCCGGGGAGGCTCCGAGGCTATTCACTCCAATAGGGCCATCTCGGCCATTCTCCAATCTGCTCTAAAGGAAAAAGGGCTACCCATCGACGCCGTCCAGCTGATCCCCAGGATCGAGAGAGAAGCCGTCTACGAGATGCTCTGCCTCGAGGACTCGATCGATGTCATTATCCCCAGAGGTGGAGAGGAGCTGATTCGTTTTGTTGTCGAGAATTCCAAGATACCGGTGATCAAACATTACAAGGGGGTCTGCCATATCTACGTGGATGAGAATGCCGATCTCAAGATGGCTGAAAAGATCTGCATCAATGCAAAGGTCCAACGACCTGGTGTTTGCAATGCCATGGAAACCCTACTGGTTCATGAAGGGGTTGCCAGCCGGTTCCTCCCCAGGATTTACAAATCCCTGGAGGAGAAGGGCGTCGAGCTCAGGGGATGCCCAAGGGCCCTGGAGGCTCTCCCCCACATCAGGGCTGCTGGACCGGACGATTGGGGGAGGGAGTATCTCGAACTTATCCTCTCCGTAAAAGTCGTTAGCAACATTGACGAGGCCATCGAACATATCGAAACCTATGGATCGATGCACACAGACGCTATCATCACAGCGAGTTACGAGAGAGCCCAGAAGTTTCTCAAGGATGTCAATTCATCATGCGTTTTCGTGAATGCCTCGACCCGCTTTAGCGACGGCCAACAGCTTGGTCTTGGAGCCGAGATCGGGATTAGCACGACCAAGCTCCACGCCTTTGGCCCCATGGGGCTCGAAGAGTTAACAACGACAAAGTTCATTGCCTATGGAGATGGCCAGATCAGAGAGTAGGATTGGCAGGATTTTCCCACAACGTCACTCACGGACAACGGTGTTCCCTAGAAACTCGGGAAAAGTCCACTGAAATAATGAAAAAGGGAGGTTCACGGTGCGCCTGGGACTTCTTGGGGGAACATTCAATCCCATCCATCTTGGACATCTGATGGGAGCCGAGGAGGCCCGGGAAAAACTTCATTTGGAAAAGATCTACTTCATCCCGGCAGCGATTCCGCCTCACAAGGACGAACGGATTCGAGCGACTCCCGCCCATCGATTGGAGATGGTTCGATTAGCCACGAGAGATAACCCAACCTTCTCGGTCTCTGACGTGGAACTATCGAGAAAGGGGAAATCCTACTCGATCGAGACCGTATACTATTTTCGCGATCGCAATCGAGGGGGAGAACTGTTTTTTATCGTCGGTATGGACTCTTTCCTTGAGATCACGACATGGAAAAATTACAAAGATCTTTTCTCTCTCTGCCATTTTGTGGTTCTCGACCGACCCAGTGCACAGCGATGCCAACTGAAGGATCTCACGCCTCGTGAGTTCTGGGCAAAATTCTCTGTAAGTGATGATGCGAGCCACTGGATATACGTTCCGTCGGGGCTCTACACCCACTTTCTGAAAAACCCGGTCATGGATATCTCATCCAGGGATATCCGCGAACGAATTCGAACGGGTAGATCGGTCCGCTACATGATGAAAGAAGAGGTGGAGGCATACTTATCCAAGAACGGATTCTACTCGGAACCTCACACGGACCATGAAGATTCCATATGATGTGAGGATTCCCCCGAGACCCCGGACGATTGTCGACCCAAAATGACATTTGCGAAAATTCCTCAGGTGATTTTTCTTCCAATTTATCCCTATTTCTGTTATATAAATTCCACTTCACCCATCCAAGGTTCGTCCGAGGAGGCATGACCGAGAGTTCCAGAGAGAAGTCGCTTACTTGTTGGAATGCTGCCCTTAAGAAGAAGGCTTCGGATATCGTTCTTTTGAAGATTAAAGGCATCGTCTCCTACGCCGACTATTTCCTCCTCTGCAGTGGAAGGTCCGACCGGCAGGTTCAGGCTATCGCTCAATCGATCGAGTCCGAGCTGGGGAAACAAGGTCATCGCCTATTGGGAATCGAGGGTAGGAGCCAGGGTCGGTGGGTGTTGATGGACTGCGGCGATGTTATTGTCCACATTTTTCAGGAATCGGTTCGACAGTTCTACGACCTTGAAGGACTGTGGATCGAGGCTCCCCGAATCGATGTCGAGCATGATCGGAGACCACGAAACATTGAGAAGAAAGGGAAACGCGTGACGTCGTGAAACAGGGAAGAATAAACCGCCGAGACATTGGAAAATTGAAGGAGATCCTCCTCGATAAACGGGAAGAGATTATCGGTGGAGTCAAACAGATTCACGCTTCCTCCCAGGAAATGGGCCAGGATGGTATTCAGGATATGGCAGACGAGGCTTCAAACCTATACACGAAACAAATCCTCATGAGCCTCAGCGAGAATCAAAGACAAGTGTTGCGTGAAATCGATGAGGCCCTCGACCGCATTACGGAGGGCACCTACGGAACGTGCGACGGCTGCGGAGACCCGATTAACTTGAAACGCCTTCAGATCAGGCCCTTCGCTAAGTATTGTGTCCAATGTCAGGATTCCATAGAAAGACAGACCAGCGATACGTCCATCGAATGACTGCAATCCGACCGCTCACGAGGGAAAACAGTGGGACTCAGGATACTCCTGTTTATCATGATCCTCATCTTTTCCCTTCTTGGATACTTAACCTACCTGAACCATGAAATTCTCATCTCAATTTTCCTCGTCCAGGGAAAACCGCTCTCGACATCTTTACCTGCGGTGATCATTATCTCGTTTGCGTCTGGAGCCTTGATCGTCTTCTTCGCGAGTCTCGTTCGAGATCTTCGAAAGGGCTGGAGGGACCTGAAGGGAGAGAAAAAGGCGAAACAAAGAGAGAATCTCCAAGAGGAGATTGTCAGGGGACTTACTTTCCTTTCAAGAGGTGACCTAAAAAGCGCCAAGGACCGCCTGACCCACGTATTAAAAGGAGATCCACGTAATCTCGACATCTATGACCAATTGAGTGATATTCATGCAAGTCAGGGAGAGCTGGAAGAAGCCATTGAGCTTCTCGAGAAGGCGCTGGCAATCGATTCACACAATGCAAGAATACTGTTGAAAAAGGCGAGGCTTTATAACCGAATCGGGAACCTGAAGCTGGCTACTGACCTGCTCGAACAAGTCCGGGCTATTGATCCGAACGCTCTGGAGCCACTCATGGAGCTGAGAGACCTCTATCGACGGCAAGAGAAATGGAAAGAGGCCCTACGTCTTCAAGAAAGAATTGCGAGGGTCTCGAAAAAGGATACCGATGTGCTCCGAGAAAAGCGTTTCCAGCTAGGACTCAAATATGAGTATGCCCAATCGCTGACGGATAACGGAGACGACGAATCTCTGGAAAAAGCCCTCAAGCTGTGCAAGGAAATGATCAAGGAGCAGAGGCAATTTGAGCCAGCCTATGTTTTACTCGGGGATATTTACCAAAAACAAAGGCGTTGGGCCGAGGCCGGTAAGATTTTAGGCAAAGGATTCCGCGTTTCCAAGGGTGCCGTTTTTCTCCTTCGCCTTGAGAGTCTCTATCTCAAAAGAGACGATTCTAAAACACTGCTAAAAATCTATCGACGAATCCTCGAGACTAATCCAGACAATCGTGACATCTCCTTTCTTTATTCGAAACTCTGCCTTAAGCTGGACATGCTCGATGAGGCGATGGACGAGCTCGTAGAACTCAAGAGGCGGGGTAACGATTTGGCTGTCATCCACGCCCTGATGGCCGAGGTCTTTGCTCGAAAGGGACAACTTGAAGAGGCAGTTCGGGAATATCAGAGGAACAGGGAGCTCATGGCTTCCCTGCAGCTGCCCTTCTCCTGCCGGTTTTGCCAAAAACAATCTTTTGAATGGACCGCCCGTTGTCCTTTCTGCAATGAGTGGAATGCCTATCTTCAGGTAGGAGAAGAGAGAATCCGCAGTGACATGCAGATATGACGGGGCATCGTCTGAGAAAGCAAAAAAGGAACTATGTTGCAAAAGTTGTTGCCCTTTCGTCTGTGTCCCCCGTTCAGCTTTCAGATGGTGCAATCCACCCATCCAGGACCACACCAAGGCGTCCCATTCCCGCTTGAATTATTTCAATACTTCGTCACAACCAACAGCTGATAGCCGACCAATGCCCCCTCCAGGGGAAACTCTTGGCCAAAGAAAAGGGACTCCCCAGACACCTGGGAGGAGGTTTCTGACGACCCCTTTGAGAAGCCTGGAGGATTTTCGGATAGGATGAGAGCTTTTATCAAAAGCCTGATCGATTTGGTACTTCCTCCACGTTGCCATCTCTGTTCCTCTCAGATTGCATCGTCCGAGCCCCATTTATTATGTCCTTCATGCTTTTCCGGAGTCACTTTCATCGGCCCGCCATTTTGCATCAAATGTGGCATTCCTTTTGCTTCTCAGACCGAC
>WVXP01000254.1 GCA_011773445.1 Pseudomonadota bacterium | reverse complement strand
ATCGCCTTGGAGGATCAGATTTGGTATGGGTTTTCACCGGCTGTGGGGATTTCGCTGGTCTATCAATGCATCGTTCATGCATTTCTGAGCCTTCTTATCTGGTTTGAGCTGATTCACCGCTATCCGGTGAGTCTCCTTGCCGCCTTTACCTTCTTTACCCCTATAGTCGGAGTTTTTCTCAGCGGCGCTCTCCTTTTGGGTGAAATAATGACGCCAAATTTGATCGTTTCGCTCACGCTCGTCTCCGTTGGAATGATATTGGTGAATCGGTCTGCCTCGCCCCATGATGAACGGACAACAACCTGATGCCCCACGACGATGGGCGGCGGAGTAACTTGACATCGTGGGGCAAACGTATTACCTCCGTCCTACGAGAAAGGAGCGAATCTATTCACTCCGACTCACTTCCGGAATGAGGAAGGCCCTCAACTTTGCTGCAAGTCGAGACAGAAGGTCAGTTGCTTCTCTTCTGGAGAAAATCATCGCAGATTACCTGAATAGGGAAGGTGTCAGCTGGGAAGAAGATCGCACCCATCAAGACCGTAGGGAGCACTCTAGGAAGGATGTTTCTCTCCCTGCTCGCCTCATCATCCAAAAGAATCCGGAAGTCACTGAGCAAACCGAAGTCCTTGTTGAGAAAATAAGCCGGGGTGGCGCATATGTGACCTACACAAACGGACACAGCTCCCCTTGGAAACTCGAGTCAGAAATCCGCCTGATTGTCCGCATTCCAAGTTCTGCAGCCCCTTTGGAACTCGCCTGCGGGGCTGTGCGTGTCATCCGAGACGCGCAAAAAGTGGGCGTTGGGCTCCAGTATCGAGGACTCCTTGATGAAGACCTCGCGCTCATTCATAGGTACCTACGGAATCGCCCTCCCGGATCTTCTACGCCCCCGGATCCTTCATTGAACTAGAGTTTGTGCTACCGTAGCTGTCCCTAGTCATAGTGTATCTTCCCTATCATCATGTATTCACCCTCTCCGTGGATCCATTTCTTCCGCCTCGCCTAAGATTTATGATCAAAAAACCTGTGAAAGAACGGTCAAAGGGTTCTGAGCAACTTGCGTTTGCGGTCCATTGAAAGCGCCCGGAAACCTGTCCATAAAATAGGATGAAAAATCTGGGTGGGAAGGTTAGACTCATGATTGTCTCATTTACTTTTAGGCTGCATCAAACAGCAATATGGAATTTTCAGTCAGAAGGGAGAATTCGATGTCAAAGACAGACGAGAACCTAAAAAAGGCTTTCGAAGATGAGTGTGAAACCTACATGAGGTACATCGCTTTCGCAAGGCAGGCTGAGGATGAAGGTTTTCGAAATATTGCCCTTCTTTTAAGGGCAACGGCGGAGGGAGAAACGGTCCATGCTCTCAATCAGATCGACGCCTTGGGAGGGGTGAGTTCGACCGAGGAAAACCTCAAACTTGCTGTACAGGAAGAAGAGGAAGACTTTTTCAGAATGTACCCGCAATTTATCAAAGAGGCCCAGACAGAGGACCGGACAGAGGCTGTGATGAGTCTCACTTGGATCCAACAGGTGGAGCGGGCTCACTTCGGGCTGCTAAAGCACGCCTTGCAAGCCCTTCAAGATGGAAATGACGTCGAGGATCAGGAATTCTATCTCTGCACAAACTGTGGATTTGTAGCCGCTGGAGCCGCACCTTCAACCTGCCCGGTATGCAAAGCACCCCAGAACATGTTTAAGAGCATTGCGTGAGATGGGCCGGTCTTGAACTCATTGGAGGATTGATACATAATTAACTGTAAAAAGCATTCAAGTCCAAGCTAAAGGAGCAAATAAAATGACCAAGAAAACATTTCTGCTTGCATTCACAGCCGCGACTTTCATCCTCGCAGGATGCCAGCACATGAAGAGCCCCGTGAAGGTCGAGGAGGCCCCCGTACCGGATCAAACCTATAACGTGACGGTCTACTGGAGTGCCCCACTTTACCACGCGGTGCTTTTTGATATCCCTGACGACGACAGACAGGTCGACCTGTTTTACACTTACTTCGTAGATCGGGTTGGCATGGACACACCCCAGAAATATGTCGATGAATTCGATGCCAGCGTCAAGTGGTACAGGACGCTCAAGATCACCGAGCTCGACGGAACCGTGAGGGGATATCTCATGTTATCCAATAAGCTCGGCTACTTTTTCTATGAAAGGCCAGTGGGAGAGAGAATTATCGTCAACATCTATGACCCTCATCTTGGTGGAGACGGTACGGTGCGGGCACCTTAGCCTAGGGTTCCATAAAAGACCTCACTTGAAGTTACTTGAGAAGAGCTTAAGAAATCCCCTAAACCCGCGGAGCGTGTCGCTTCGCGGGTTCATTTGTTCAAGAGTGGAGTCCTTCCAGGTCATTCGGCCCTTGATCTCTGCCCATAAACCTGTTGAAAAAAAAATCGAATTCAGTTAATATGGGCACCGCCTAATTCAATGTCATTTTGAGCTAATCTTTTCACGCCTGATTCTGTAATCGTCCGTGAGACAAAGAAAGGGAAAAACCCCTTCTTTCATGAAGAAGAATGCTTTCTAACCTCTCATCGAATAGGGGGAAGGGGAAAATCGTGACGAAAGGAGGTGGAAAGATTGGTTGTGACAGCGTACTCCGTCCATCAACCTCCATAAGCACGTGAGGGTGATTGCGATGGGAGTGGAAATTTTACAGATGATCCATATTCAGTGGACCATAGAGCGATTGATTGCTAGTTTATAAACTGAATCAAAGGGGGAAGACATGAAAAGGAGAGTGCTGGTATTTTTTGCGGTTTTTGCCGTGGCGATTCTCATCGCATGTTCAGGCCATGTGGTCTACGCAGCTGAACCGATCGTGATCGGAGCGCCGCTTTCCACGTCCTTCCTGTACGGCTGGGATGCTGAGAGAGCCATGCGGTTGGCGATCGAGGAAATCAATGCCAAAGGCGGTGTCAATGTTGGTGGTGAGAAGCGTCCTTTTGAGATGGTAGTCATCGATACTCGCGATCTCGAGCCTGGAGTACCCGTGAGTGAAGCTCTGCTCGTGGTGGAGAAGCTCATTCTGGAAAACAAGGCTGATTTTATTTTGGGCGGGCCTGTCCGGTCCGAAGCCGCTCTGGCAGCCATGGATTTGCTTGCCAAATATAAGAAGATCTCCATCCTGACGACGGGCGTCCTAACTCCAAGCTATCATGCCAGAGTCGCCGAGGATTATGAAAAGTATAAATACCTATTTCGAATCACCGGCGAGGCGAAATGGATGGTCGGTGGGGAAATCGTCCCAAGTCTCCTCTTTATCGAGAAAAAATACGGCCTCAACAGGCTGTTCATCATGATTCAGGACGTTGCCCATGCCCGAACTGGAGGCGGCATCATTGCAAAGGTCATGACGGGAAAGGGTTGGGAGGTTCTGGGAGAGCCAGAGGTCTACCCCACCGGGACGACCGATTTCTCTATGGGCCTCCTCAAGGCAAAAAGGGAAAAGGCTCAAATCATCCTGATCTGGATGGACATGCCGGAAACCTCTATCCTCCTCAAACAGTGGTATGATCTGAAGATTCCCGCACTGCCCTTTGGATCGATCATCGCTGCGGCGGAGCAGCCGGGTTTTTGGGGGGCGACCGAAGGAAAAGGGGAGTACACCCTGGCCAATGTGGTCAATGCGGGCAATGCCCCTTCCAATGCCACCTCGTGGACGATGAAGTTCTTCGAAGCCTACACAAAGAGATGGAACATCGAACCTGAGGGATATGGAACCTCAACCAGCTATATGGGGCCCTATGTCCTCAAGGATGCTATCGAGCGCGCCGGCTCCCTTGATGCTGACGCGGTCGTTGCTGCTCTCGAGGGAACCGATCTGATGGGGGTCTACGGAAGAATAAAATTCGATCCCAAGAGCCACCAGGTGGTTCCAAGCCTTGACCCGAACGAGGGGGCAGTGGGGACCATTTTCCAATGGCAGGCAGGGAAGCGGATTGTGGTTTTCCCGCCCAAGATTGCCATGGGAGAGATCAAACTCCCGCCCTGGATGCAGTAGGACTCATGTTGCATCTGTGAAGTCTCGACCCAGTTTGTTCGCAGAGGGGGGAGGGGCTTACCCCTCCCCTTTTTCTGGGTTCTCCTGGAAATGTTTCTGTTCCTTCATGAGGTAGCAGGAATGGAATGATTCGGTAAATCATATGGATATCTTGGTTTACGGAACGATCAACAGCTTCTCCCTGGCCTTAATGGCCATCGGTTTCACGCTCGTTTACGGCATCAGTAGACTGCCGAATTTTGCTCATGGTGCCCTGTATGTGATAACGGGGTTCATCGTTTGGAGCTTCGTCAACCTCCTCGGCCTACCCTACCTCCCAGGAATCCTCCTATCCCTCGTTATCACGGGTCTGGTAGGTGCCGCTATCTATCAATTTGTTCTGATCCGGGTCAGGGGCATGGCAACCTCTGAGATTATCGCCTCCTATGCCATCGGCCTGGCCATTCTGGAAGGTTTACGCTGGAGGGGGTTCAAGGGGATGACCTATACCCTTCGTCCATTCATNNGTTATCATGGTGGGAATGGGGATCGTGGTCGTCGCTTTCCTCTGGCTTTTCACTCATTTTAACCGAATCGGCCTGGCCCTCAGGGGAATGGCCCAGGATGAAAGAGCCGCCATGATGCTCGGTATTGATTCCGATCTCATGGCCCTGATTGCCATGGCGCTTGGGTCTGTTCTGGCTGGACTGGCGGCGGTCGCTATCTTACCGCTTGGCAATATCGTAGTGGAAGCTGGCTACAGGGTCTTGATCCTTGCTATCGCGGTCTGCATTGTGGGCGGCCTCGGCAGCTGGGTTGGCGCCGTGCTTGCGGCCTTTATGATCGGATTTGCTCAAATCATTACCGATGCCTATATTGCATCTCACTTCCGTATGGTGGTCGCCCTTCTGGCGATTATCATCACCCTGATCTTGAGGCCCTCTGGTCTTTTTGGTCGGCAAAAGGAACTGGAGGAGCGGGTTTAGGAAGATGGAGAGGGAAGAGAGACGTAAGGAAAGACTGGACCGGGGTATCAAGGTACGGACCGAGGGTATCTATGCCATCTCATCCTGGGAAGAGATGAGTTATCTCCTGGTGCCCAGGCTTGCCTTGATCTTGGGGATGCTTCTCCTGCCTCTTGTTATGCCGACGGCCTACTGGCAAAGGGTCATATCCTACGTATGCATTTATGCACTGCTTACCCTGGGATTCGATTTCTTGGCCCATTTCGTGGGATTGGTCTCCCTGGGTGGGGCCCTTTATGTCGGAGTCGGGGGGTACCTCGCCGCAATCCTCAATACTTCATTTAAACTACCCATAATCCTCACCATACCCATTGCGACCATAGCTGGAGCGATCCTCTGCACCGTTCTTCTCCTACCCGCCCTTCGTCTCAGGGGCGTCTATTTTGCCATTGTGAGCCTCATGTACCCCTTGGTTTTGCTGAGAATTATTGAGGCATTGAACATCTTCGGAGGAACCGAAGGGATTCTCGGGGTAGCGAGCTTCCCGGGTAGATGGACGGAACAGTATCTCATTATTGTGATGGTCATCCTCTCCCTTTTTGGCCTGAGGAGGTTGGTCAATCAGGATATTGGGTTGGTTTTTCGCGGTGTAAAGGACAATGATCAGGCGGTCAAGGCATCTGGGCTCAGCATAACCCTTTATAAGTCCATCGCCGTCTTCATTGCATCTGGACTTGGTTGCCTCAGTGGTGCTTATTTGGCTCATGTGTATATGTGGGCAGGCATTTCGCAGTTCGCTCTCGATTTTTCTATCTTACCCATTGCGGCGACAGTCATTGGTGGGGGCGGGACATTGGTAGGACCGGTTCTGGGTTGTTTTATCCTGGTCCCCATCTCGGAGCTCCTACG
>WVXP01000120.1:764-8821 GCA_011773445.1 Pseudomonadota bacterium | reverse complement strand
CGATCCTTTTTAGCTCTCTTGACACCGGTGGCTACGGCTGACGCCCGACCATGGGGGGCTTCAAGAACGTCTACATCAAAATAGTCATAGAGAAAGACGGAACACCCCACCGACGCAACGCCGATCGACTTTTCTCGTATGCGGAAACGATCGATTGCCTCCGCAACCAATCGGTGAGCCACGCCGTGATGGCAACCTGGACAGAAGTGGAAAGGGACGTCGACGAGACTCTCTGGCCTCTTAAAGATTTGTTTCATCTGTCACGCCTCCAAAACAAAAGCTTCGTCACCTCACCCAAGGAAATTAGCCTCGATATGAGGAGTTTGAATTCCTAAATTCGAAACTCGAATCTCGAAATCGACTCGGCCGAGCTCGTTGCGGGCCGAAACAAATTCAAATACCGAATGACAGAAATTCTAGACAAAGTTTTGGAGATTTGAATTTACGATTTCGATATTGTTTCGGATTTCGAATTTCGTGCTTCGGGTTTGTTGACAAAGTCTCCCTTTGCAACTAGACCAACAGCTCCAGTCCCCTCATGATAGAACTTTTGTCTGGATACCGGGTCAATAGACTTTCTCGATCTCCTCCAAAATCTCCTCCGGCGATGGTATTGACCCCGGGGGGCGTCCATAGAAATAGACCTTCGAATCCCCGGCCACCGAGAGTCTCACGTCATCGACCATCTGTCCGGTGTTTAGCTCCACGGCAAAAAATTTCTTCGCCCTCTTAGAGGCGTCGAAGATCGCTTTGTCTGGAAAAGGGAAGACCGTGATGGGTCGGATGAATCCCAACCTCATCCCCTTGTTTCTCCCCTCCTCGGCAGCGGTCCTGGCGATTCTGGCCATACTTCCAAAGGCCACCACGACAAGCTCTGCATCTTTTAGATTCGCGGTCTCGACGAGGATCTCTTTCTCTTTGATCTCCTGATATTTCTCGAAGAGCTTCCAGTTATGTTCCGTTAGTTCCCCGTCCTTAAGGTAGAGAGATTTCAAAAGATTAGGCTCCCTCCCTTTTGCCCCTGTCAGGGCCCAATCTTTTGGCAGCTCCTTTGTTTCTCGCTTCCCCTTTTTTGTCAGAGGTTCCTTCATTTGGCCGATCAAAGCGTCGCCGAGAATAAGAACCGGCGTGCGGTAGCGGTCTGCCAATTCAAAGGCAAGTATCGTAAGGTCGTAGATCTCCTGTACAGAGGACGGTGCCAGCGCGATCGTTCGGTAGTCGCCGTGTCCGCCACCACGAGTGGCCTGAAAATAGTCACCTTGAGAGGGGGCAATCCCACCAAGGCCCGGGCCGCTTCTTGACATGTTGACGATGACAGCGGGCAGTTCGCTTCCGGCCATGTAAGAGATTCCCTCCTGCATGAGAGATATACCAGGACTTGATGAGGAGGTCATGACACGGGTTCCAGTGGCGGCGGCTCCGAGAAGCATGTTGATAGAGGCAATTTCACTTTCGGCTTGGATGAATTCACCACCCACCTGCCTCAAGTGCCTCGAGAGATACTCAGGGATTTCGTTTTGCGGTGTGATCGGATATCCAAAATAAAGAAGACAGCCCGCATCGATAGCCGCCATGGCAACGGCCTCATTTCCTCTGACAAGGAGTCTCTCATTCACCTTTCCCATCATCCCCCCTTTTGGATCAGCTACTTCCACACATCAATCGCCACGTCCGGACAAATCTGCGCACAGAGAGTACATCCAGTACATTGATCGAGTCCTGAAACGGTTGCAAAACGGTATCCCTGGCGGTTTATTTCATCCCCGAGAGAAAGGAGTTCTTTTGGGCACACAAGGGTACAGAGACAACACCCTTTACACCTGTCTTTTCGGATCTCAATTTTTGCCATTTCCATCCACAGGTAATCTTAACGAAAAAACGTCTATGGGAGAAATCAAAAAAGGACTATCAATGGTTTCAGACACTTAGGGAACCACATGTTAGCCATAAAATGCGTTGATGTCAATACCCAAGGAGCCTCAGGAACTTGCAAGGAGAGATCTTGCAACTCGATGGATGCCTGCGCCCGAGACACGATGCTATCCAGTTTAGCATATGCTTCGCTATCATTGCCAGATGATCATACGCCCGTGATCGACCATCTGATCTATGTGGAGTGCGCGCTGAAGAATGCCCCCCCCACCTGGTTGCTCGGGAAGAGATATGACAGAGCTCCTCGATGGTCTTTATGGTTTCATGGATGGACATCGTTAGGATATAATAGTCGTTCAGTCTATATCGTTAGACAACTCTGAGCAGTGTGAGGACACGGAGGCGTGGGGAGGTACAACCGATATGGAAATGACGATCACCGAGAAGATCCTGGCTGCTCATGCTGGCCTGAAGGATCTCTGCCCAGGCCAGTTGATCAATGCAAAGGTGGACGTTGCTCTGGGCAATGATATCACGGCGCCCATTGCCATCGAGCAATTTAAGAGAGTCGGTGCCAAAAGGGTATTTGACAAGGAGCGGGTTGTCTTGGTCCCGGACCATTTCACACCCAACAAAGATATTCAATCCGCGGAACAGTGCAAAATCCTGAGAGAGTTTGCCCGTGACCAGGAGCTCTCACAGTATTTCGAGGTCGGCCAGGTGGGCATTGAGCATGCGCTCCTTCCCGAACAAGGCCTTGTCCTTCCCGGTGATTTGGTAGTGGGTGCAGACAGTCACACCTGCACCTATGGCGCTCTGGGTGCTTTTTCGACCGGAGTGGGAAGTACCGATTTAGCCGCGGTCATGATCACGGGTGAACTCTGGTTCAAAGTGCCTCAGACCATGAAATTCATCTATAAAGGAAAACTCAGACCCTGGGTGGGAGGTAAGGACCTCATCCTGCACACGATCGGCAAGATCGGCGTCGACGGGGCCCTGTACAAGGCGATGGAGTTCAGCGGAGAGACGATCGATAGCCTGTCGATAGAGGGGCGCTTTGCGATGGCGAATATGGTCATCGAAGCAGGTGCCAAAAACGGAATCTTTCTTCCCGATAGGATTACGGAACAGTACGTGAAAGGAAGGGCAAAACGCGAATACCATTTCTATACGAGCGATAGGGGGGCCCAATACGCCGATGTTAGAGAGTTTGATGTATCTAAGATTGAGCCTCAGGTCGCTTTCCCACACCTTCCGAGCAACACGAAGAGCATCACCGAGGTCGGAAGCGTCTCGATCGACCAGGTAGTGATCGGTTCCTGTACCAATGGGTGGCTAGAGGATTTAAGGGTGGCTGCGAAGATATTAAAAGGGCGGAAAGCTCTGTCAAACGTGAGACTGATTATCATCCCAGCCACCCCGTGGATTTACCGGCAGGCCATGAAAGAGGGGCTCTCTGACATCTTTCTCGAGGCTGGCGCGGTGATTAGCCCCCCGACATGTGGGCCTTGCTTGGGGGGACATATGGGGGTCCTGGCCGAGGGCGAAAGGGCGATCGCCACGACGAACCGGAACTTTGTCGGACGGATGGGTCATCCGAAGAGTGAGGTCTACCTATCCAACCCTGCAATCGCCGCTGCGTCGGCCGTTTTGGGAAGGATAGGAAGTCCAGAGGAGCTCAGTTAATTTAACAGTCTGCTGGGTTTATGGAGATTCCTTGTCCCTGAGCGACGTTTGCGGAAGCGGTTATGCTAATAAGGTCTGGCGTTCTCAGGCTGTGTTTGTAGCTCACGCGTGCTCTAACGTTACGAGCACAAGATTAAAGGCCAAAGGTTAAAGGATGATCGATTTGCAGTTCTTCGTCTTCTTTCCTTTTTCCTCTCTTCCTTCAGCTTTAACCTATTTGTGTTGGTCTGTGAACCCCGAAAGGGTCACCGCGAGCTTGGGAGGGAAAGGATGGAAGGATCTCCATTGTACACGCAGAATTTGGGGATCAAACAACAGTAGGATCCATCTCCTAGGCACCTAAAATTCTACCCGATAACAGAATTCACAAGGAAGAAAAGGAGGGCATGGGAATGAAAATCAGGGGAAGAGCCTGGAAATTCGGCTCCCATATCGATACAGATGCCATCATCCCCGCTCGATATCTGAATATCAGTGACCCCCAGGAGTTGGCCAAACATTGCATGGAGAATGAGGATCCCGTGTTCCTAAAAGAGGTCAAAACGGGTGATGTCATTGTTGCAGGATCGAATTTTGGCTGTGGATCCTCAAGAGAACATGCGCCCATTGCCATCAAGGCTAGAGGAGTCGCATGTGTTATCGCCAAAAGCTTTGCAAGAATATTCTATCGAAACGCCTTCAACACTGGCCTCCCTATCCTGGAGAGCGTTGAGGCCGTCGATGGAACCGAGGCTGGCCATGAACTGGAAGTGGATTTGGTCCATGGGACGATCAAGAATCTCAAAACGGGCAAGATATTTCAGGCTGAACCGATCCCTTCGTTTATGCAAGCGATCCTCGATGATGGGGGATTGATGGAACATATTGCGAAAAGGAGGAGCTAGATGGCGGAAGAATATGAGATTGGTGTCATCCCAGGAGATGGCACCGGACCAGAGGTCCTTGCCGAGGGGATAAAGGTCCTCAGGGCTGCGGCCGAGAAGACGGGGATTCAGTTTAACTTTACCCATTATGATTTTGGAGGCGATAGATATTTGAGGACAGGCGAGACACTCCCCGATTCGGCCATCAACGAGTTCCGTCAACTCGACGCAGTCTATCTTGGGGCGATTGGACACCCCGAAGTGAAACCGGGAATTCTGGAGAAGGGGATCCTTCTCAAAATGAGGTTCTCCTTGGACCAGTATGTTAATCTTCGGCCGGTAAAACTCTACCCCGGGGTGGATACGCCCCTGAGGGGTAAGGGGCCAGAAGAGATTGATTTTGTCGTTGTACGGGAGAATACCGAGGGGCTCTACGCCGGTTCGGGAGGGTTTTTGAAAAAAGGAACTCCAGATGAGATTGCGGTCCAGGATTCCATCAATACTCGAAAAGGGGTGGAGCGGTGCCTCAGGTACGCCTTCGAGTATTGCCGGAGGCGAAACAAGAAAAAAAAGGTCACCCTCTGCGGCAAGACGAACGTCCTTACCTATGCCTTCGATCTTTGGGAGCGGGTCTTTCACGAGGTTGGCCAGGATTACTCTGACATTGAGAGAGACTATGGCCATGTGGACGCCATCTGCATGTGGATGGTGAAGAACCCAGAGGGATTCGATGTGATCGTCACTGACAACATGTTTGGCGACATTATCACGGACCTCGGGGCCACGATTCAAGGTGGAATGGAATGGGTATTGCTGCAGGGGGAAACATCAACCCAGAAGGGACCTCCATGTTCGAACCGATTGGGGGCTCGGCTCCAAAATACACAGGAAAAAACGTGATCAACCCTTTAGCTGCGGTTATGGCCGGTTACATGATGCTCGACCACCTTGGGGAAAAGGAAGCCGCTGGGCTTGTCGAGGGTGCAGTCATAAAGGTTATTCAGAACCACATGAAAAGTATGGAGGCGTCAATGATGGGCCCGAGTACCACAGAGGTTGGCGATCTGGTCGTGGAGTATATCCAGGCCGGTGCATGATATGAGATCCGAGATATGGGGTCTGGGATGTGAGTGAGGGCTAATCCGAAATCGCAAATCCAAAATCCCCAATCCAAAATCCAAGACCCCCAATCTGCAATCCAAAATCCAAAATCGCAAATCCAAAATCCTTTGAATTCCTGCTCCTATCCGGGCGATCGCGAACGAATCGTTTCGCAACCTCCGACGATTGCATTCAATCTTGCTCCGTCTCTCTCTGAATCCATTCAAGATAGCTGAGGAGACCTTCCACGATTGGTAGAGCAATGATTTCGGGAATCTCATAGCTATGGAGCGCCTTGATTCGGTCCTGGAAAGCATGAAATAGATCCTTGCGCGTCTTAATGACGAGATAGCACTCAGGTTCATCACATATTTCTCCTTCCCATCGATATATTGAACGTACCTTGGGAATGAGGTTGACGCAGGCCGCAAGGCGCTCTTCAACGAGGGTTTTGGCAATGGTCAAGGCCTCCTTCTCTGATCCGGCCGACACAAATACCACAAGAAACTGGCCCATCATATACCTCCTTCTGGTGAAAGGTGTGTTCCAGGTTGCTGCATACTCTGATCCGATCGCAGTTCATCGGACAGATGATTTCGGGTCACTTCTGCTTTCCTGATTCCCTCTCAAGCTCTCTTTTCCTCAGCTCTTTTCGCATTATTTTGCCCGTGGCTGTGAGGGGAAGCTCTTTGACGAACTCGATCTCTCGGGGATACTCATGAGCGGCCAAGCGCACTTTTACAAAGGTTTTGATCTCCTCTTCCAAGGCCTCACTGGGTGTTACCTCGGGTTTGGGGACAATAAAAGCCTTAACAATCTCGGTTCGCACCTCATCTGGGATTCCTATCACGGCTGCCATGCCCACTGCGGGATGCTTCATGATGCAGTCTTCAACCTCAGCCGGCCCGATTCGATATCCTGCGCTTGTAATCACATCGTCTGTCCGTCCCACAAACCAGAAATACCCGTCCTCATCCTTTCTGGCCAAGTCCCCTGTGAGGCACCACCCGCCGATATACTTTTCCTCAGTGGCCTTCTTGCTTTTCCAATAATTCAGGAACATAACAGGATCGGGACGTTTGATGGCGACCTGCCCTACAGCGCCTGGGGAGGCTACTTCTCCAGCCTCATCGACAATTTCGACCATGTGCCCAGGAACGGCTCTTCCCATGGAACCGGGCTTAATGTTCATAATCTCAGCACAGTTGGCGACGACCAAATTGGCCTCTGTTTGACCATAGAATTCATTGATCATTAACCCCATGGTCTCCCGTCCCCACTCGAGTAGTTCCTCGCCTAATGTCTCTCCACCGCTGCCGATGCTTCGCAACTGATAATCGTACCGACTCCGAGGTTCTTTAACCTGTCGCATCATCTTGAGTGCGGTGGGAGGCATAAAGGCATTTCGCACTCCGTATTTGGCAATCAGGTAAAATGCCTCTTCCGGGTCGAATTTCTTGCTTCGATGCGCGACAACTGGGATGCCGTGATGCAAACTCGGAAAGAGGACATCAATGAGTCCTCCGATCCAGGCCCAATCCGCAGGAGTCCAGAAGAGATCATGCTCTCTGGGAAAGAAGTTATGTGGAAATTCGACGCCCGGGAGATGCCCCAGTAGGACGCGATGGGCATGGAGAGCCCCTTTCGGGGGTCCTGTTGTCCCGGACGTATAGATAATGAGGGCTGGATCATCGGCTTTGGTATTGAGTGGTCGAAACTCGCTTGATGCCTTTTCCGTCGACTTCCAGAAATCTATGACATCATCTTCTTTTCCCCCTTTTGTCGCGATGACAACTTTGAGATCAGGGATCTTCTCCAATATTTCCAAAACCTTATCGAGGTTCGCTCTATCCGTGATAACGCCCTTAGCCTCACTATCAGCCAATCGATACGCGAGAGCGTCGGGACCGAAGAGGGTGAAAAGAGGAATTGCAATTGCTCCAATTTTGTAAACGGCAATGTGGGAGATAACTGTTTCAGGGCACTGCGGCAAGAGAATCCCCACGCGATCTCCTCGATTGATCCCGTAAGCTCCCAGGACGTTGGCCAATTTGTTTGAGAGGTTTTTCAAATCCCGAAACGTATATTTTTGGACCTGGCCATTTTCATTTTCATAGATCAAAGCCAGGCGGTAGCGTTGATGCGCCCATTTATCGCTTATATCGATTCCAATGTTGTAAAAGTCAGGAACTTTCCACTGAAAAGACCCATAGGCTTCGTCATAGTTCTGAGCGCGTTCTAGCACGCTATGCTCTCCTTTTGAGCACAGGGTTCAGATGACGACCCGCGGCGGTTTCTACTCGTTGTGGCAATATCATACGAATCAGATCTTGCCTGTCCGTAAGGCTCCAAAGGTTAAGGGTTCCAAAAGATACATGGGGGAAATTATAACCCTGAATGAGTATTCTGCCTATACATTTGTGGAGTTTCCTGAGTTTTCAAGGCAAGAAGTTTGTAACCTTCTGATGTTTGACGACAATTTTGAATCTTTTGATTGAACCCTCATATCCCTTCGCTCCCTTGCTCTCGCGTTGA
>WVXP01000120.1:0-742 GCA_011773445.1 Pseudomonadota bacterium | reverse complement strand
CCAACGCTTCCGCAAACGTCCCTCAGGGACATGAGGGTCCACAAAACTGAGGAAACTCCACATAGTTTTTTTATTGACATGAAGAGCCTTTCTGATGTACCAGACTCATTGCATGGGTATGGGATTGGGCGAAAACTGCCTCATGAATACGTTTCTCAGGAGCCTGAAGATGGCTGATAAGAACGAATCGACTCGGATATCGATCAAGACCCGTAATCAGGGCGAGTGAGGATGCCATGGATATTACTGAACCGCAAATCAAGAAAGAGGCGATACTGATCATCAAAGATGATGATTTCAATCCGAGTAATGTCTGCATTGTAACGGGCGCAGGAAGCGGGATCGGAAGGGCAACAGCCGTTGCCACTGCAGCGAATAACTTGACGTGTGTGGGCTTTGATATCAATCAAGAAGGAGGAAGGGAGACCGAGAAGATCGCCCAAAAAATGGGGGGGCGGATGGTCTTTCTCAAAGTAGATCTCACTCAGGATGGCGAGATCGAATATGCCGTGGGTGAAGCGGCCAAGCTGGGCGCGGTCAAATATCTGGCCAATATAGCCGGTATTCAGCATATCGATTCGGTGCAGAATTTCCCAATCGAGAAGTACGATCTGATGCAGAGAATCATGCTGCGAGCTCCCTTCTATCTTTCCAAATTAAGCATCCCCCATATGAAAAAAAGCCGCAACGGGACGGGAGTTATCGGCAACATGGCGTCTGTTCATGCACACATCTGCACGAT
>WVXP01000282.1:9112-9234 GCA_011773445.1 Pseudomonadota bacterium | reverse complement strand
ATCGCCCTCATTGGACTGGCCCTATACAAGGTGGGTGCCCCCGTGGCCTTTTCAGGGGGGTTGGCAGGTAGCTGGTTCGTTGCGGGACTGACCCTGATTGCTTTAATCCTCTATTCTCAGTT
>WVXP01000282.1:8695-8916 GCA_011773445.1 Pseudomonadota bacterium | reverse complement strand
ATCAGTGAGGCACCGACCCCGACGGCTTCCATGATCAGCCGCGGCCTGGGAACCGAAGGAATTGGCTGTCTCATCGCTGGATTGCTCCAGACCTGCAACGGCTCCACAACCTATTCTGAGAATATCGGGGCCATCGGCCTGACCCGGGTGGCGAGCCGCCACGTGGTCAGATGGGGCGCAACGGTGATGATTATTCTCGCCTTTGTCACAAAGTTTGGGGC
>WVXP01000282.1:8311-8515 GCA_011773445.1 Pseudomonadota bacterium | reverse complement strand
TCGATTGCCGTCAGTCCAAAAAGTGGGGTTCATTTTGAACCCCACTTTTTTGTGACCGTGGCAGAACAGCTTCATTGGTTAAAGGCGCAGTGTTCTTGGCTTTTTGACTCACCACAGAGGCACGGAGGGCCCAGAGAGGAAATCTTTTTCCCTTGCCGTTGAGAGGCCGGCAAGGGAAAATTCTCGCGATCCAAATAAATCAAT
>WVXP01000282.1:328-8236 GCA_011773445.1 Pseudomonadota bacterium | reverse complement strand
CCACAAGTTTCTCATACTCTGCGTCCTTTGTGCCTCTGTGGTGAACCAGAGCCATTGCCAAGACAATGACATTGAGATTAGTCACATACATTCAGGGGTTTCCCGACGAGGCGGCCGATTTTCTCCCCTAGGGAAGAGAGGACCCCTTTGTCTGGTACATCCTGAATCAGTCGGCGAATCTTCCCTGAAGCAAGCCGAACGTCGAGTCGGTAGAGGAAGACATCTCTCTTGAGACGGTATTTTTTGACTTGAAACTCGCGGATCTCATCAAATGAAATCTGCCAGGCGCGCCATATACCCCTGAGAGTGAGGACCTTTTCCTCTCCATCAAAGAAGATATTTCTATGGTACCGTGACTGTCGAATCAAAACACCAGAAACGAGGGGAACCGTCAGGAGCAACGTGATCGCGATGAAGTAAGGGAGAAGCCCCCACCCGGGCTGTGAGGAGAAGAGAAGGAGAACAGCAAAAACCCCCCATATGAGGATGAGGAGAATCACTGCGTCCAGAAGGATTTTCTTGACCGGAACCTTTTCAGCTCCATGGACGGAGATGGTCTTTCCTTTTTCGACAACTTCCATATATGCCTTTCAGTAGCAAGGATTGGGAATCATTTCTGTTTCTTGGTGCGTGCTCAATGAGTTTTTGAAGATTCTCATTTTTTGCAAGAATATGTTTTACCACAGAGACACGGAGTACACAGAGATGTCGTTTTTTCGTTTGCCAAGAGACGATGGCAAACGAAAAGCATCAGCCCTACCGGGCTAAGGGGATAATTTTTGCCCATCGCAGTCTCCCGATGGGCAAAAAGAAGAAAATCTCTGAGCCCTCTGTGCCTCGGTGGTGAGCAAATGCGTTCAGAATATTCCTCATGATCATGAACTAGGACACTTAGCCCGTGATTCCTCAGACCGAGCCCATCTTTTTCGTTAACTCGTCGAGGAGTCGATCGACTTCCTGGCAGCACTCCCTCAGGTAATCCTCAACAGCGCTTGTCATCATCCATCGTTCTAAAAGAACCCCCATGCCGACTGATGGTCTCAGATCCGTTTCCATAAATTTGATGGGTCGGCTGAGGACGGTGAAAATCTCCAGAAGATGATGATAAAGGGGGGACTTTCCTTCCTTTGTATCTTCGTATCTTTCTCTAAATTCATCGACAGATGGGCCCATCTCCCGCTCGAGCTTATTTTTATAAGCCCTCATGAACCGGACCTTTTTCCGCTCGTGCTGATCTATCCATGCACGAAACTCTCTTAGATTTTTCAAGAGCTCAACGGCCTCCACCTCAAATGGACTCATCTCATCCTGGACTTCCGGGGCGAATCTCACCCTGGCGCCGCATTTTCGACAGAAGAAATCTCCTTTTCCGTAAGAAACCCCACATTTCGAGCATTTTGCTTCCAAATAGTCACCCCTGCATTTCAGGGCCTTTTATCCAATCTATTCTGTCGCCATTCAATCATCAGTGGTCAACTCCCATCTCCTGACACCTGTCTGCCGACCACCGAACCCTGTGTCTACCTTTTTCTCCAGAGAGAATAGACAAAGAAAACCACTACGGCTGCAAAAAGAATTGCCCAGGGCAGCTTTTCCCCACCCTTGTACACCTCAATTCCAATAGTAAAAGCGAGGATCAGACCGATGACAATCCAGGCAACGCGTTTCCTCATGGAAGATTCTCCGTTTCTCCTCCGGAGGCTCGACCTTCCCCCTCTGCTCCTCGAGAGCCATTTCAGGGTATTCTATATGCCAAACGCTATTAAGATACAAGCTCTTTGGGGAGTTTTCTGAGTTTTCAAAGCAAGGAATCCCAAACCTTCTAATGTATCATGATAATCTTGAATCTTTAGATGTGACCCTCATGTCCCTTCGCTCCCTTGCTCTCGCGTTGCCCCTCGCGAATAACTGATTCTCTCGCCCGCTCTCCCCGCTTCACGAGGATCGCTCAAGCCCTCAGAGTTCGCAGAGAGAGAAACCTCATGCATGAGATGGTTGCCCCAATTTTTTGAGAAGAAAAATTGGGGCAAATGCCTTGCTCTGGATTGGCCTCTCACCAATCCAGAGCAGCTTTTCTCAGAGGCTCTGTGCACTCTGTGAGAGACCAGAAAGTTTGAATCTGCTGAGACTTTTTTGGCGAAAAAATCTTGACTCTCGCTCAGAGACATGAGCACCCACAAAACCGAGGAAACTCCACCAGAAGCTTTGTTGACAAACCTACGTTCATGTGTGAGTAATAGCAACAACTTCAATGAATTCATATTCCGTGACAAAAGGAGAACGGAAAAATGAGTTTGCCTCTTGATGGAATCAAGATTGTCGATCTCACGGCAGCCATGGCAGGTCCATTCTGTACGCAACTTCTGGCTGACTTCGGCGCAGAGGTACTGAAGATCGAACCTCCTGGCAGAGGCGATATGCTCCGGGATTTCGGCCCGCCTTATCTGAAAGGAGAAAGCCCCTACTACCTCCTGAACAATCGGAATAAAAGGAGCATGACTCTAGACATTCGAACGGACAAGGGACGGGACGTATTGATTAAGCTGTTAACGGATGCTGACCTCCTCGTGGAAAACTATCGGCCCAATGTCAAGAAGAAATTGAAAATCGAGTACGAGACCCTGAGAGAAATCAATCCTCGACTCATCTATTGCAGCATCTCCGGATATGGCCAGACGGGTCCCTATGCCGACCGACCTGGGTTCGACCCCATCGCTCAGGGCATGTCAGGCCTTTCCAGTATCACTGGGTGGAAAAATACCGGTCCGGTACGGGTCGGCGTGGCTATTGGCGATTCTCTGGGTGGAATCTTTGGGATGTATGGCATCCTCCTGGCCCTGATCGAAAGGGAAAGGTCTGGAGAGGGGCAACGCGTGGAGACCTCGATCCTTGAAGGGTTGATCGCCGTCTTGGGATTCCAGGCTGCAAAATACTTCGCAACAGGGGAGCGGCCCGAACCCCAGGGTAATGACCACGCCATGATGTCGCCTTACGGAACTTTCAAAACCCAAGATGGGTATATGAACATTGCGGCGGGCAACCAGGCCATGTGGGAACGGTTGGCGAAGGCGATCGGACTCGAAGATCTCATAAAAGACGAGCGGTTTCTCACCGTGGCCGATCGAGTCGTAAACCGGCCAGAATTAACGCCCCTCTTGGAGAAAAAACTGACAGAAAAAACCAGCAAGGAATGGGAAAAGATCCTTAACGAGGCTGGGGTGGCCAACGGCCCCATTCTCCCCATAGATGAGGTTTTTCATGACCCTCAGGTCATTCACCAGGAGATGCTTCTGGAACAGGATCATCCGACCATTGGAAAGATCAAGACAATCGGCTTCCCAACCAAATTGAGCCGCACACCGGCCAGCCTTCGACTGCCTCCTCCGCTGATGGGAGAGCACACAGAAGAAGTTCTAAAAGAGTTGGGCTATTCTGGTGAGGAGATCAAGCAATTTAGGGACGAGAAGGTCATCTGATTCCAGATCTGAAAATCTTCTATTCCATGAGCACGGAGAAAATCTTCTGCCTAAAATAGTCAATATGATGATTGATCGCCAATACGAGATTCTCTGAGTCGCCCTCCTCCAGGGATTTAACTATGCGATGGTGATCGCGATCGATCTCTGGATCATCTGAACGCCGCAAATTGGCGAGGATCCAAATCCGAAAGAGTCTGTCATAAATCCTCTCAAGTATTTCAACCAAGAAAGCATCACCGAGCAATCGAAACAAGCCAAGATGAAAAGCCTTGTCGGCCCGGACGACCTCCTGGATTGCTCCCTCCTGCTTGGCCTTGCTCCGTTGGTGCAAGAGTCCTTTCAGCTGATTGATGTCTGACCGGCTGACGTGATTGTTAATCTTCTTTGCATAGTGGATTTCGAGGACCCTCCTCATTTCCAGAAGCCTCGATACATCCATCATATCAATATCACTGACCACCACGCCGCGCCTGGGTATAACGCGAAGAAGCTTTTCATTGGCCAGACGGAGAATGGCCTCACGGACCGGGGTTCTACCCAAACCGAACTGCTTCATCAGCTGTCTTTCATTAATCACTTCTCCTTGCTTGAACTTGGCAAAGAGAATCCCCTCCTTGATCAGCACATATGCTTTCTCATTCAGACTCAGCATGAAACACCATTTCGACCAGCAAGGCCGGAATCCGAGAAAAGTTCAAAGATCAGATCAAGACATCTTCTTTGAAATCGAGACCATGGTCCCTTAGATTCTGATAAAACCTGTCCAGATCCTCCTCCTGAATCGGAACGCCTATCCTCGTTCGTCTTTCCTCCTCGATGGCTTCCAACTCACCAGGGAAGTAAACCCGCTCAACCCCGTCCATAGGTGGACACGTGACACAATCCTCGATCAGTCTGTCCACTTTTTCCTTGAACATATTGACGCCCGCAAAACAACTCGGGTTCAAAGCCAGCATACAGAATGACGCCCCGTAGGGGGTCGTTAGGTCCTCGAGGGCAGGAACCTCTTTTCCACAAAAGGAACCCGTGAGAGCCCCAGTCAGAATATCGACAACCAATCCAAGGCCATACCCCTTGTGACCAGCCATGGGGAGGAAGAGTCCCTTCAAGGCCTTTTCTGGATCGATAGTAGGATGACCATTTTGATCAAGAGCCCATCCCTCTGGGATCTTCTCACCCTTTTTCAGGGCCTGGCCGATCTTGCCCGCAGATGAAGCACTGGTGGCTATGTCAACCACGAGGGGTGGGTATTTGCCCGCAGGAATCGCAAAACTCATCGGATTTGTTCCGTGTACGCCCTCACGCCCACCGTGGGGAACAACCCTCGGCGTGGCGTTACTGAAGGTTAATCCGATCAGATCCTCCTTAACCGCCTGGTAGCCGTAAAATGAAGCGGCCCCGAAATGATTGCAGTTGTAAGTTGCCACCCCGCCAATCCCGCTCTCACGGCACCGCCTCATAGCCTCGTTCATACTCTGAAAGGCTGTAACAGGCCCCGGTCCCCTGCATCCGTCGATCAGTGCCGTCGCGGTTTTCCGTTTGATCACACAAGAATCGGCCTTGGGATCGATCATCCCTGCCCTGATCTCTCTCACCATTCTGGGGAGAAGGGCGAAAAAGCCATGCGTGTCGATTCCTCTGAGACTTCCGAAAAGAAAGGCCTCAATACATATCTCCCCTTTTTCCTGTGGGACGCCCAATTGGGTCATTAAATCCATCCCAAATTCCCTGAGCCTTACTGGCTCAATGTTTAGTTCCGTCACGCCTGGTACCCCGACTCCAGAGGTCTCAACCATTCCAGTCTCAAAATAGACCGGTCTTTCCAGCCCCTCTCAGGGAAAAGTTATCCCTGATACTCAGATCGGTCCTCCTATCCCTCGATCCCAGCGAGCCTCATAGCACATCTTTTCTTGTAATCCATGTCAGATTCTCTGGAAATCGTAACCCTGTGGGCTGCAGCAGATCCTCCGCCGTGGATGTCCGATATCGTATCCGCACTTTCCAAAACCATCTTCTCAATAAGCCGAAACATCTTGACCCTGTTCATCGTGGGAACATCACCCGCGCCTTTGAGATATTTCTGAAGAAGAGGCCCAATGTCGGGATTCTTCAGATCCCTGTCAGAAGGAAGGTCAGCCACAAATCCGCCGGCCACATCAACGAGTAGCCTACCTACCTCCGCCATCTCTTTGCCTTCATGAATTTTCGACGCATTGGCGAGGACTGGGTCAATAAAATACGTCCCCGAGGGCTCTTTCTTACCCTCATAAGACGCTGCGAGGCTGCATCCATAGAGAGTCTCTGCTCGATGAATCATATCGATGATCTTTTCCCGAATGTGGCTGACCTTGCTGGTCCCGTTATATTCCGCCACGATCTGGGCTGCACCGGTCATGGCATCGATCTTACCCGCTTTACAACCACCATGGGATTGTCGATGAAAGGCGGAGAAGCGCCCCACGATCTCACCGGCGAACTCCACCTCACCACACATGAATACACGCTCCCAGGGAACAAACACGTCATCGAATATGAGGGTAGGACAGTATTTGCTATATCGAATGTTTCCACAATCCGTCCCTTCCAACTCACGAGTGTCCAGAGAACTCCTTCCCACGATGTGTATAAGCCCTTTCGTGTCGGCAGGAATCGCAAACGCGACAGCGTAATCCTCATCCTCCTGGCGAAGGGCCCTGGTAGGCAGCACGATAATCTCGTGGGAGCTTAGAGATCCTGTTTGATGGGCCTTGGCTCCCCGCACGAAGATACCTTCCCGGTTCTTATCGATTACTCGGAGATACAGATCTTTGTCCTCTTGCTGGTGAGGGCTCAGACTCCTGTCGCCCTTCACATCTGTCACACCGGCATTCCCCGTCAGATCGTTGGTCTGCATGTACTTTAAGAAGTCTACAAATCGACCGTGGTACGAAGTCCCATNNGCCTGTACATCTTTGAAAACAGGTCCCCGTATACCCTCCGAGAATTCGATTGATCTTGACCCGCATCACCAGGTCCTCAATGGACTGAGCTGGCAGCGTAAATCGATTCACGACTTCTCCTGTGAATGGCGACACTGTTGTAATTAAGTCTCGGTACCCATCCATCTCAGCCAATTCGTATGTTGCGGCCGTCGCACTGATACCGGCAAATATCCGCGGATTATCCACCGGATCTTCTATCTTTTCACCAAACATGTATACCGTGGGTTTGAGTTTCCTTAGACTGTCGATGTATTGTTGTTTGGTTTTTAGCGACATGACTTCCTCCTATGACGACACGATTTCCAGACCTCGCCTAAAGGCCTTGAGGTTCATGTCTACTTTGGGCTTCGGGATAGACAAATGGATCGCTTTTTCTATGGCGTCAGGGGAGACGACACGGGTCGCGCCTATCAAAACCCCCAGAACCAAAAGGTTGGTCACAATACTATTGCCGATCTCCCGGTTGGCAATGCTTGTGGCGGGAATCTGAATAAGTGTGTAGCCATTGTGAGGAGGGTCCTGAACCATGTCAGAATCGATGATTAAGGTCCCACACGGCTTCAACTGGGAGAGATAACGCGTCACGGCCTGAGGAGCCTGGGCCACCAAGATGTCGGGGTGAACCACGCGAGGATATACAATGACTTCATCGGAAACTATCACCCAGGTGACCGCTGCACCCCCTCGCAGTTCCGAGCTGTATGACTGCGTTTGCAAGGCCTTCTTATTATCGAACACGACAGCCGCCGTGCCCAGAAGTGTGCCGGCCATGATGCTTCCTTGACCTCCCACCCCTGCGATGATCAGATCAGTCCTCATTTGTCCCTACTTGTCCTTTTTTTCAACTTCGCAATTTCTTCGCACAATTCGGGCTTATCCGTGTCGACGAGTTCCCCAACCACAATCAGATCACTCGTCTCCTGGGCGCTCATCTCCCCCGCTCTTTTGACCGAAATAGACCGATCCTTGAACATCTTCAGCATTTCCACTGCACTACCGGCACCTGTCTTTGCTCCAAATTGCACAGGGCACTGGGAGATGACCTCGATGAAAGCGAAGCCCTTTTTCCGTATCGCTCGCTTTATGCTTTTGGTGAGTTGACGGGGATGGTACGCCGTCCACCGCGCCACATAGGAGGCTCCAGCCGCCTGGACCATGGAGGAGATATCAAAGGGGTGTTCCAGATTTCCAAGAGGCGTTGTGATCGTCTTGGACCCTCTGGGCGTTGTGGGAGCCACCTGACCACCTGTCATACCATAGATCCCGTTATTGACACAGATGACGACCATATCAATATTCCGACGGGCCGCATGAATCAAGTGATTGCCTCCGATCGCAGTCAGATCTCCATCACCGCTGATCACCATGATTTTCTTTTCGGGCAGATTCAGCTTGATACCCGTGGCAAAGGCAATCGGCCGACCATGGGTGGTGTGTAGGACATCTGC
>WVXP01000282.1:0-215 GCA_011773445.1 Pseudomonadota bacterium | reverse complement strand
AACACGAGAATCTTCTTAGCCTTCTTAGCCAGATCCCGTATCTCTCTGTCCGGGAAAGGCCACGCCGTGATGACCCTCAAGTATCCGACATCGAGCCCCTTCGATCTGGCCAGGTAGGCAGCCTCCTTTGCGCAACGGGCAACAGCGCCATACCCCACCAATGCCAGATCACACCCATCATAGTCGGCCTCTACCTGAACGATCTCATCTCGGTG
>WVXP01000076.1:630-15134 GCA_011773445.1 Pseudomonadota bacterium | reverse complement strand
AACTGGGTCTATTCTCATGAATTCAACTTGGTCACAGGGGAGCATTATCCCATTGAAGTCACTGAAGGATGTCGTAATGTTATCGTCATGGCGATCGAAATGGACTATGACGCCATCCGCTCCTCTCCCACAGGGGTAGCAGGAGCTGCCACGGGACTCGGATATTCCAAGATGGCCCTCGTTGCCAACCTCGTGGCTGCACTGATTCGTGGCTTGGGTTACCGGGCGATTCCGGCCGGGAACGACACGGCCCTCAGCATTCCTCTCGCCATGGCCGCGGGCCTGGGAGAGTGGAGTCGAATGGGGCTCCTCATCACGGAGAAACTCGGTCCGAGAGTACGACTGTGCAAGGTGTTTACGGATCTTCCCCTCAAATATGACGCTTACCGGTCCTTTGGGGCCGTCGAATTTTGCAAAACCTGTAAGAAATGTGCTACCCACTGCCCATCCCAGGCCATCCCTGACGGCGAAATGACCCGAGAGGGCGAGAACTTCTCGAATCATTCTGGCACCTTGAAGTGGTACGTCAATGCAGAAAAGTGCTTTTCCTTCTGGGCCAAAAACCGATTAGACTGTGCCACCTGCATCCAAGTCTGCCCCTTCAATAAAGCGCCGGGAGTCATTCACGATGCCGTTCGAACGGTTGTGAAGAGGATGACTGGATTTAACCGATTTTTCGTGTGGATGGATCGCCTCATGGGATATGACAAGCCTTACCCTCCAACGAGATTCTGGAATTCTGATTGATGGGGATTACATGATTCTGGGTGAGTTTCGAATCGACAACAAGGTCGCTATTGTGACGGGTGCTTCTCGGGGTATTGGCCAAGCCATGGCTGTTGCCTTGGCTGAAGCGGACGCCGATGTCGTCGTAGTCGGGCACAAGACCCCGTCGGATGACACCGTGGACCGGATCGTTAGGATAGGAAGGCGTTGTATTCCAATCACGCCAGACCTGGCCAATCTTGACAATATCGAAAAAATCCTGGAAAAGGTCTACCGGAGATTTGGCCGAATTGATATTCTCGTCAACAATGCTGGAATCATAAGGAGGCAGCCGGCTTTGGACCATTCGATACAGGATTGGGACCACGTTTTGATGGTTAACCTGAAAACCGTCTTTTTTTTGTGCCAGGCTGTGGCTCGGAGAATGATCAAGGCCAGCGGGGGTAAGATTATCAATATAGTTTCGCTGCTTACCTACCAAGGGGGGAATCCTTGTGCCCTCTTATGCAGCCTCTAAGATCGGAATTGCTGCGATCACCAAAGCACTCGCAAATGAGTGGGCCCGGTATGGGATCCATGTGAACGCCATTGCGCCGGGCTGGACGAAGACGGATATGACGGCTGCTCTGAGGGAGAACCCAGTTCGGAACGAGCAAATCTCGCAAGAATCCCAGCAGGAAGGTGGGGCAATCCTGAAGATTTGAAGGGGGCCGTGGTTTTCCCGGCATCTAGCGCTTCCGATTACATGCATGACCACATTCTGTGTGTGGATGGAGGCTACCTCGCATACTCGGTGCCGCTATCACCCTCTTTCGCAAAATACGAGGGAAAGACAACTCTAGGAGTTCTTCAGACCTGACCCAATGACCATAGAGGTTCGATGATAGATTTGACAGGCAGCGTGGCGGTCGTCGTGGGGGGTCGCGGCTGCTAAGGATCTGGCCCCGTTTGGTGTCTATGTCAACGGAGTGGCTCCCAATGTCATCGAGGGAAGAATGATCCAGGGAATGGATCCAGAGCGCCTTCGATCTATCGTTCAAAGCACGCCCTCGGGACGACCCGGAACACCTGAAGAGGTGGCCAACGTGATCCTCTTTCTCCTCTTCAAGGAGTCAAGTTATATGGTCGGCCAGACCATTCAGGTCACCAGCGGTCAGCTAATGTACTGAGAAATATGGCCTCAAGAAGAACACCTGCAATTATCATTCATCCTTCTGATAATGTAGCAACGACCTTGCAGACTATCCCGCTCGGCACTCGCATATTCCTGAAAAAAGACGGAAAGACAATCAGGATCCTAGTTCGCGAAGAAATCCCCATAGGGCACAAGTTCAGTCTATCGAAGATCGAAAAGGGAGAGAGAATCATCAAGTATGGAGAAACGATCGGACTCGCAACGACGAGGATCGGTATCGGGTGCCACGTCCATATCCACAATTTGGAGAGTAGAAGGGGGAGAGGCGATTTGAAGGAAAAGAGGACTCCCTGATGGAACTTTTTGGGTACCAAAGACGAGACGGCAGAGTTGGGGTGAGAAATCATCTATTGATACTCTCCTCTGTCGTATGTGCCAACGAGGCCGCTCTCCGAATAAAGCGAAGAGTGCCACAGGCTGCTATAGTGACTCACCCGTTTGGCTGCGGGATGCTCGGGGAAGATTTTGACCAGGTAAAAAGGACACTTCTAGGATTCGCGACTCATCCCAATGTCGGCGCTGTCATTGTCGTGGGGTTGGGCTGTGAGGAGATCGATTCTACCGAGCTAGCGGGTGAAATGAGGAGGCACGGCCAGAGAGCCGAATCCCTGGCGGTTCAAAACTGTGGTGGGACTCAGAGGACAGTCAAACAGGGAGTTGAATTGGGAAGACAAATGAATAAGATTCTCGCTGATCAAACCCGGACCAAGTCTTCGATCTCAGAATTGATCATGGCCACCGAGTGCGGAGGTTCGGACTTCAGTTCAGGACTGGCCGCAAATCCCGCGATTGGCTATGCTTCGGATCGTCTCATCGAACTCGGGGGGACGGTCATACTCTCGGAAACCGCCGAAATCATCGGGGCTGAACACATCCTAGCGTCACGGGCCATCAACGAACGTGTCGCCAAAAAGATACATGCGGCTGTTGATGGAGTGGAGGAGAGTGCCCGTCGTGCAGGGGTAGACATCAGAGGCGCGCAGCCAAGTCCCGGAAACATCAGGGGTGGCATCAGCAGCATAGAAGAGAAATCCCTCGGGTGCATCTATAAGGCGGGGACTAAACCGGTTCAGGGTGTACTCGAATACGCCGAGCCCATCCAGGGAAAGGGACTATGGATCATGGACACACCAGGTCAAGACGTAGAATCGTTGACGGGAATGGTTGCGGGCGGAGCCCAGATTGCTGCTTTCTCGACAGGGCTGGGAACTCCTGTCGGCTGTCCGATTGCCCCGGTCATTAAGATCACCGGAAATGACAAGACAGCTCAAAGCATGAGATCTCATATCGATATCAATACCGGGGCAATTCTGAAAGGCCGAGACACGATTAAAGGAGTTGGTGAGAAGATTCTCCGCCTCCTCTTAGCAGTTGCCAATGGAAAGCCAACCAAAGCTGAACGACTGGGCCATTGTGAGTTTGCCATAACTCGAATCGAGAAAACGATTTGAAAAAGCCTTCGTGCAAGACAACAGCAATTTCATAAGAGCCACCTAACACGGGAACCCACTCAGAGCTAAATCAACGTCCCTCTCTTCATCGGATGAGCGCACACCGGTTAAAGTACCTCGCACAGAAGAGCCTTCACTATTGCTCCCCTTTACGCAACTGCGTTTTTTTGAGGAGCTTTTGAGTTTTCGAGGCAAGGAATTTCTAACCTTCTGATGTTTCCCGACAGTTTTGAATCTTTTGATGGGACCCTCATATCCCTTCGCTCTCTCCTTCCCGCCGGACGCGGGTCAGGTGGGGACGGGCTGTTGCCCAAATCCTTTTTCCCGGCTTTTGTCTGATGAAAGTGGAAAAGGAGCGCTCTTCGCTGCTCAAAAGCTTTTCTGGGTGCTGTCAGTGGTCAGTTGTAACGATCAATTCACGTCACTCGATTGAGAATCAAATTCCCTGGGCCCGTTACTCGAATAGCCGTGGATGGGCAAATCTTAGTCTTTATACAACGAACCACGGACGACGGACCACGAGCAAAGACTTTTGGCTCAGAGCTTGCCTTCCCACTTTCTGGCGAAGTACGCTTGCAAAGCCCTGAGCAGATTGTTCTGAGGGGATTTGGGAAGGGCCCGGGGAATAGGGACACCCTTTCACCGCAAACGCTCCTCAGGGACATGAGCGTCCACAGAACTGAGGAAACTCGCCTGGTTTTTTCCTTGACACGGTTTTGAGTAAATAATAAAATCTAGTTTCAAATACGAAACTCCTTGGCAAGAAACTACCGTGAAACACGACCGTTATCTCATCAATTCTGTCCTGAGGGCCGCCAGAATTCTTGAGTCCTTCTCTTTCGAAAAATCTACTTATACCAATTCTGAACTTTCAAAGAAACTTCACCTGAACAAGAGCACGGTCACGCGGCTTCTCTGCTCCTTAGAGAAGGCGGGTTTTCTCCAAAGGAACAACAAGACCGCTGAATACAGATTGACTCACAGGCTGTTTCGGATTGGAAGCATTTATATCAACCAGATTGGTCTTCATTCCGAGGCAATGCCCCTTCTCTCCGAACTTGCCTCCTCATGCAAGGAGACCGTTCACCTGGCGGTCCTCAACGAATTCGAAGTCTTTTATCTCGACAAGGTTGAGAGCTCCCAGTCCATTGGCATGATGTCTCGCATCGGGAACAAGTCTCCGTCCTACTGCACGGGGGTGGGAAAGGTTATGCTTGCGCACCTGAGTGAAAACGATCTGGAGAAGTTTTTTTGCTCTATTGAACTGAAGGGGCACACACCCAATACCATCACGGATCCTGCCAAATTAAGGCTCCATCTGCATAAGATAAGAGAAATGGGATACGCGGTTGATAATGCGGAACACGAAACTGAGGTGAAGTGTGTGGCAGCGCCAGTGCGCGACAGAGCAGAAAGCGTTATTGCCGGTATCAGCATATCTGGCCCTGTCTTTCGGATGACCCAAGAAAGAATCAAAAAGGAACTCATTCCCGCCGTCAAAGAAACAGCAAACATGATATCGATACGATTGGGATATGTAAGAAGCGAATTTTGAAACCGTGTCTCATGCGCTTGGAAAGGCCGGACGTTCAGATCGAAAGTCGTTCATCTCTGATTTATAGATCGAAGATCTCAATCTCGGGAAAGGGCTTGGTCTATGTATGACGTTGTCGCATTGGGGGAGGCGATGCTTCGCCTCGTACCCCCGAACTATCAGCGGTTGGAGCAGACTACGAGCTTCAATGTGACCATCGGTGGCGCAGAACTGAGTGTGGCCGCCAATGTGAGCCGTCTTGGCCTTCGTTCGGCCTGGGTTTCTAAGCTGCCCACTAACCCCATGGGACGCATGATCGCCAACAAGGCCAGAGAACATGGGGTGGACACCTCCCACATCGTCTGGACAAAAGAGGGACGGGCGGGTCTTTATTTTGTGGAATTCGGGAGCACCCCCAGAGCGACGTCGGTCATTTATGATCGGGGGGGGGCTGCAGCCAGTATGCTCGGTCCGGGTGAAATCAAATGGGATGAAATCCTCAAAGGGACGAGGCTCTTTCATACTTCGGGGATTACTCCCGCCCTTAGTCAGGGCTGTCGTGAGGCGACAGTGGAGGTGATCGAAAAGGCCAGAGCGGCTGGTTGCAAAACGAGTTTCGATCTCAACTACCGGGCGAAGCTCTGGTCTGCGGCCGATGCCAAGGCGTGTTTTGAGAGGATTCTCGACAAGGTCGACATCGTCATTACGACCCAGTTTGATGCAGAAGAAGTGCTCGGATACACAGGGGAGTATGAGGACATTGCGAAGCAGTTCTCAGATAATTTTGGTACTCCCATTGTGGCCATTACCCTGAGAGGGGTAAAGACCGTGTTGACCGGCACCTGGACGAGTCTCGTCTATGCGGAGGGAAAGGTCTATCGGGATGACGTGGCTGAAATTGAAATCGTCGATCGCTTTGGGGCGGGTGATTCATTCACGGCAGGCTTCATCTATGGGTATTTGAACGAGGGCGTGGAACAGGGACTCAGAATCGGCGATGCCATGGCAGCCATCAAGCACTCGATTCCGGGTGATATTAACTGGATCACGATGGAAGACGTTCAGAAGTTTCTTGAGAGCAAGGATTTTCGGGTGCAAAGGTGAGGAAGAACCCATGGACAAAGACAAACAACGAGAGATGATCCGGGAAACCGGCGTCGTTGCCATCATTCGCGCCAAAACATCTGGCGATCTCGTCGAGGCGGCAGAGGCAATCAAGGCGGGGGGCCTTGGGGTCATCGAGGTGACCATGACGACTCCCGGTGCCTTGAATGTTATTTCTGAGGCGACCCAACGGTTTGGCACTGAGGTTCTCTTTGGCGCGGGAACCGTGCTAGATCCCGAAACGGCCCGGGCTGCCATTCTTGCTGGTGCTCAGTTTATCGTCTCACCAACTCTCAACCCAAAGACCGTGGAGCTTTGTCGGCGGTATTCCAAAGTGGTTGTTCCCGGATGTTTCACACCGACAGAGATTCTCACGGCGTGGGAGATGGGAGCCGATTTTGTGAAGGTCTTCCCAGCCGATGTAGGGGGTCCATCTTATATCAAGGCGATTCTCGCTCCACTGCCTCAGGTTGAGCTCATTCCGACTGGTGGGGTTACGGTCGAGACAACCGGGCTATTTCTTAAGGCAGGAGCCGCCGCCGTTGCTGCCGGAAGCAGCCTGGTGAGTCAGAAGATTCTCGATGAAAGGGACTTTGCTCTCCTGAAAGAGCGGGCCAAAAGATTTCGGGAAGAAGTCGTAAAGGCCCAGCAGGAATGATAGATAATATGAAATCCCGCTATCCAAAACTGAATCGAATCGGAACCGTCATTGGGGGCGTTAAGGTTTTGTTGCCCATGACTCAGGGACTTTCCCGTAACTTAATATCTTTTGAAAAAATGCAAAAGCATATCCGCTGGCATGAAATGCAAAGGTGTGTGTTGAAGAATTTGCGTCCATCTGAAGACAGACGAATGAAAATGAAATGAAGATGATCCGGGTCGAAATCGACCAGTAATCATCTTTGCGTCGGGGAGGAGGAAAACGGGGGGAATCCAAAGAGATTCTTACACTGACAATCAGGCCTTAGGACGTGGTTATGTCCATTTTTTTCGGGGAGGGCGAATAAAGCACAGAAAGGAGGTGAGTTTCTTAACTCTAACTGAGTTGCCAATTTTTTGGAAAGGAGAATGAGAAATGAAAAGAACCAATTGGAAATTGTTGCAGGTTTCCTTCGTCGTCGTTCTAGCCGTGGCGATGGTTTTTCCGGCGGCTTCAGCGGCCGAGGAATGGAAATTGGCCATCTCTCAAGGTTGGCTGGACAATGATTCCGGCCAGAACATGAATAAGGGGTACAAGCGGGGGATAGCGGAATTTTTCGGGGAAGACGCCTTAAAGAATGCCAAGTTCGTCAACTCCAACTACGATACCAAACTGCAGTCGGAACAGATTGAGGCTTTTATCAAGATGAAGCCACATGCGTTGTTCGTCACGGCCTCGGAAGCGGCCGCCATCACACCAGCGGTTAAACGAGCGATTGAGGCAGGAATCCCGGTTTTTTCGGGTGACTCCCTGATTTCGGGAACGGCTTGTACCACCTCGGTTCTTTCCAACAACTTCGGCATGGGCATGCTGACGGCTCAGTGGATTGCCGAGCGGCTTAATGGCAAAGGTAAAATAGGCGTTATCGGCCTACCGGCGAATGAAACCTGGGATCATCGTGAACAGGGGCTGGACTGGATCTTGAAGGAATATCCGGGCATCGAGGTGGTTGCTCGCTGGAACTACGATCCGGCCGGCGCCGTAACCCCGCGGCAAGGTATTGATAATATGCTGGCTGCCCATCCCGAGAAGGGATCCCTGGATGCCATCTGGTGCGCCTGGGACGGTGCCGCCATGGAAGGTGCTTTGGCCATCAAGAATGCTGGCCGGGAGGATGAAATTTTTACCACCGGCATTGACGGCGGTACTCGGGCATTTCAGTACATCAAGGCCGATAAAACGCCCATGAAGTTCACGGCCGCCCAGAGCATGTGGTTGATGGCTTACCAGTCTGTCTACTATGCCCGAGAACATCTGAAGGGCAATAAAGTGCCGCGGCTTGTCATCAGCCCGGTTTACGCGATTACGGCCAGGGAGTTGGAAAAGGTGGATATCAAAGAGTACGGGGACACGTACGACCATCCCGGCAATGCCCAAAAATTAGGTTGGAAAAGAGCTCTGTAGGATGAATGTGTGACTGCGGCGCATAAGACCGGTTTTCTGGTTTATGCGCCGCATCAATCAGAACGGGGGCAACCCATATCTCCCCTGGAAGAGGCTCAGACGCATTGACCGAGTACCGATTGGAAATGAGAGGCATCTCCAAGGAGTTCCCCGGGGTCAAAGCACTGGATGCCGTTGATTTTGCTTTGAAGCCTGGAGAAGTCCACGCCCTGCTCGGTATCAACGGCGCCGGCAAGTCGACCCTGATAAAGATTCTATCTGGCACGTATCATAAAGATGCAGGGAACATATTCCTCGACGGTAATCCAATAGAAATCAACAGCCCTCAGGACGCCATGAGTCATGGGATCGCTACCGTCTATCAGGATCCTGAAATGATTCCGTCTTTTGCGGGATATGAGAATATCTTCCTGGGATTTGAAACCGAAAGAAGGGGATCTTTCGGCAGAATTGACCGCAAAAAATTGCATGCCCAGGCGCAGCGCATCCTGGAGCAATTTCCCGTTAAAGTGGATCTCACCAGGCCAGTTTCGGAACTGACCGCGGCTGAACAGGAAATCATTGCCATCTTGAGGGCGCTGTCCAGGGAGATGGTCGTCTTGGTCCTGGATGAACCCACCTCCATCCTGACTGAAAACGAAAAGCAGGTCCTTTTCCGCCTCATGCAAGGGCTTAAAGAGCAAGGGATTGCGATCATCTATATCTCGCACCGGCTGGAGGAGATTTTCCAGGTTGCGGATCGCCTGACGGTCATCCGAGACGGTCGAAACGTGGCGACCCTGGAGGCCAAAGAGGTGGGTGCTGATGACATGGCAATCGCCGAATTGATGCTGGGAGAAAAGATGGACCATCTGTATCCGGCCAAGACGCCACATGTTGGCGAAGAGATGCTCGCTGTCCGCGAACTTTCTTTTGAAGATTCGTTCCAGGATATCAGTTTTGCCGCAAGGATCGGACAAATCCTAGGCATCTTCGGCCTGGTAGGTTCCGGCGTTGAAGAACTTGCCAAGGCGATTTTCGGCTTCATCCCGAGTACCCGGGGTAAGTTACAGATTCGTGGCCAGGATATCCATCTACGATCCCCCAGGGATGCTATTCAAAACGGCATTTTTCTGATTCCCGGCGACCGCAGGCACGAGGGGCTCATCGATGTGCAGCCCATATCATTCAACGTATCGCTGGCAAGTCTGAAGCGGGTCAGCGATTTACTGGGATTTGTTCGACGGAAGAAAGAAAAACAGGAAGTTTTGGAACTTATCAAGCAGCTAGCGATCACCCCTGCCGATGCCAATCTGAAAGTCTCCTATCTCAGCGGCGGGAATCAGCAAAAAGTGGTTATTAGCAAGGGTCTTTTTACCGAGGCACAGACTTACATTTTCTTCGAACCGACCGCCGGTGTGGACGTCGGGGCCAAGGCAGGCATTTATGATCTGATCCGACGGCTTTCCCACAGGGCGGCTGTGATTCTCATCTCTTCAGACTGTGAGGAGATCTCTGGCCTGTGCGACCAAGTCATGGCCATGTTCAAGGGGCGGGTCACTCTCGATGAAGCCGTTGACAGGGTCACTGCGGGGGAGATTCTCCTTTGTGGCGTAAAAGGAACTAGAACTTGATAGAAAAAAGGAAAAAGATGATCTCGGCTGAGACTCGATCCGTGGGCATATTCTTTCTGTTGCTGGTTTTCATTTTTGTTGTCTTCTCTTTTTTGCATGATCAGTTTCTAACTAGCAGGAACATTACCACCCTGCTAAAGCATGCATCGGTTAGCGCCATGTTTGCACTGGGCACCACCTTCGTCGTTGTGGTCGGCCATTTTGATATATCTTTTCCGATGGTGAGCAGCCTGGCAGGAATGACCACCAGTTTTCTGATCGCCCAGGAAATTCATGTGATACCCAGCATATTCGTTGGATTGGCAGTGGGGGTTATTTTCGGTCTAATAAACGGGGTGGCCGTTGGTATGATGAAACTGCCGGATATCGTTACCACCATTGGCACCGGGGCGTTATCTTGGGGATTCGCATGGATATACAGTGGTGGCGCTTACATTTGGGAAAATGTTCTGACATCCGGAATTCTCGAGATAAACGATGCCGATATTGTGGGTATTCCGTTTCCGGTTGTTCTGCTGCTGAGCCTGTATTTTATCGCTTTTCTCATTTTACACCGGTCACGCCACGGTCGGGGCTTTTATGCTACCGGCGATAACCGGGTTGCCGCTACTTTTTCAGGGGTGAATACCAAATACTATATCGTTGCGGCTTTTGTTTTTTGCGCTTTGACAACCTCTCTCGGCGCCATAATGAGCAACGCGTCCCAGGGCAGCGGCAGTGTCAGAGTGGGACTGGTGTTCCTGCTGCCGGCTTACGCCCCCATATTTCTCGGCAACGCCGTGTTCAGGAAAACTACGATTCATGGAACCTTTTTGGCCTCCATGTTCATCGCCACCATGTTGAGCGGCTTTACCCTGATGGAGGTGCCCTACTATTATAGGGATTTGATCATTGGGATTGTTCTGGTTTTAGCCCTAACCCTTTCCACCGATATAGTTCTCAAAGGCAGAACGGCTAAACGATCGACCTGACTACCGGATGTGAACGAAAAAGTGGCCTGATGAATAGAGTAAATTCGAGGACGTTCCGCTTCAGTCAGCTGTTTCAGCCTCAATTCGGCCTGATATGGCTGCTGTTCGCCATGGTTGCTCTGTTTTCGGTCACCTCAAGCGCCTTTCGGACCCCCGACAATTTGCTGGAAATCCTGCGGGCCTCAGGTATTAACGCCATATTGGTGCTCGGTCTCACATGGATTTTGGCTATTGGAGAGTTGGACGTTTCCTTTGCGGATGTTGCCGCACTGGTAAGTATGATCGCAGCTTACCTTGTGATGAAAAGCGATGTTCCCATGGTGTATGCCCTCATTACGGCGTTTCTCGGAGGCACATTGATCGGTGTCATCAACGGCTTTATGTCTGCCTATATGAAAATTCCCTCGCTGATCACTACCATCGCAACGGGGTTTGCGGCCAAGGCCATTGCCAAAATATTGAATCAGGGCAAACCGCTGGCCATCGTCACCAGTTCAAAGATCGTATACAACTTCGTATTCGGAGAACTACTGGGAATACCGGTGTTGTTTCTCACCGCATTGGCGATTTATGTTTTCAGCCGTTTCCTGCAGGACCACACAACCATGGGCCAACATTTGTACGCCCTGGGCGAAAACAGGCAGGCCATCCGGGAGGCTGGCATCAAGGAAGCTAAAATCGTTTTTAACTATTTTGTTCTCACGGCCGCAATGGCGTCCATTGCCGGCGTTCTGGTCACAGCCCAATTAGGTTCCGGGGTATCGGAGATCGGAGGCGGAACCTTGATGATTCAGGGTTTTACGGCGGTCTTTCTCGGGGCCCTCGTCGTCAAGGCTGGGAAGCACAATGTTATCGGAACGTTTATCGGCGTTGTTATCTTAACGGTCCTGGTAAACTGGATTACGCTTTTGGGTCTGCCCACCTTTATCGTGTGGCTTGCCAGAGGAACCATGCTTCTCGTTGCAGTCACAATTTTCACGGTGTCTAAATACCGAAGAAAAACGATTGGGGAACTGTAGTCAGGCGAGGGCTCCCAGGTCGAAATCGCGGAATGGAATTGGTACTTGCCGATTGATACCAGAATGCGATTTGTTCTGAGTTTGAGAATGGTATGCTATCTTTACAGGCCTATGGAGGTGAATTATGAAGAATGGGTACATGGAAAAGGTTTTGGATATAGACCTCGATAGTGGAAAGATTGATACCATCGATTTTCCCGAAATCATCAAGAAACAGTACATTGGCGGTTCTGGTCTTGCGGCCTGGTATCTTAACAAAGAGACCGATCCGGCTAAGATCGATCCTTTGGACCCGGATAATAGATTTGTTCTCCTGACTGGGCCAGTTTGTGGAACACCGGTTTATTCTTCTTCTCGGTATGAGGTGTGCGCTAAGGCTCCGTTGACCGGCATCTGGGGAGAGGCGAACAGCGGCGGGAAATTCGCCCAGGACCTGAAAAGCGCGGGATATGACGGACTCATCCTAAAGAATTCTGCAGCTCATCCGGTGCGGATTGTGATTCGAGAAGACAAAGTTGAAATTGCTCACGCCGACCAGTTGGCAGGTAGAGACACTTATGAAATGGGGGATTTGCTAAACTCCGAGTACGGCGACAAGGTAAACTTCGTCGGTATCGGTCCTGCGGGAGAGAGGACCGTCCCTATTGCCGGGGTGATGAATGACGGCCGAGATGGCCGGGCTGCCGGTCGGGGGGGGCTTGGAGCCGTCCTCGGCTCAAAGAATGTTAAGGCCATTGTGGTACTCAGGGGTGGGCACAAAACACCCATTTACGATAAAGAAAAGTTGATGGAATCGATCAGAGAACACGCTAAAAAGATGAAGGAATTACCTGAGGGTTTGAGAGAGTATGGGACAGCCGGCGTCGTGACCCACAATGAAAAGGTTGGAAATTTTCCAATTAAAAACTGGGCGCAAGGGAGCTGGCCCGAGGGAGCAAAGAAGATCAGTGGTCCGACGATGAAGCGAACAATTCTCACTAAACGGTACCGTTGTGGCCAGTGCTCCATTGGCTGTGGCCGGGTCGTCAAGATCAATCAAGGCCCATACGCTACTCCTGAAGGCCCAGGCCCGGAATATGAGACACTTGCGATGCTCGGGGCCAACTGTCTGATTGACAATTTGGAGGCCATAGCCAAAGGTAATGAGCTGTGCAATCGATATGGTCTCGATACCATCGCCACTGGTTCGGTCATCGCCTTTGGTATGGAGGCATATGACCGAGGTCTGATTACTAAAAACGACACCGATGGAATTGCACTCACCTGGGGAAACGCGGACGCGATGATTGAGATGATCAGAGCCATTGGCGAAGCGAGAGGATTCGGAAAGGTTTTGGGCCTGGGAGTCCGCGAGGCTGCGGAAATCATAGGAGGCAATGCCCATGAATTCGCCTGTCATGTCAAAGGGATGGAGCTTCCCGCCCATGACCCCCGGTCCAGGTTTAGCAACGTCGTGGGTTTCACCACTTCCAACCGTGGTGCCTGTCATCTGAATGTGTTCGGTATGGACTTTGAAAGCGGGCTTGTACCGCCTGACGGGCTAGGCTACGATAAGGACCAGGACCCTCATGCTGTGGAGGGTAAGGCCAAGTTCTCCATCGCTATGCAGAATCTCATGTCCGTCTTTGATTCTCTAACCGCCTGCAAGTTCACTGTTTTCGGTGGCGTTGGAGTGCCCGCACTCGCTCACTGGTTGAATTGCATCACAGGTTGGGAATTTGACGTGGACTCGCTTCTGAAAGTTGGCGCCCGAGCCTTTACGGTCAAGCGGTTGTACAACAATCGCCTCGGGATCACCAGGAAGGATGACGTTCTGCCTCCCCGCATTGCCAGGTCTGCGCGTGAGGATGGCGGGGCGAAGGGCTGGATTCCTCCTCAGGAGCGACTGCTCAATGATTACTATCGACTCCGCAAGTGGACCGAATTTGGAGCGCCGACCCCGGAGGCATTAAAGGAACTTGGAATCGACATCTGATGTTGTTTGGAATGAGACCACACCAGATCTCAGGCAGAGGTAGTCTGGGCGAGGAGTCAGGTAACGCTCACTGATTTGGTCCTTTTCGGGCTCTGAGCCCATCGTCAGCCTTCAATCTGTACAACCATTTCAATCTCCACCGGAATGTTCATGGGTAGGGCATTCATTCCAACCGCGGACCGCGCGTGCTTTCCTTTCTCACCGAAGACCTCAACGAGCAGATCTGAGGCGCCGTTGATGACCTTGGACTGGTCGCCGAAGTCGTGCGTGGAATTGACCATACCCAGAAGTTTAATGACTCGCCGGACTTTATCCAGATCTCCGATTTCTTCCTTCAATGACGCGAGCAACCCCAGCGCCACCCGCCGGGCCGCCTCGTAGCCTTCCTCGAGGGTCAGATCCGAACCGACTCTCCCAGTAATCAACGCTCCGTCCTCCCGAAATGGGCCATGACCGGAGAGAAAAACCAGATCGCCGGCACGGACGGCTGGAACATAATTCGCCACTGGTTTCACAGCGGGGGGAAGCTCGAGCCCCATTTCCTTGAGCTTTTTTTCCGCTTTCATATCATCGAACCTCCTCTGGAATTGAATAACGTTACAAAATCCTTTTGCAATTCACAACTCAGAAAGAGGATCAAAAACCCATGGGAAACCAAAAACCGGCTACTAGGCTTCGTCTTGGTGGATCATAGGGATGAAAGCACGTGGTATTGAAAATGGAAAAAAATCAAAAGATAACCCGATAATGCTTCTTCGAGGCGAGAAGTGCAAGATATCGGGATTTGTGAAAAACAGAGTGTTATAATGGGA
>WVXP01000076.1:303-580 GCA_011773445.1 Pseudomonadota bacterium | reverse complement strand
GTGGTCAACCCTTTCCCGCGACACGTCAGGAAACCCTCAATCTCGGCTGGGCATCGGTCCAGCGGGTCTTCATCGACCAATTCGGCGTTTCACCCGACCAGATCGCTTCAGCCTACCTGAAGACCGGTGACACGGGCGCCATGGCCCAAATTCTCCTTCGAAGAACTCGGACCCAGAGAGAACTTAGACTGCAGGATATTCTTGATTTCTTCTCTTTTCTCGCCGGTACGCGAACCGTTCAAGACCGACAGGATGCCCTCTATAGGGTTCTCCGTGA
>WVXP01000076.1:0-132 GCA_011773445.1 Pseudomonadota bacterium | reverse complement strand
CATCAAGTTCATGCTGGCCTCGCCAGGAGACTCGCCCCAGAAGATCATGGATGCCATGGGCACGGTTTGCTTGGTAGAAGACAAGTATGACGGCGTCCGATCACAGATCCACAAAGAGGGAGAGAAAATTCG
>WVXP01000105.1:1008-1206 GCA_011773445.1 Pseudomonadota bacterium | reverse complement strand
TTTTTATGTATCTATCGGAAAGTGCTTATTCAACAAGGTAAGTACAAAAATCATACGCAAATGACTCATGAAGCTTCAGCCTTGGGTTTGACAGCAGGGCCATGTCAAAGTCGAGCATAACTTGTTGATTTCTTTGTTTGTTGGAGGATATCCCATTCGCTCGCTTTCTGAAATTTTTGACCCGTCCTATTGCTCGCT
>WVXP01000105.1:530-827 GCA_011773445.1 Pseudomonadota bacterium | reverse complement strand
GCGCCTTCGGCGACACTGCGCTTCGCTGAGGCGGGTGCCCAAAAATTTCAGGAGGCTCGCTCCTGGGACATCCTCCAACTTCACTTACGGATGACTTTGACGCAGCCCTGATCTCTTTTGACATGTCCTTGACAGACATGAAATAAAAATGTTTATATGATGGGTCAATGAAATGACGGGCAACAGGTGCTGGGAGGGTGGTTTTGAATGAAAATCCTTGAAGCAGCCAACCGGGCGTTCGGCAAATGGTTCATAAAGGATTTCAACGATACAGACAATAAAACCGTACGGATTCAG
>WVXP01000105.1:216-484 GCA_011773445.1 Pseudomonadota bacterium | reverse complement strand
GAAGATGGTTCTCGGCCTGATGGCCGGATCAATATCTGTGGTGGCGGATGCTTTTCATCTCCTTTCCCACCTAGCCAATTCCGTGATTCTGGTGATCAGTTTCTGGGTGACGTCCCGACCTGCCACAGCCAAAACTCCTTTCGGACACGGTCGGATGGAGCATGTCGCCCCCCTCATCATGTCGGTTTTCCTATTTGTATCCGGAATACAGATCGGCGAGAGGTCGGTTCATCAGGTCCTAGAGCCCCATGCCATCCACTATTGGTCT
>WVXP01000105.1:0-167 GCA_011773445.1 Pseudomonadota bacterium | reverse complement strand
GGGCAGTTCGTTCGCTTCCTCGGAAGACGGGTTGACTCCCACGCCATTCTGGCCAATGCCTTCCATCACCGAATTGAGGCGGTGATCACCCTGACCGTAATCGGGGGCCTGGTGGCGGGTCATCACTATCATCGTCCTGAGCTAGACGGTTATATCGGGATTCTCGT
>WVXP01000079.1:12419-12723 GCA_011773445.1 Pseudomonadota bacterium | reverse complement strand
GTACCTATATGATCGGTATAGACACGGGCGGCACTTACACGGACGGGGTGCTGCTCGAATACCCGTCGCGACAAGTCATCGCGTCCAGCAAAAGCCTGACAACAAGGGAGGATCTCACTTTCGGGATAACGGCGGCCTTAGAAGGTCTCAGTGTTGACAACCCTTTAAGGGTGAAACTCGTCTGTATCTCCAGCACCCTGGCCACGAATTCTATTGCTGAAGGTAAGGGACGAAGGGTAGGGCTTCTTCTCATCGGCTATGACAGGGAACTCCTTGTCAGGTACAATCTCGAGTCAAAGTTCCC
>WVXP01000079.1:0-12326 GCA_011773445.1 Pseudomonadota bacterium | reverse complement strand
CAACCCATGAAGAATGGGCATTTGATGACCTTCGGGAGGTTTCGTCTCTTCCTGTTGTCCTAGGTCATCAACTATCGACGAAACTCGATTCCATCAAGCGAGCCACCACGGCTTGCCTCAATGCGTCGCTCGTGGCCATTATGCAGGAATTCATCCAGGCCGTGAGGGAATCTCTTGAGGCCCATGGGATCCACGCGCCTCTGATGATCGTTAAGGGCGATGGCTCCTTAATGCCTTACGCGGCGGCTGTAAGAAAGCCTGTTGAGACCATTCTTTCTGGACCGGCAGCAAGCGCTATTGGGGGCAGATTCCTCTCTGAGTATCGAGATGCTCTGGTCATTGATATTGGTGGTACCACGACGGACATAGCCGTTATCGAGGATTCGCAAATCTCGATTGCGGAAGAGGGAGCTCGAGTCGGGAAGATTGAGACAGCTGTGAAGGCCGCCCGTATCCGAACCATGGGCCTTGGAGGGGATAGCAGGATTTCCTTTGTCCCGGATGGGAGGTTGACCGTTGGGCCGAGCCGAGTCGTTCCATTGTCTTACCTGGCCGCCAGATTCTCCAGAGTGGAGGCGGAGGTGCTTGCACTGAAAAGAAAGCCTCTCCTCGACTGGAGGCCAACCGATTTGGAGTACTGGTTTCTGCACAAGAACCTGGGTGAAAACGTTGCACTTGTCGGCACCGCTGTCCAGAGGGATCTGCTGGTACTGCTGAGCGAGGGGCCTTTGACGCTGACGCGGATTCTCGAAAAAATGGGATTCTACCATCCCTTACAGCTCAACGCCGAAGGTTTGATTCGCCGAGGTCTCATTGAACAGTCTACGCTGACTCCCACGGATCTGCTCCATGTAAACGGCCAGTTCACGGCCTGGAGTACCGAGGCGGCACGGACAGCCCTCGATATCGCCTGCGCCCTTTTTGAGAAGAGGAGAGAAGGTCTGATAGAGGAAGTTCTCGATTTGATGTGTGCCATGATTGTCGAGGAGGTTGTGGTTTTTCTCGGACAGAAGAGAGATCGGGGGCTTCCGGAAAAGGTCGATGACATTTGGGGTAGGTGGTTTCTCGAGCATACCTTGGGGAAAGAGAATCCATACTTCGATGTTGCCACGACTTGCAAGATCCCCATCATCGGCATCGGCGCGCCAGCAGGCATATTTTTGGAAAAAGTGGCAGACTTTTTGAATACTCATCTTTTTCTTCCCCCCTATGCCGACGTCGCCAATGCGGTCGGAGCCGTCGCGGGTTCTGTGATGGTTGTGAAAGAGGCGCTCGTCTACACCCATGAGAGCAAGAGGGTACAGAGTTTCTTGGTTCAGGCAGACGGGAAAAGGTCAGGTTTCGAAGACTCGGAAAAGGCTTTGGCCTACGCGAAAGAGGTCGTGGGAAATAAGGCACGCGTTGAAGCCGTTGAGGCAGGCGCCGTTGATCCTCAGGTTATCGTTGATGTCTCCAAAGAAGGGGGAGCCCTCAGGGTGGTGGCTAAGGCCCTTGGAAATCCCAGGTTGTCATGGTAATATCGCCCATAAGCGGTAGTCCTTCTTGTGTCAAGCTTTTGCCAAAATCCCTCTTTGTCTTTTTCAAACGTATCTTTTTCCAGGGTAACTCTCGCAGGCGGGAACCCACCGGCTCTGCCATGCTACGTTGAACTCCGGCATCAATCCACAAATAAGGGGGTGAATCATGCTTATCGTAGGTGAACGGATCAACGCAAGTCGAAAGAACATCAAGCCGGCCATTGAAACCAGGGATGCAGGTCTTATCGTCAAAGAAGCAACAGATCAGGTGAATGCCGGGGCCCATTTGGTGGACGTCAATGCGGGTGTATTTGTGAAAAAGGAGGTCGAATATCTTCCGTGGCTTGTAGAAACGATTCAGGCAGCGGTCGATGTTCCCCTGTGCGTCGATAGCCCGGACCCGAAAGCCATTGAGGCCGCCCTCGCTGTCCACAAAGGCCAACCCATGATCAACTCGATCTCCCTAGAGGAGAAAAGGTTTGAAGAGATTCTTCCTCTAATTGGAAAATACAAAGCCAAGGTCGTGGCCTTGTGTATGAGCGACAAGGGAATGCCAAAGACAGCGGATGAGCGATATGATATTGCAGCTGAATTGATAGAGAGGCTGACAAAGGCAGGCGTCCCGCTAGGCGATATCTACGTTGATCCCCTCGTGATGGCAGTGAGCACCGATTCAAGCTTTGGCATCGAATTTCTCCGTGCGGTTCGACGAATCATGGAAGGCCATCCAGGCGTCCACACCATTTGCGGACTGAGCAATATCTCGTATGGACTTCCCCTGAGAAAACAGATCAACCAGATTTTTGCGTCCATGGCAATGGCCGTCGGACTGGACGCCCTGATTATCGATCCCTTGGATACAAAGATGATGGCCAATATATTGACGGCCGAGACGCTGATGGGCGGAGATCCATACTGTGCGGGATATCTGGCTGCATACAGGGAGGGTCGGTTTGAGTAAAGATAGAGATCGCCGAGAGTAGCTTCGATGAGATGCCCGGGGAGTATGGTATACTTCCGGTTCTCGTGAGGGTGAATTAACGTTGCTAAATATAGGACTTTCACATTCCACCCGCATCGGAGGGGGAACACAGATCCTCGCGGTCGGAGGCGGCAAAGGTGGTAGCGGGAAAAGCTTTATTGCCGCTAACCTTGGGGTAAGTCTGGCCAAACGGGGACACCGGGTCATTATGGTGGACACAGACCTCGGAGGAGCCAATTTGCATACCTTCTTGGGGTTGTCGCCACCCCAGTTCACCCTCGATGATTTCATCAAAAAGCGCGTCGATAATATTCGGAGTGTGATTGTCAATACAGAAATCCCAAATTTAGGGCTCGTTATTGGAGCGAGAGACATTCTCAATGCGGCCAATCCAAAAGTCCACCAGAAGCTGAGAATCATCCGACACATCAAGAACCTGGATGGCGATTATGTCATTGTCGATCTTGGGGCTGGCAATTCATTCAACGTGCTCGATTTCTTCCTGCTCTCAGATGATGGCATTTTGGTCGTCACCCCAGAGCCAACTTCGATCGAGAACGCCTACCGTTTTATCAAGAGTGCCTTCTATCGAAAGCTGAGAACGCTCACCTGCCATCCTGAAGCACGTCAGGTCATTGAAACTGCAATGAATCAGAGAAACGAAAGAGGAATTAGAACCCCACTTGATCTCATTGAAGCAGTGGAGTTCATCGATGGCGGGCTGGGACGGATGCTGATGCGTGAGGTTGAAGGTTTCAGGCCACGGCTGATTGTCAACCAGGTGAGGACAAAGGAAGATGTCGATGTCGGGTTCACGATGAAAAGTGCCTGTCTTCGTTTTTTCGCCATCAACCTGAGTTACGTTGGCTACATCGCCTATGACAACGAAGTCTGGCAGTCGGTGCAAAGGAAAAGACCACTTGTACTCGAACGGCCCTATGCGAAGGCTTCAAGATGTATTGCAGAGATTACCAATAAACTGATGAAGAAACAGCAGCTCACGTTTAACTTCTGACGATGAAACGTCTAGATACACTGAACTACTACGAGATCCTCGAGATTAGTCCGGCTGCCAGTCAGGGTGAAATTCGAACTGCCTATGAACGGGCAAAGAGGACGTACAATCGTGACTCTATTGGCATCTACTCGTTGTTGAAGGAGAATGAGATCGAGGAGCTCTCACGGCTGATTGAAGAGGCCTACCAGACGATTGGGAATGAAACCACTCGACGGGAGTACGATAGGACGCTCGGCTGTGATGAGCTGGAGGAGACTAAGGCGAGGAGTTCCTCATTCTACCAGCACGTCCCAGAATCGAGTGTTCCCCTCTATCCTGACGAGACAAGTCCGGTTGGCTCGGACCAGCACCAGAGGGTCAAGGAGATGATCTCCGAGTCTGGATTTGAATATTCAGGCCCAGCGCTGCGAAAAATCAGGGAGGCCCTAGGGCTCGACCTTGGGGAAATCTCCACGCGGACGAAGGTGAGCCGAACCAATCTGGACTTTATCGAGTCGGAAAAATATGATCGTCTTCCCGCACTGGTCTACCTCAAAGGTTTTTTAAGTGAATACGCCAAACGCCTGAGCCTTGATCCTCCCAAAGTCTTGGATGACTATGTAAGCCGATATCGAAAATGGGAGAAGGAAAAAGAGATGTGACCGCGACTTTTGGGAAGGCTTTGTCAGCCAGAGACGGGCGGTTTTGGGGTGCTTCTGGGGGAAACGGCTGCTATGGGAAAGCTCAATCTGATTGTGAAAGTGAAAGATACGACCGAAGGCGAGGTCCGAAAAGCCCTCAAGGCGGCTGGCATCGAAGTTCGAAGCATCGCGACGGTCTACAAGGAAGAAGATGAACATTCGGAGGGCAAAGATGAGAAGGAGTGACCCCTGGATCACTCCACCGGGCCTGTTACGCTGGGAATTCTGAAACCTCCCAATTCGTGCCTTTCTCGGATGATGCCGTGAAAGATGGAAGCCGCTTTTGGACCTGTTTCGGCGTTTTTCTGGTCTCTCTCGCAGCTCTTTCCTTTCAGTTGACCCTGAGTCGGGTCTTCTCAGTAGCCCTTTCATATCACTTTGCCTTTATGGTTGTCAGCCTCGCCCTCCTGGGATATGGGGCAAGCGGTTCCTTCCTGGCCCTCTTTCCGTCTCTGCTTAGAAAGAACCCGAGTCGTTTCTTTTCATGCTCGGCTATGATATTTTCCGCCACGTCCGTATGCGCTTACATAGCAGCGAATTCTCTCCCTTTCGATCCCTTCCGAATCTCCTGGGATCGCCTCCAATTGGCCTACCTGGTTGCAGACTATCTTCTGCTGAGCGTGCCCTTCTTTTTTTCAGGTCTTTGCGTCTCAGGGGCCCTGACACACCTGGCCACTGAAGCCGGCAGGGTCTATTTCTTCGATCTTGCTGGAGCAGGGGTCGGGTCTCTCTTGGTCCTCGCCTTGTTTATGCCTTTTGGGGGAGAGGGGATGGTCGTCTTTCCCGCTCTCGTGGCGGCCCTGGGAGCACTCATATTCGGAATGGAGAGGTCTTCGAGTCGATGGACCGTGATTCTTCCGGCCCTGCTTGTGGGGGTCATGATTTCCCTTTTGTGGGTAAGGCCCTCCTTCCTGGAGGTACGAATTTCACCGTACAAAACCCTCAAAGTCGCACTCCGGTATCCAGGGAGTCGATTGCTGGACACCCATTGGAATGCCTTTTCACGGGTTGATGTGGTCGAAAGCCCTTTGGTCCGATTTGCTCCTGGGTTGAGTCTCCAATTCCAGAAACCCGTTCCCCCTCAACTCGGAGTCACCATCGATGGTGAGAACATGACGGCAATAACCCGTTATGATGCGGGCAAGGGGCTGGTCCCTTTTCTCTCTCATATGCCAGATGCCCTTCCCTATTGGATGGCTGAAAGGGATCGAGTTCTTGTCATTGAGCCTGGAGGAGGCCTCGGGGTGCTGATGGCCCGTGAGTTGGGTGCCGAAAGCATTGAGGTTGTGTTCAGTAATCCACTCGTAAAGAAGGCGGTTGCCGAAAAGTATCGTGAGTTTGCCGGCAATGTCCTCCATGATCCCCGGGTGTCGACTTTCGTTAAGAACGGTCGGAGTTTTCTCCGCCAGACCAAGAACTCCTACGATGTGATCCAGTTCTCACCTATGACCACCTTGGGCGCATCATCCACGGGAATCCGGGGACTCCAAGAAAGCTACATGTTCACGGTTGAGGCCGTGACCGACTTTTTCAACCATCTGAGGCCGGAAGGGATGCTCTTGGTGACCCAGTACCTTCTCCCCCCTCCGAGGCAAGAGATTCGGCTGGCTCACCTTGTTTTAGAGGCTCTGAAAAGAATGGAGGTACCCCAACCGGAGGAACATCTCGCCATGATCCGGACGTGGGGTACCTTTACACTTTTATTGAAAGGAAGCCCATACTCTCAGGAGGAGATCCGAAGGATCACTGATTTCTGCGAAAAAGAAAGATTCGATACCGTGTACTTTCCCGGTATAGACGAGAGACAGGCTAATAGGTACAACCGTTTCCCCACTCCCCTCTACTTTGAGATGGTTCGGGATCTCTTATCTGAAGCCGATCGAGACCGCTTGGTTCGGGAGTATCTTTTCGATCTGAGACCTGTCACAGACGACAAACCTTTCTTTTTCAACTTCTTTCGACTCAGGAAAATCGTCCCACTCTACAGGGTAATGCACAAGAAGTGGCAGCCCTTTGTGGAGGGAGGCTATCTGGTTCCGGTCGTGCTGATCGAGTCTGTCATTGCGTCTATCTTCCTGATCCTTCTGCCAGTTGTTTTGAAGAAGAGAAATACGTTCACAGGGCGGCGAGGATTGGGGCCATGGGTTTTTGCCTATTTCGCTCTTCTGGGATGGGGATACATGTTCGTGGAGATTGTTTTGATTCAAAAGCTGATCCTCTTTTTGGACCATCCAATCTATGCCATGGCCACGGTGATTTTCGGCTTGCTTCTCTCCTCTGGCCTTGGGAGTCTTATATCCCAGAGAGTGGCCGAAGGGAGACTTCGGATAACCCTGGTGACAATCCTTTTTGTGATTGGTCCTCTCCTTTGGGGGTATCTCCGGGTCATTCCCATTGTCGTCAGCCACTTCCTCGGGCTCGGACTCGGGTATCGTGAGGCTATCACGCTGATGCTTCTTTTCCCAGTGGGTTTTCTGATGGGAATGCCTTTCCCTCTGGCCATCCGGTTTTTGAAGAAAATAGCTCCGGATATTATTCCATGGGCTTGGTGCACGAATGGCTGCTTTTCAGTGATCGGGGCAGTCCTTTCGGCCCTCCTGGCTCTGGGAGTTGGTTTTTCAGGGGTTCTGGCGTTGGCAGGGGTCCTCTATGTTGGGGGAGGGGGGATCGCCTTAGTTTCTTTTCTGAACCTCACCGATCATAGGAACAAAGCTGACATCGCCCAAGTGCTGAACGTCTAAACCATCCTCTTTTTTTTGAATGAGGGTAAGGGTCTGCCAGTAGGTGGTACTTCCCAAGGGGATGATGAGACGCCCTCCCAACCGAAGCTGTTGAATCAAGGGGGGAGGAATGTGATTCGCGGCCGCCGTGACAATAATCGCGTCAAAGGGGGCATAATCTTTCCATCCAAAGTAACCATCACCGTGTTTGACCTTTACATCGTGATAGCCAAGCTCTTTCAATACCGCTCTCGACCGCTCAACCAGACCCTCACGGATTTCAATTGAGTAGACCTCAGGTGTCAGTTCTGCCAGAACGGATGCCTGGTAACCTGATCCGGTTCCGATTTCCAGAACCCGATCCCCGGGTTTCAGTTTGAGGCACTGGGTCATGAGTGCGACAACATAGGGTTGAGAGATGGTTTGTCCCTCGGCAATAGGGAGCGGGTGATCGCCGTATGCGACGCGCCAGTGTTTCTTGGAAACGTAACGGTGGCGGGGTACTTCCCCCATAACTCGGAGGACCTCTGGATCGGTAATGTCCCGATTCCTCAGATCCTCCTCCACCATCTTACGCCTAGCCTGAGCAAAGGAGGGATCTTCAGCCTGGAGATAGGAAGAGGGCAAGAGCAAGGAAATGGCAAGAACAACCCGAAAGGCTCTTTTGACCATCAGCTTTCCGTCCCCCATTCATTTCCTCATTAGGGGATTTTCGACTTCCAAGATCGTTTTCCCATGAGGGGTATCGGTGGATCCAGCAGTTTTGAGTCTGATCTTTCCCCTTTAACCTCCTCTCCTGCCTGGAGGTATCATGAGTTACCAAGGGCTCTTTCCAACATTTGACGCAGTTTATCTTTTGGAACAACCCCCACGACCTGGTCGAAGACCTGTCCATTCTTAAAGAGGATAAGGGTTGGGATTCCTCTGACCCCGTACTGACCAGGTGTCTGTGGGTTCTCCTCCACATTGATTTTTGCAACCTTGACTCTTCCTGCATACTCTCTGGCCAGCTCCTCAACCACCGGAGCAATGGCCTGACAAGGGCCGCACCAACTCGCCCAGAAATCGACGAGAGCCGGGATATTCGATTCCAGAATCTCGATTACAAAAGCGTTGTCATTGACATTCAGGATAGATTCGGTTTCTCCCATATTCTTCCTCAGTTCATGCATTCTCCACTGGGCCATTCTTTGATGCCGATCCGAGGGTCGATACCCGTTTGTAACCCGCTGTCCGTGCCGGCTTGCGAGGATGGACAAGAAACACCGGGTTTTGGTCTAGCTTTTCCTATCGATCACATAGTCGGCCAGTGCCAGAATCGCTGTCTTCGCATCGGAGGGGTCGAAATTCATGAGATGATTCTTGGCCCGCTCGACGTAGCTCTTCGCTCGCTCAATCGCGTAATCGGTGCCCCCATAGCGGTCGATGATTTCTGTTACTCGGAGGAAGTCTCTGTGGGTGATTGTATCGGAAAAGAGCACGTCTTCGAGTTTGCTTCTCTCCTCTGGTGTGCATTTTTGGAGCGCATGGATGAGGGGAAGGGTCATTTTCCCATCCCTCAGGTCGATCCCGATCGTCTTTCCGAATTCTTTCTCATCCGAGACGTAGTCGAGCGTGTCATCGACCAATTGAAAAGCAATTCCCAGGTTCAGACCGAAATCGCCCAGAGACGTCTCCTTCTCACGATCAACGCCACCAAGAATGGCACCGATTTGACAGGCCGCCGAAATGAGAGCGGCCGTCTTTCGGGTAATGATCCAAATGTACCGGTCCTCTGCGAGAGAGAGATCGCTTGTGTTGATTAACTCTTGCATCTCTCCCTCAGCAAGTTGAGTGGCTGCATCTGAGATGACCTGGAGAATCCTGAGATCTCCATCTCTAACCATAAGGGAAAATGATTTGGAAAACAGGAAATCGCCCACCAGAACACTGGCCTCACTTCCCCAGAGCGCGTTCGCGGATGTATTGCCTCGCCTCAACTCTGCATCATCCACCACGTCATCATGAAGAAGAGAAGCCGTATGAATAAACTCGATGACACTGGCTAAGGGGATGTGTCGCTCCCCCTCATATCCACACAGTTTTGTGGACAGGATGAGGATCATGGGTCTGAAGCGCTTGCCACCGCTGTCAAGGAGGTGCTCGCCGATCTTTGAGATGAGTCCCACGTCCGATTCAAGGTTCTTCTTAAATTGGATCTCCACCCTCTCGAGATCTTCCTTGACAAGACGTTGAATGATGGGATTCATAAGGATTAAGGTACCCTCTTGAATTTATTGTACTATTTTTTCAAAGATATCTAATTCTCAATCAATTGTCAAAGAAATGTGGAGTTTCCTCAGTTTTGTGAACGCTCATGTCGCTGAGGGACGTTTGCTGTGGAAGGGGGTCAGTATTCCTCGTGCCGTTGCCCGATTCCTTTAGAACACTCTGGTCAAGGTTTTGAAAGAGTAATTCGCCATAAAGTGGGAAGGGAAGCTCTGAGCGCGAGTCAAGATTTTTTTGCTCACAATTCTTAGTGAGGCGTAACGGCCGCAAATCCAACTGTTTGAGCCCGAAGCGCGAGTTTTGGATTTGCAGAGGCGCCGAGCTTTAGAATTGTCGAAAAAAGATTTCGGAGCAGCGAAGAGCGCCCCTTTCCGCTTTCATCAGACAAAAGTCGAAAAAAGGGATTTGGGCAACAGCCCGTCCCCACCTGACCCGCCAACGGCGGGAAAAGGTCCAACGCGAGAGCAAGGGAGCGAAGGGATACCCTGTATACTGTTACACTGGTTTTTCCCGATCCCTGGCAACTCCTATCTCATCCTCGTCTTGGTCCATCGAATAAATTCTGTCCATCTCCTCTGTAGGATGGCCGTCGAGTTCGTAGACAAACAGAGGCCTGAGAACGTGAAGTTCTCTCCGACCCCCTTTGACTGCCTCGGCCATCACGAGTTTTGCCTCTTCCCTTTCGTTGGAGTGGATTAGGCGGACTCGTTTGGGTTCCAGATCCGATTCCCTCAATGTGAGCAGCATATCAATGGTTCGGGATGCTGGATAGATCAAGCAAAAGCGGCCTCCTGAACGGAGAAGAAAAGAGGCAATTCGAGCCATATCCTCTAGGGACCCGAGAATCTCATGTCTCGCAAACGCCTTTTGAAGCTGTGGATTGAGTCTCCCGGTCCGAACCGGACGGTAGGGAGGGTTGCTGATCGCCAGATCGAAGGACGCCTTTTCAAAGGAAGTCGTTAGAGCCCTCACATCTTTATGAATCAGCTTGATTCTCCTTTCAAGGCCATTCAGGGCAACATTCCGATGGGCCATGTCAACGAGTTCTGCCTGTATCTCGACACCCACAATCCGGTTTGTTGGATTCCGAACCGCCAGTAGGATGGGGATGATGGCGTTGCCCGTTCCAAGATCGATAACCTCGTCGGCCTTCTTGAGGCGACAGAAGCTGGCCAGTAGAATCGCGTCTATCGAATATCGATACCCCTTTCTCTTCTGAATGATTTTCAGTTTTCCATTGAAGAGGCCGTCAAGCGTCTCGTCTGGACGAATGGATACCTCCAATTCTCCCCTTTCATTTTCAAGCTGAGCTATACTGAGTATCATATCATTCTGGTCAAACTGTCAATATCGAGGCGCTGCCCCAAAAATTCGAGGGTCAACCCGTAAGTATGGGAGTACCTTCCTCAGCTGTAGGGGAGTCTCTTATTCCTGAGCGATCCCGTCTACGGCGGGATGGGGCCCCATCGAGGGTGAGCAGGAAGGGGCGGGCTTTCACCACCTGCGAACCGAGAAAGGGTCACCGAGAGCTTGGGAGCGATGGGATGAGAGAATCCACTTCGTAAATCGGAGTTTTTCAACAAAATCCAAATCATAGGGGAACGCTGCATTGAAAAACGGGGTAACCCCTCGTCATTTTCGAGCCGTTCACCCACTTCGAAAGGCGTATGTCTCACAGGTTACAGACTTCGTAATATATTTCCAATTAATGGAAAGCGAGAGAACTGACCGGCCCAGATCCTAGACGCGTGCGCGAAATTGGGCTCTGACGGGGGAAAATATGGACATCAGTTTCTTCCTCAGAGGGCTTATTATTGGGTTTTCAATTGCGGCACCCGTTGGTCCAATCGGGGTGCTTTGCATCCGTCGTACATTAGCAGAAGGGCGCGTCTCCGGTCTCACTTGCGGCCTGGGAGCTGCGACGGCAGATGCAATCTATGGATTGATCGCTGGGTTCGGGATCACATCGGTTTCGAGCATCTTGATCAGTCAGCAGGTATGGCTTCGTCTTTTTGGGGGAGTTTTTCTCTGCTACCTCGGCGTCAAGACTTTCCTCGCCAGACCCGCGGAGAAAGGGGTCGAGACGAGAGGGCGGGGTCTCATAACTGGGTATTTTTCAACGTTTTTTCTAACCCTCACCAATCCTGTGACCATTATCTTTTTTGCTGCGATATTTGCAGGATTCGGACTGTTGGAAAGGGGAAATTATGTTTCTGCGGTCGCATTGGTTTCGGGCGTTTTTTTTGGCTCAGCACTCTGGTGGATGACTCTGAGTATCGGGGTTGGCGTGTTTCGAGCCAGGGTAACCCCTCACTGGTTACAGTGGATAAACAGGACCTCGGGTCTAATCATTGGCGTGTTCGGTCTCATCGCTTTCGCGAGTTTAAAGAGATGAAGACCCAGACAATTTCGCAGTTGAATTTAGATCCTACGGGGAATACCCAGTTTCTCCGATTCCCGATGACGGATTTGAGGCGCAAATAATCAGGGAAGGGTGATTGTTTAGGAAGCCCGAGAGGCTTTTCCTTTGGAATCGTCTGAATCTCTTAGAAAAACGTCCTTCTTGATCCCGATGAAACTCCGAAGGGCCCGCCGTAAATCCTCAACGATGGCGTAAGAACAAGGGACAATGATAAGGGTGAGGACCGTTGAAACCGAAAGTCCGAAGATGATGGAGATGGCCATAGGAGAGAGGAACTTGGCCTGACCGGAGGAGAAAAAGCCCAAGGGTGTCAACCCCCCCACTGTTGTGATGGTGGTCAAAAGGATGGGTCGCAACCGGAGTTGACCGCCACGCAAGAGGGCTTGGCCCAGAGGCATCTCCTCACGCCTCAGGTCGTTGACAAAACTGACGAGGATGAGAGAGTCATTGACCACTACGCCAGCCAAAGCGACCATGCCCATCATCGAGAGGATTCCAAATGAGAGTCCCATGACAGCGTGGCCCAGAATCACTCCGTTTGCCGCAAAGGGTATAGCTAGCATGACCACCATCGGTTGAATGTAGGACTTAAACAAGGCGCCGAGAATGAGATAGATGAGGAGCACAGCGATCAGGAAGCTTTTCACCAAATCGAGCATGGACTGTTCGAACTCCTGACGTTTGCCCTTAAACTCGAGTTTATATCCAGGATATTGGGC
>WVXP01000208.1 GCA_011773445.1 Pseudomonadota bacterium | reverse complement strand
TCCTCGTATTCCTCGGACTCCCGCACATCCAGAAGCGTATAAGAACCCTCAGCGCGCTCCTCGAGCCACTCTTTAGACGCATCGGCATCCATGGTCTTCACCTTTGAGAACATATCCATGAATCTCATCTTGGCTCCTCCGATCCAGTCAACCTGTTTCTCCTGAAACCTGGAATTCTGACATAAAACGCCTATCGAGATAGTTCTTTACGGCAAATGCCAACTTTCCCTTCCAAACCCATGAGCCCCGGACAAAAAGGCCCGACCCATCGCCAAGATTGAAAATCAAGAGGTAACGTTTCTGCGGCCTAAAAGCCTGGAGAGGTTCTCCCTTTAGCCTCGCCAAAAGATTGTGAAAGAGAATCGGTGCCTCTCGCACGGCGTAAACACCCACCCGGTCCAGACGATTCTCTTTAAGGGCGATACAGTCACCACCCCCAAAGATGTCAAGGGAACTTGTGCTTTGAAGATAGTCATTCACCATGAGAGCCCCGTCCTCAGCGGTCTCCAATCCGGACTCGGCAAAGATCTTCTGAGGCGTAATGCCGATGGTGAGAATGGCCAGGTCAAATGGCGTCTCTTCTCCAGACTCGGAACGAGCAAGCCCTTGTTTCAAGCTTGCCACACGGAAGTTAGGAAGAACTCTGATGCCTCTACGAGAGAGTGAATCCTGGGCCAGAGTGCTCGCTCTTCTCGGGAAATTGGGCAGGACGCGATCGCTGGAGTTGGCCAATATGATCTCCGCGCGGGCATTTTCATTCTGGACGAACCGCCACATATTGCCGGCCAACTCTACACCCGCTGGGCCAGCTCCGACTATAAGAACCTTTGGACTCCCAAACCCCAGTTTCTTGAGCAGGGCCCCTCGAGCCATTTCAAGGCTCTCTATGGGCTTTACCGGAATCGCCTCCTTCTCAGCGCCTGGGATACGATCCATGGGTACATAGCTACCGATGTTGAAAGAGACGAGGTCGTAAGCCATCCTCGCTCCACCCTGAAGGAGGAGCGTTTTACTGGCTGCATCAAGGGATACAGCCTTATCCCTGATGAATACGCCTCCCCGATCTTCCACCATACGCTGAACATCAAATCGCACCTGGTCTGGGCCATAGATTCGCGAAACCAAACCCGGACCCATGCCCGAATAGTAGTGAAATCGATCAGGTCCGATCAGAATGACTTCCGCGCCCTCCCTCACGAACCGGTCGGCATTTTTCAACGAGAGAAGGTGGACGTGCCCTCCTCCCACAAAGATCAGCCGTTTTTTTGATCCGTCGCCTCCCACGCCGCACTCCTGGAATATCTTACATACTTGGCCATTAGGGTGACAAGAATCCCAGAGGAGGAGTTTCCTGGGTTTTCAAAGCAAGAAGATTGTAACCTTCTGATGTTTCTGGACAATTCTGAATCTTTTGATTGGACCCTCATATCCCTTCGCTCCCTCCGTTGGCGGACAGGTGGAAACGGTCTGTTGCCCAAATTCCTTCAGACCACTTGTGTCGAAGTCATTTCCAGAGCATTTCACCAGAAAGTGGGAAAGGAAGCTCTGAGCCAAAAGTCTTTGCTCGTGGTCCGTCGTCCGTGGTTCGTTGTATACAGACTAAGATTTGCCCATCCACGGCTATTCGAGTAACGGGCCCAGGGAATTTGATTCTCAATCGAATGACGTGAATTGATCTTTACAACTGACCACTGACAGCACCCAGAAAAGCTTTTGCGCAGCGAAGAGCGCTCCTTTTCCACTTTCATCAGACGGAAGCCGAGAAGAGGGATTTCGGAACGGCCCGGGGAATACGGGCACCCTTCCACCGCAAACGTCCCTCGGGGACATGAGCGTCCACAAAACTGAGGACACTACACTCCCAGAGATCTATAAAAAAGGAAGTGGCTCGCCTTTGCGGTAGGCTAGGGCCTGACAGGTGGCGATGATTTTTTCATTCTCGTCGGTCACGGTGATCGCATAAGTGGCCGTCTTCCGAGTCAAACCGACTTCTTTGGCTTCCGCCCGCAGCAGGACCCCAGGCTCGGGAGAATTGATGTAGACGACACTCACGTTGAGAGCCAC
>WVXP01000085.1:361-12130 GCA_011773445.1 Pseudomonadota bacterium | reverse complement strand
TGGAGCTGAGGGGATTCGAACCCCCGACCTATGCGTTGCGAACGCATCGCTCTCCCAACTGAGCTACAGCCCCATTTTCAGACTTCGATCTAAAACCGTTCACCGTGAATATTTGTCCAAATCCTCTCCGAGGCCCCTCTCGAAGGTGAACCGGTAGGGTTTATTGACAAGGCTCTCGCGGGCTTTCTTCTGCCATCCAAAAGGCAGGGTGACGGGAAGCGTCAAAGCCCACGTCAGGCTGCCAAGCCCGAGTACAACAAAACCGAGTGGTTTCCCAACGAGCAAGTCGGGAATCACAAGCTGATCGTCTTCGATCCCATAGGCGACATTCGCGGTACACAACATAAACACCAAAAGGAGAGCAATTGCAAGACCCTTAGGGATGTTTTTCCTTAACATAATGGCTAGGCCTCCTCTCTTTACTCTGATAAGAACGCTGTTATGCAATTATATTGCCAAGATACACTTTGTCAAGGCACCTTCCTGTGGAGTTTCCTCAGTTTTGTGAACGCTCATGTCCGTGAGGGACGTTTGCGAAAGCTTTGGGGGACCCAGATAGGTTAAAGGATAAATCGTAAAGGCCAAAGGTTTGTTGAGAGTGGTTCTCCTTGAACCTTTTGCCTTTTTCCTTTGTCCTACGACAGCAAAATCTGTGAGCCTCGCGAGGGTCAACGCGCGAGCAAGGGAACGAAGGGACAGGAGACGCTTCAGGTGAGAAATTGTAACGATCCTAAGAGATCTGTAACTTGTGAGACATATCCCCAGGGAATTGGGGTGGCTCCTCAATATGAAGAAGTTGAAAAATACACGAGTTTTGTGATAATCAACAATTCTGAGTCACGATTTGGGCAGCTCAACCGTAATCTCGTTAAGTGAGAATGCAATGATTATCAGAGGAAAGGAGGGAACCATGTCTATTTCCGCCTATGTTTTTATTGAATGTACCGCAGGAGCAGCCAGGGAGGTCGCCACGCAGGTTTCCAAAATTGAAGGAGTGCAGAGAGCCAATGCCACAACCGGTCCCTATGACGTGGTTGCTCTCGTTGAGGCTGAGAGTGTCCATATCCTCGGTGAGTTTATCGTGACGAAGATTCAAGGCCTAGCCGGAGTCCTGCGGACTCAAACCAACGTTATTGTGGACTGATCTGTGTCGGCGTCTCTTGATATGGCTGGGACGCAGGGGCAAGGTGATCGGGAGGCGAAGAAACGAGATCACTCGCGCCAGAAACAGAAGGATGCTCACGAGAACCGGATGGAAATAGAAACAGAGTCGGAATGATACGCCTCTTGGTACACATCTTCCTATTCGTCCTAACCATAGGTTCGACAATCGTTGTGGGCGGGGTTTGGTATTGCATATCGATCATGACCATCCTCTTGGCCCACGAAATGGGCCATTTTTTTGTGAGCCGGTATTACCATATTCAGAGTTCCTTTCCTTTTTTCATCCCTTTTCCGAATCTGTTCGGGACTCTTGGAGCGATCATTCTGATGCGAGGCAGAATTGCGTCTCGAAAAGCTCTCTTCGATATCGGAGCGACAGGACCTTTGGTGGGGTTCTGCCTAACTATTCCTGCTATCGTTATCGGCCTAGAACTCTCCGAGCTTGTTCAGGTTGGCCAGCTCAGCGGGGTCTCTTTCAGATTAGGGAATTCTCTCCTGTTCTCGTTTCTCGAAAGAATCATCTTTGGTAAGGTTCCCGAGGGAACAGAAATTGTCTTGCATCCTCTGGCATTTGCAGGCTGGGTGGGCCTCTTCGTCACAGCCCTCAACCTGATGCCGATAGGACAACTCGACGGCGGACATATTGTATATGCGGTTTTTGGCCGGAGGAGCCGGATTTGCTTTTACGTGGCGGCTCTTGGCTTCGGCATTCTCGGTGTTTTCTTCTTCCCGGGTTGGCTGCTTCCCCTCTTTCTGATTCTGCTTCTGGGATTCAGACATCCACCCCCGAGTGACAACGAGACCGAGTTGGATGGAGGGCGGAAACTTCTGGCTGGGGGTCTTTTTGCGGTGTTTATTCTCTCCTTTATCCCAATTCCACTCCCCGATTTCGAAATGAACCTGATCACATTGATCGGAAAGGTATTGTCGAGAGGGTTTTAGCCCTCGCCGAACACATTCTTACGGAATTTCTCGTGGAAGAATTCGGCCTTTGGCCTATCGCCGATCGGGCCGATACGGACTCGAAGTTGTGTGACATCAAGGGCTTTGCGCTTGAGAATGAGCCTGACAGGGCTTCCATCAAATCTTTTAGCCTTAATCGTACCTACCGTCTCCTCCTTATTCTGCTCAACAACGGTCATTTCCAACTCATCCAAGGTCACCAGAGCAGCCTCCCATGCGCTGTCATAGCTCGTTCGATACAGTCTCGTGAGATCCCCCTTGATCACATGGTAGGCCCCGACTGTCATCCCCGCTCCAAGGAAGAAAGGACACCCTGCAAGCCAAAAAGAAAACAGAAAAACCAAGAGGCTCTTTCCAAGTCGATCCATTTTTACCTCCTCGAATGTCCAATCTTTCAGTCCGACAAAGTTGATTCCACATTTACGATCTTCCTGAGTGTAATGTCAAGGAACTTCTGGTATTATGGGTGAAAGTATTCCAGCAAGAAGAGGAGAGCCGGATGAAGTTTCAAAAGCATCTGCCAATGGGATTGCTTCTCGGTATTCTGTTGATTCACGGTTGCACTCCGGTCATGGTGGGGCTTGGAGCCGGAAGTGGCTTTGGAAGCTATAGCTATATCAAGGGGGAATTGAAGGTCCTCTATCCATATCCCTATGATCGGACTTGGAATGCCTTGCTGACCGCCATGGAGAGACTGGAAATTAACGTGATCACCCAGAAGCGGGATGCGTTAAACGGACAAATCAAGGGAAAGCGAGGCGATGGAAAAACGGTAGTTGTGAAGATGGAAAACAAAGGCTTAGACGTGACGGAGGTCGGCGTCAGGGTGGGCACTTTCGGCGATCAAGAGGCCTCTCGCAAGATTCAGGAGACCATAATTAACGTTCTGAAGAGCTAACGTGAACTGGAATAGGGAACTGGACTCACTTGGACGTTTGGAGTTCAGTCGACCCAGTTGCCAGAAAGGATAGACGATCTTTGCTGATATTCGAAGGATCAGGAGTTTCTACTTTCCCGAAGATGATCCCTTAAACAGATCCTGAAATTGCCCACGATATCTCTCTTGCTGTTCAGGATGTAAATCCAATGATCCATATGATAGATTTCATCGGCAAGTTTTTCGGGTGGACCCATTAGCGACCCCTCTTCCCGCCTTTTCCCCATTTCCCGCTTGAAAATCTCGATCACCTTGTCCATCATGCGCAGATGGGTATCGTTGAAAAAAAAGGCCACATCGGGGATGAAATCGTAGATCCTGAGAAAGAAGGTTTTCACCTCCTGATCTTCAATGCTTTTGGGGGGAGAGGATTTAACCTCCACATAAACGAGACGGCCTTCCCATAGGGCAAGGACATCATAATCGCCACCCACGTCTGTCTCCTTAAAATGGACCCCAAATGTGGCGGGACAGGCAAATTCTCTCTGAAACATCTCTGACACAAACCATTCGAGTGTCGGGCCGAAGGACCAAATCCCAGTCCGACCCAAACGGAACCGATTTCCCTTGAGAGGAACGACCGTCGACGTGGTCGTCAAGAATCGGTTGTATTCCTCGGCGACACGACTGGAGCAATACTTGGTCAGGTCTTGGGAGCGAAATGGGGTCTCCGTCTTTATGAGGTCCCGCAGGAAGAGCCGAAAGGAGTACTTCTTCATCTTTTCATAGAATCGCGTGGTCAGTTGGGGAGAAAGGTCAGGGGGGATAAGAAGTCTTTCCTCGGGATTCCGGCGATAGATCTTAAGGCCACGACCCTTTATCCTTCTGTGAAGCAAGGATCCGTCTGAGAAAGATCTCTCCAAAGCATCAATGCGACTCCTCAATTCCTCTAACTGGCTCCGCAGATAAGACACTTCCCGAAGGATCTGATCGATTTTCACTCAAAACCCCGATGAAGACCGTACTTCCGAGCTATCTCCAGGGCTTCCAGGAATTCCTCCGTCGTTACTGGACGATCCAGATCCGGATATTCGGCCGCTCGATACACCGGTCGGTACTGGGCCATGATGTTGACATAATTGTCCCGAGAAAGCTCCTCGGCGACATACCGCATCACACCCTCCGTCCCAGCCAAGCCACGGGGCATAACAAGATGACGTATGAGAAGACCTCGCTCCGCAATCCCACGGGAATCCATCTTCAACTCTCCTACCTGGCGATACATTTCTCGCAGAACCAATTTGACAACTTCTGGATAGTCCGACGCATTGCAAAATTTCCCTGCCACGTCAGAGGAAAAAAACTTGACATCAGGCATGTAGATGTCGATGATCCCATCGAGGAGCCTGATCACCTCCAGAGATTCGTACCCTCCACAATTGTAGACCAGGGGAACCCGGAGGCCGAGTTCGATGGCTTCGGGCAAGGCTGCCACGATCTGTGGGGCATAATGGGTTGGCGTGACAAAGTTGATGTTATGACAACCGATCTGTTGCAACTTGACCATATACTGAGCCATGTGATCGGTTTTCACCCGCTCTCCATTTCCATGATGACTGATGTCGTAGTTCTGGCAGAACACACATCGGAGATTGCAATGGGCCAAAAAAATGGTACCCGAACCATGATGACCAACCAGAGGAGGCTCCTCCCCGTAATGGGGAAAAACACTGGAGACTCTCAAGTCACCTCCCGCACAACAATAGCCGACCTCGCCGTTCAGGCGGTCGATGCGGCATTGGCGAGGACAGAGCTCGCAGGATTTGAGAATCTGTCTCAAGCTCTCAATCCTACGGTCCAATTCCCCGCTTTCACGGAGACGGAGATATGCAGGAACAAAAGCCATACAAATCGACTCCCTGATCTCGGGTTTTTTGGGAGCTCAAAAGACCGATACGGCCAGGTCCTTTTCCGGTTGAATTTCTTCAATCCAAAGTCTATGTTAAATTACCATCTTTGCCTTCACCGATCAAATCGATATGATCATCAGTGCCAGCAGAAGAACGGATATTCCGGCTTTCTACCCGGTATGGTTTATGAACCGGATCAGGGAGGGGTTTCTCCATATTCGCAACCCCTTCAGTCCAAATCGGATCGATCGAGTCAGCCTGAAACCAGCCAACGTTGATGCAATGGTCTTTTGGACACGGAATGCCGAGCCCCTCATCCCTTACCTGGATGATCTCGATCAGATCGGGTATCGCTACTACTTTCAATATACGTTGGTCCACTATCCGAGAGTCTTTGAAAGATCTACTGTCTCGTTGTCCCGAAAAATTGACCGATTTCGAAGACTCAGTCATTGGGTCGGGAGGGATAGGGTCGTGTGGCGATATGACCCAATCATTCTGAGCAACGTGACGGACGAGAGGTATCATTGGAACCATTTCAAGAAAATCGCGGAGGCCCTGAGAGGGTTTACCCATCGATGCGTGATTAGTTTTCTCGACATCTATCGGAAAACAAGAGGAATACTCGATCGCTTGGAAAGGGACGAAGATGTCCGGTTAATCGACATTCATCACAATGAGCCCAAGGCCAGGGAGATTTCTGGCCTTCTGGGTGAATTTGCCAGGGATTGCGGCTTCGAGATTGTGACGTGCGCCGAAGCCTTCGATCTGGAGCATTTCGGCATTCACCATGGAAAATGTATTGACGACAGGCTTCTCAACAGACTTTTCCAACTAGAACTCTCTGTGCGAAAAGACAAGGGCCAACGCAAGCTATGCAGATGCATTGAGAGCAAGGATATTGGAGCCTATGATACATGCCCCTACGGCTGTATTTATTGCTATGCCAACGCTCGTCCTGAATTGACCCAGAAAAACTTTCAAAATCACCAAACCACCTCTCCTCTGCTCGGGTGAGAGGGTGGAGATGGGGCATTTCCGGTAAAAATCACAGGGGGACAAGGTGTCATGATGAAAAAGGTCATTCCGCTATTGGTTCTGTTTTGGATGTTTTTTTTCTCGGGCCCCGGGGAGCCGAGCGACCCTGACGGACGCTTATGGACAGAGAATGCCAAAACATCAAATGGAAAAAGCTATTTGGAAGGCTTTGTCCGGGGATACATTGAGGGAAGGAGATGGGGAATTGAGATGATGGAGGGTACCCTGCCCCACGTCCAATTCGAGTCATTATCTCCGATTGATAAGGAACAGATCGAGTCGAAGCTGCTGATGGAGACCTCCTATTATGCCCGATCCTTGGAGGCAGGGAATCTAGAAGCAACCATCCATCTCGTGACCCAATGGTATCAGGATCCGCAAAACTGGAGAATCAAATGGAGCAAACTCGTGGAACTTGCCGTTGGAAAGATAAACGGTTTTCACGAGAATTACGTGAATTATCATCTCAAATGGCTCCGTGATCTCTCGATCCACAGGCAAATCAATTGGTTTCATACGATCGATCCAGCCACAGGAGCAGGGCAATTGAGGTTCTACGATGAAGAAGGCAAGATTATCCAGGTGGAATGGGTCGAATAGCTTCTACGCCAATTCCCTTAGAAGGCGGCCATCTAAATCGTCTGGATTGCATTTGGCGAGTTTTCTTAGTCTCTCTGAGGATATCCGGTTCAAGTAGAAACTCAGACTGGGAATCGACCCCATCAGGCTATGGAAGTCTCTCTCCCTCAGCTCGAGTAGTTCGGCAGAATCTGAGGTAATTTCGACCGTTGCTGTCCGAGGAATATTCCTAAGGAGGGCGATCTCCCCGAAAACGTCTCCAGGTCCCAGCTCAGCAACGATTCTCTCACAGCCCGCCTTATCCCTGATCTGCACGATGGCCCTTCCCGATGTGAGAATGAAGAACGCATCCCCTCGTTGTTCCTGTTCAACAATCCGATCTCCTTTCCGGCAGCTGTACTTTTCAAAGCAGATGGAAAGTCTCGCGAGCTGATCTGCTGGAAGATCCTTTAGAAAGGTCAACCGAGAAATGATGGGTCTAAGCGTGAGAATACTTTGCAATCGTTGATTGACCGACGGCTCCTCTCGAGCCACTTCGAGGAATGTCTCCTTACCGATAGCCAGGACTGATCCATCAGATATGGCCTGGACAGTTGCATTTCGGGGTTTTCCACTCAGAAGGGAAATCTCCCCGAAGTAATCGCCCTTCCCTAAAACCGCTTTCATCGCGTTATCAACCAAAACCTTCGCCCTGCCAAGGGCGATAAGGTAGAACCGATCTCCCTTTTCCCCCTGGGTAACGAGATTCTGCCCAGCCTTAAAAGGTATCAGGGCGGCCTGCTCTGCGATGCGGACGATCGCTTCCCTTTTGAGGCCCTCGAAGATCGAGTTCGAGGCAATCAGCTCGATCACATCCCGAGAGGATGTGGTAGCGGGAATCAGTTCAACCGTCTCACCTTCTTGCGCAACCCGTAGGCCTTTCAAATCCCTGGGGAGATCTCCGGCATGAACGAGGATTAGCTTCTCCCTGATTTGTTCGGGAAGACGCTGGAATTCTTCCACCGATGTATGGATCGCCTCTTCGCCAGCCTCATGAATGTAAAGGTCCGCGTCGAACCCGAAGTGGAGAAGTTCGTTCAGTCGTTCCTCATCAATGATGCTCCGGCGATACATGGTTTCGATCTTGTTGCGGTTAAGACATGTATCTCCAGAGTAGGCGATTTTCAGAGGCTTTTTTGATCTCCCATCATCAAACCTGGATTCGAATCGGATCGTCGGAATGGGGTGGAGGGCAGACGAAACCCGAATAGAGGCATTCCCAAGCTCATAGGTGTCTCCAGGATTGATCTCAACAAAGTCGACGTATTTCTCAATATCAAATCCGGCCAATGCCTTTGCCTTACGCGAAAAACTCTCGAAAACGACCCGGGAGGTGATGAGGCGTATTCTTCTTTGATGAATGGCGGCCCGAATCATGCCTGCATCATGGTCGGCATGGCAATGGGTAAGCAAAACAGAGGGGACATCCATATCCTCGATTCCCAACTTGTTGAGCTCCACCCACGGGTCTGTGACCGGATCAACGAAGATACCCTTCCCATTGACCCACAGAATAAAGCTCGTGGTCCGCCGAAATGGATTGAATCCGCTCCCGGTCCCGACAAAGCTCACACCAAAGGTTGGGGGCTCCAGGGGCTTTTCCTTGAAAAGATCGGGTGGGTAAGACGGGAGCTTGAAAACTGTGGTATCAACCTCCCCAAGTAGGACACCCGCTTCCCAGATTTCAAAATAGCCTGGACGGGTAGTTTTGATCGTGACCCCATCGATTCTCACACCTTCTCGATCGCGCCTGAAAGGGATCAGATTGACGAGATCCTCCACTTTCAAAGCCTTCCCATCTTCTGTCCTGGCACTTAGAAAATCCCTTTCTCGTTTACCCTCCTTTACCCCTCGCGGCCCAAGGAAAGACTCCCTGAAAACCCTCTTGATTCGCCGGAGTTGATCCCCCGTACCGATGATGGTTACCCTCCTTTTTTGGATAAAGAAATTCCCATAAATCGGAAACTCGGGTTCAACATTTAGCCGGTTATCGATGAGGAAGTCTCTAGGCAGGACCACGACGGATGGTATGGGTCGCCCACGGCCAATAAACCATTTAACGATCCCTGGAGGGCAGCCGAACAGAATCTCCCCGATGCTTCTGGTGGATACGAGCACGCAATTGGATTGAAGCTGTTGAATGAATTTATTGGACTTCATCGGTTTCATTATAATATATCGAGTAATATTGCTCAAACTTTAATTCCTTCAAAAGGTTTCGGAACGATTCTTTTACTGCCTCCCCTCACATTCTTTTGAGCGTCGGCTATCCAGGCGAATGACTCTAAGCGGGTCTAGACAAGAACAGCATTCCCCGATAGGATTCCTAAATCGGCGGGATAAGGTGTTCAAATGCCTCGTACTTCACAGGTGAAACAGGTCCCTGAAAGTCGAGCATTGTCCCCTATCACCGCGAGCCCAGCATTTCGGATTTTCCTTTTGACAAACCACAGAGGGATGGGATAAAGGTGACTATGAAAGCAGCGGTAATCATTCCTCGTCATCGCCACTGGCCCGGATGACCCTGAGAGACACTGGAGTTAAGATTGAACGCCTCACCGAGGTGGCTGTTAGCCTTCCTCTCTGGAAGACCTTTACCTACCGAGTTCCCTCGGAGCTGGAGGATCAGATTGCCATCGGTAAGAGAGTTTTGGTCCCCTTCCAAAGACGGAAAATCACCGGGTACGTTCTCGCTTTTCCGGTGCCCATGCCTGAGTGTGTCAAACCGGAAAGGGTGAAAGAGGTTATCGACGTCCTCGATGAAACCGCTCTTTTTGACGAAACCATGCTGGAGTTCTTTAGGTGGATCTCCAGCTATTATTACTACCCGCTCGGTGAGGTTATCAAGACGGGATTGCCGCCAGGGCTAAATGTTGAAACAACTCAATTCCTAAAAATCACCCCTGAGGGTCGTGGGCGACTCGCTCAAATCCCCTTGGAGTCTCAAGATCACCTCATACTCTCTCTGACGGCACAGGAGGGGGAAATCAGCCTCCAACGCCTCTTGCAACGTTCCAAGTTGAGAAACCTTCGCTCTCGGGTTTTTTCCCTGAAAAAAAGCCAATTTCTCACTGAGGAAACTCGGTTGAAGAAGAAACAAATCAAGGCAAAAGTCGAGCCCTTCATCGTCTTTCGGGAAGGATTCGCCATGGAGGGAAACGCCCATTTAACAGTGAAGGAATCAGAGATCCTGGCATTTATCCAACGGAGGAAGAGGGTTTTCCGAAGGAATCTTCACTCTCAGTTTCCACGGGTGGCTCCCTATCTCAGACGTTTGATGGAGAAAGGGGCTGTGGAACTCGATTTTGAGGAGGTATATCGAGATCCTTTCAATAGCGAAGATTTTGGATCGGACAGAAAGCCTATTCTCACGGCTGATCAGGAAAACGTCCTATCGGAAATCGAAAAGTCCATCACCGACGGAGGTTTTTCTCCTTTTCTCCTGCATGGAATCACTGGAAGTGGCAAGACAGAAGTCTACCTCCAGGTGATCCAGCAAGTCCTGGAGGGGCGCAAAGAGGCCATCGTACTGGTGCCTGAGATTTCGCTGACACCTCAGTTGATCTCTCGATTCAAGAGGCGTTTCAAAACAGGCATTGCCATCCTGCACAGTGGACTCTCTCCTGGCGAGAGGTACGATGGGTGGAGACAGATTCTGAAAGGCGAGGTCTCCATTGCCATCGGAGCTCGGTCTGCAATCTTCGCACCTTTCAGAAGGCTGGGTGCCATCATTGTCGACGAGGAGCATGAAACGGGCTTTAAACAAGAGGAAAAGCTCAAGTACAACGCCAGAGATCTCGCCGTCATGAGGGCCAAAATGTCTGCTGTCCTCCTTATCCTGGGTTCTGCCACCCCATCGGTAGAATCCTTTTTCAACGCGAAAAAAGAGAAGTTTCACTACCTTCAGCTTCCCCATCGCGTCGAGTCGAGGCCCCTTCCAACGGTGGAAATTGTGGACATGCGCCTAGAAAAGGGCGACCCAAGGCATCGGATCTTCTCAGAAAGACTGAAAGAGGCCCTCCTTATAAATGCACAAAAGAGGCAGCAGAGTCTCCTATTTCTCAATCGCAGGGGATTTGCCAATTTCATCCTCTGCCGGGACTGCGGATGGGCCTTTCAATGTCCCAACTGTAGTGTAACCCTCACCTACCATCTTATTCATCGTGACCTTCAGTGTCACCACTGTAGCTTCACCACACCTACCCCGCCGATCTGCCCTCGATGCAAGGGTTACAACCTTCATCCCTTGGGAATCGGCACTCAGAGAGTTGAGGATGAGATACTCAAACTCATTCCTTTTGCCAGAATCGTCCGAATGGACCGGGACACGACGACCAAAAAGGGGGCCTACAAAAGAATTGTCAGCGCCATGGTGTCGGGAAAGATCGACATTCTCATCGGGACTCAAATGATTGTCAAAGGGCACGACTTCCCGAACATCACCCTCGTGGGAATCATCTGTGCGGACACGATTCTGAACTTTCCAGACTTTCGAGCTAGCGAGAGAACCTTCCAGCTTCTGACTCAGGCTGCTGGTCGAGCAGGGCGAGGAGATCAGGCGGGAAGGGTGATCATCCAAACCTATAATCCCGATCATTACAGCATCCAGAGGGCAAGGGACCACGATTTTCCCAGATTCTATCAGCAAGAGATCCAGTATCGACAGGAGTTGCAATACCCTCCCTTCGCTCGCCTCGCCAATCTGAGAGTCTCCGGAAACAGCAACGACGTGACGGAAGACTTTGCCAAGCGCCTCGGAAAGGTTGGCGCGCAGATCAAAAAGGGACGGGGAGTATACAGAGATCATCTGGAGATACTCGGCCCCTGCGACGCCCCCCTCGCAAAAGTCAGAGGCAAATATCGGTGGCAATTGCTCCTTAAGAGCGACCACTCCGAAATCCTTCGGCGGTTCATCAACGAATTGGTCAGAAAAACCGAGGGAGAGACGGCGGGCGTCCATCTTGATGTGGACGTGGATCCCATCAATTTGATGTAGAGTATCAGGCTCCCCTCATTAACACCAAATAGCCTCTTTACTTGCAGACCTATGAACGGAGGGAAACGGTAGGTCATGTCAATGTTTCTGTGGAAATTGGCTTTAGGGTATTACCCTTCCAGTTCTTATTGAGCATATCGGTGATGCCGTACATGATCCTATTGGCGCTTGGCTCGTTGGTAAAGAAATTGTTCATGGGTCTT
>WVXP01000085.1:0-275 GCA_011773445.1 Pseudomonadota bacterium | reverse complement strand
CATACAACGGACAGCCCGTTCTTCTTCAATGAACCAGTTGGCCTCCCAGGTCTTGAAACGCCTGAGGGCCTCCTTACGGCTCTCTGCAACAAAGATCAGCTTTGCCTCCTTAAGGCAGTGAGGCCGATTGATCTTTCTGATCTTCACGGCCACATTACGCATCTTATGGGCCATACAGCGCTGGGCTTTGATGAAAGGATAGATGCTCTTTGCAGCCTTGAGGAGTGCAGGATTTCCATCGGAGATAATGAGCCTGAGACCTTTGCCATGAAGTC
>WVXP01000039.1 GCA_011773445.1 Pseudomonadota bacterium | reverse complement strand
ACCCTCTTTCCTCATAGCTATCAGTAACTTATCAAATTCCGTCGAGTTTCTTGAGAGAATTAAACGTCCCTGCTTGCTCCCTCAGAAGGATGGAAAAAGAAGATTGACATGATTTCAAGATCTGCTAGTATAGGTCGGTTGTGCGCTTGCTGACCTGACGCTTGGGATCGGGCTAGGCGGAAGATGTGTGGATGTTGGGCCCGTTCTTTCGAAATGAAAGAACGGGCTTTTGTTCATTTAGGTCTGAGAGCTGCCAGAAATGAAATGCCCAAAGTGTAATTTTGAAAACCCTGATAGTACAAAGTTCTGTGGTGGATGTGGAGCTAAGCTAGAAAGGATTTGCCCAAAATGCAATTTTCCGAACCTACCTGAATTTAGATTCTGTGGTGAATGCGGCCATGATCTGAGCCTTCCATCAGAGCCATCCCCCAGAGACCTCTCCTTAGATGAGAAGTTGGCAAAGATTCAACGCTACCTCCCCAAAGGCGTTACTGAGAAAATCCTGGCCCAAAGGGATAGAATCGAGGGTGAGCGTAAGCAGGTTACGGTGCTCTTCTGTGACATGGAGGGATTTACCTCACTTTCTGAAAAGCTCGGCCCCGAGGAAGCATACTCTATCATGGACCAGGTCTACGAGATTCTCATTCACAAGGTCCATGACTATGAGGGAACGGTGAACGAGATGACCGGTGATGGCATTATGGCGCTTTTTGGAGCCCCCATTGCATTGGAGGACGCCCCTCAGCGGGCGATTCGGTCAGCCATGGCGATTCACCGAGAGATGACCAGGTTTGGCGACCGAATAAGACAAGAAAAACAAGACGTACCGCCTTTCAGAATGCGGATTGGGATTCATACCGGCCCCGTGGTGGTTGGCACCCTTGGCAATGATCTCCGGGTTGAGTTCAAGGCTGTTGGGGACACGGTGAATCTCGCCTCACGGATGGAGGAGCTGGCGGAGCCGGGGACAGCCTGTGTGACTGAGGAGACCTTCAGACTCACCGAGGGGCTCTTTCGATTTGAGGCCCTGGGGAAAAAGGAAGTTAAAGGCAGGGAAGAGCCGGTGAATGTCTACAGAGCCATCGCCCCCAGCACCAGGAGGACACGGTTTGATGTCAGTGCAGAGCGAGGACTTACACCGTTTGTCGGGAGGGAGCGGGAACTTGAGCTTTTGCTTGATGGTTTGGAGCGATCCAAGGCCGGCAGGGGCCAGGCCTTTTCCATTGTCTCTGAGGCCGGGGTGGGAAAATCCAGGCTTCTCTATGAGTTGAGAAAGGCCGTGGCCAACGAGGATGTGACTTTTTTGGAGGGAAGGTGCCTCTCTTACGGTAGAGGCGTGGCCTATCACCCGGTCATAGACATTTTGAAGGCGAACTTCGATATTCGCGAGGGCGATGGGAATTTCGAGATAATGGAAAAAATCAAAACAGGCCTGAAAGTATTGGGGGCAGACGAAGCCTCCACCCTTCCATATCTTTTGGAACTCTTAGCCGTCCCGGATAGTGGTATCGACAAGATCCCCATGAGCCCTGACGAGAGGAAAGATCGAATTAATGAAGCATTAAAACGCATCGTCTTTAAGGGCTCTGAGATCCGTCCTCTAATCACGGCTTTTGAGGACCTTCATTGGATTGATAAAAGCTCCGAAGAGTCCTTGAAGTATTGGTTGGATAACATATCGGGGGCAAGGGTTTTATTGATTTTTACCTATAGGCCTGATTTTGTGCATACCTGGGGCTCAAGGTCGTATCACAATCAGGTAACTTTAAATCGCCTTTCCAACCATGAGAGCCTCATGATGGTATCTCATCTTCTAGGCACGGAGGAGCTTGACAAGGATCTTCAGGAGTTGATTTTGGAGAAGACCGAAGGAGTTCCCTTCTTCATCGAGGAGTTTACAAAGTCACTTAAAGACCTCAAGATTATTGAGAGAAAGGACAACACATACCATCTCGCAAAAGATATCCAGGCGATGATGATTCCTTCTACGATTCAGGATGTCATCATGGCACGGGTTGATACGCTGCCTGAGGAGGCGAAGGGAGTCCTGCAGACGGGTTCTGTAATTGGGAGGGAGTTCAGCTACGAGCTGATCAAGAGGGTCACGGGCATATCGGAGCGAGAATTACTGTCTCATCTATCTGCCTTAAAGGATTCAGAGTTGATGTATGAAAGGGGTATTTTCCCCCAATCGACGTATATTTTCAAGCATGCGATGACGCAGGAAGTCGTCTATGAAACCCTTCTTCTGAAGCGGCGGAAAGTCCTACATGGGCTGGTCGGGGAAGCCATCGAGGAGCTGTACGCCGACCGCATCAAGGAGCAGTATGAGCTGCTGGCCCATCACTTCGGCCTGGCCGAGGACTGGGAAAAGGCGGTGCACTTCGGCCGGCTGGCCGGCGAAAAGGCCCACAAGTTGAGCCAGTTCCAGCAAGCGGTGACGCGTTATGAACAGGCCGCAGAGTGGCTCCTGAAACTCCCGGAAAACAAGAGCCGGCAGGAAAGCTTGTTGGACATTCGGTTGGAAATCTGCTGGAACAATATCGGATTGGGACAGTTCGAAAAAGCGGAGGAGGTGGGTTTGCAGGCCGAAACTACGGCGAAGGTGTTGGGTGACCGGGCGAGACTCGGTATAACATATCTCGGAATAGGCACCGCTTACGTTTTCCTGGGTAATTTCAAAAAGACCGAGCACTACTCCTTGCAAGCCCTCCAGCATCTTGAGGGAACCGGCGAAGAAAGTTCATTAGCGATTGCCAACCTCCTTTTGGGAGCATGCTATATCGGCCAGGGCCTGTGGCGGAAATCCGAGCCACATATTTCAAAAGCCGTAGAGGCCTTTGAAAAGCTCGGCCAGAAAACCGAATATGTTATGGGGTGGAAGGCGCTTGGCTACGCCATAGGATGCGCCGAATTGGGGTACAACCTGGGGGTCGTGGGCCGGATTGCAGAAGCCAGGGAACTTTTCGAGAAGGGATATGCGCCGGAACTGGAACAGGTCAGCAATCTCACCACCAAGATGTCCTATTGTTCATGGCAGGGTCTTTTTATCTCCCTGATCGGTGAGGACCATTTCGGGGCGGCGGCCAGGATGGATCAATTGGTGGAGTTGGCCGAACGATCGGATTCTCCTTTTATGATTCTCGTTTTCAGCGTCGCCAAAGCCAATGTCCTGCTGGGGATGGAGGATTTCGGATCGGCGCTGTCCTCAAACCAAAAAGCCCTGAAGGCCATCGAAGGGAAACCGATTCGTACCGGACATGTGGTCAATCTCTATTACGACTTGGTGCTGGTCGAATTGGAGTCGGGCGACCAGGAGTCGGCAAAGCAGCATTACGAGGAAGGACGACTGCTGGTCGAGCTGGCCCCGCACTGGTGGGGGCCCCGCTTCGACTTCCTGCAGGGGCTGCTGCTCATGGCGGAGGTTTCCCCCGACTACACGCGGGCGGAAGAGTGCTTCCAAAAGTCGATACAGGGTGACGAAGAGGTCGGCGCGGTCGTACCGGCAGCCCAGACACGTTTTTATCTGGCACAAGTGCTGGCGCAAAAAGGAGAGGTTGAGCGCAGCCGCTCTCTGCTCATCGAACTCCGCAGCCAGTTCCAAAGCTGGGGCATCCCCGTCTGGCAACGAAAATGTGAACAGACGTTAGAGGTCTTGAAGAATTTAGGATAAAGGATTACGGTTGCTTCAAGATCTTACCAGAACCACTTATTAAGGAGTGCCTGGATTCAAGATTTCAAGATGGAATAACGCGTCCAGCGCAGGGTGGGATTCCGTTTATTTGTTTCGGAAAT
>WVXP01000072.1:3385-10787 GCA_011773445.1 Pseudomonadota bacterium | reverse complement strand
ATACCACATCGTAGTACATACTGTCAAACTCTTTTCTAAATTTTTATTAGATAGGGTGGTCTGAAGGTGGCCTGCCTTTTTTGTCTAACAAAGGTAAAGAATACAAGATGAAACCTTGCATTAAGGAGAGAGCCAGAAAGTATCGATTTGTGGTAGAAACATTGATTCTGACCCGACCGGAGAGACCGGCTTCGAATTCAGCAGTAACCATCCTTCCCCCTCCCCAAAAGGTGTGAGACTCAGGTCAAATGCCCGACTAAAACTGTAACCATATTGTAACCATCAAAACCAAAAATAACCCAACATAACCCAACGTATTCCAACATGGCCCCCGGAAGTGCTTGATACGTAAGGGTTTGAAAATGGTGGGAAATCGCCAATTAGTTGTTTAGGACTCAAAATCCCGCGGAGTTTGACTCCGTGTCGGTTCGAATCCGACCTCCGGCACCAATGAACTCAACTACTTATCTTAGTTTTCGCCGGTCTAAAAGGGCCGGCTTTTTTCTTGATTTGGCCGATTCGTGACTAAAAATCCTTGGTATTTACAGATTAGGCATTGTAATTGTATTTAGGCACTAAGAGACGAGATTCGGAACATGGCATTTATTCGAGCAAAGAAAATCAGAGGTCATACTTACTATTATCGGGTTGAGAGTTACGTGGAAAACGGAAGAATCAAGCAAAGGATCCTGAAATACCTCGGAAAGGAAATCCCCGAGGAATATTTGCACGAATATCGAAAGCGATGCTCTGGGGCGAGCTCCATGAAAATCGAGATCCCCACTCGGCTGACCTCCGTCAACCCTGGGAAGGCGAAGGGGGAGCGCCATGGCCGTGAGAAAACTCGGAAAATATTATCAGATTGATTATTATGTCGGTAAAAAACGGATCCGGGAAATTCTCAAGGGAGTAACAACCAAACGAGAAGCCAAGGAAGTAGAAAGAGAGAGACTTAGAAACTCAATCGGTCCTATAGAGTTCAAACGATTTGAGGCCCTATCCCGCCGGTTCCTAACCCATCCAGATAAACAATCCAAAAAAACACTCGACCGAGACCTCCAGAGATTTGAAAAGCACCTCTTTCCTTACTTTGGACATTGCAAGCCCCACGACGTCAGTTCTTCCACGGTAGATGATTATAAGGTTAGACGACAAAGGCAGTTTGCGGCCCATGCTACTATTAATCGGGAGTTAACCGTTCTCAAATCGATTTTCCGATTCGCATGGAAAAAGAGGAAGGTATCCCCCGTACGCTCCAATCGATCTATTGCCCGAAGACAATGTGCATCAGAGATTCATTACCGAGGAGGGGTTTCAAAAGATTCAAGCGTTTTTGGCGCTAGATATCTTCCCCGTCGTTGTAGCTGCTTATCATACGGCAATGAGGCTCGGAGAGCTTCGGGCCCTTCGATAGAAAAACGTGGATCTCAAGCGCCGTTTTTTCCTGTTCGAAACAGATGGGACCGGAAAACAACGGGAAGTAGCTCTCCATGCTGAAATTGTCAAATTATTCCAATCTATGCCTAGGGGGTTGGTGATACTCCCTTGCTCGGTTTGAAACGAGATCGCGTCGAAAGAGGATGGCAGAGGGTCTGTCAAAAAGCCAAGGCCAAGGATGCCCGGGTCCATGACCTCAGGAGACCCCGAGCGACCATCTGGCAAAAGGAGGAAGGACTACCCCAGGATCTTATCATGTATACGACTGGCCACAGAACGGATTCTATGTTTCATCGGTATCAGATCATTTCGACAGAATATGGAGAAAAATTGACTCAAAAATGGTCTAATGACGCCGAAAAGGAAGATCAAGAGTCCCGATAAAGACGATTCGCTCAATGGCCAGATTTCCCCGACAATTGAATCAGGGAAATCGGGGCATTCCAAAAATTAGATCTCCCGAACTCCCCCCTATTGATTTGCGATTGAAACATAATATGCATAGAGACTCGCCGAATCTACATACGTTAGAATCACTTTGCCCTCGGGTTCCCCAGCGCTTGCCGAAATGCCGTTGAGTCAGATCTATAAGAATGGTTCTGACTGGGATCCAATGAAATGGTCATGTCCGAGTTCAAAGGGCAGAAAAGTCAATCAGTCAACTCGCCGCAAATTTAAGGTGAGCCTGGAAATAGGCATCTACCTCAGGCGGAACCGAGGTGAACCGAATCAATTGGGTTGCTCCTTTCTTCCCGGGACGTTTGATCACCTTCCCGTAGAAGTCCCTGGCCGACAGCTTTTCATCCACATCTCCCAAGTTCATCCTAAGGTTGGCCAAGACACTAATCGGCTCACGCAATGTAATCTCGGCGCAATTCTTTGAAAGCCGGACCACGGAACCTTCGAGTTCTTTCTCCCCAACGTCTGTGCCTTCAAGAACCGTGTACCGCAGGGGAATTTCTCGCATCAGGGTGACCAAAGCTGGGTCTTTAGCCTCCAGAGCACGGTTGTAATGTCCGGCGATGCCACCAACTTCGTAAATCCTTAGTGGCGTTTCGGCTCCTTTAGGAAGTACATCCCGCTGAGCGTCAATACGCAAGATCTCCCCCGCTTCTTGGCGTACGGATTCGGAGATGAGTATTTGTCCACCCACGGTATAGGACTCGATCCGGCTTGTCATGTTGACGCCGCTCCCGACCACAGCATACTTACTTCTTTTGCTCGAACCAATATTGCCAACGATCACTTCGGTTTCATTGAGGCCAATCCCCATCTCCAACTCAGGCAGGCCCTGTGCACGGTTATGCTCGTTTACCTTTGCCATCGCGTTCTGCATCTCTATCGCGCAGGCGATTGCCCGCTGAGCACGATCAGACATCTCTTGCGGGGCTCCAAAAATAACCAGTAGTGAATCGCCAATGATCTCATTGATCGTACCGCTGTACTGGAGGACCACGTCCACCATAACTTCGAAGTATGAGTTGAGCATTTGAACCACTTGCTCTGGCTTGAGTCGCTCAGAGAGGGCTGTGAACCCTCTCAGGTCAGTGATCATGATGGTGACCTTCCGTCTCTCTCCTCCCAATTCCAGCGCTGAAGGGTCTTCGAGCAGCGAGTTCATCACCTCAGTCGAGAGGTAGCGGCCGAACATCTTCTTGAGAAGCTCTGATGATTTTTCAAGATCTTCCGATGTGCGAGATAGTAATGTCGAAAGCGTATACTTATCTTTCAATGCTCTTTCCACTTTGAAGTTCAGAATTTTGAGCTCTTTCTCAATTTCGTCGAGCAATTGCAACATCGCTTTCTTTTCATCGTTGGCGATATCCAGCTGTTCGATACTCTGTCTAATCCTGTCAAGCTCAGCGTTCATATGGGGAACCTCTTGAGCACTTACTTTTCGCGAATCAGGGCGGCCACGAGCGTCTCGTTATGGAAATCGCACCGTGTTTCCGGCATAGGACCGATCTCGCCGTAGGTAAAGAGCCCAACCAGTGGAACGTTCCACAGCTTGCGCACCGAACAGATTTCATCCTCCACCATCGGTCCGAGCTGGAGATGACGCGCCGCGCATGAAAATAGCACGATCGCGTCCGCGATAGGAGCTTCCTTTCTGAACGTAGCCATCTGCCCAACAGCATGGTCTATAATTTCAAACCCGGGTGTCGTGCTGAACCACACTTTTGCCCCTTGGGGAACTGTTCCGGCAAAAACAATGGATTTATCCTCGTTGATAACCATTACCGCCCGCAAGACGTGAGAACCGTCATCTCGCTTCACAAGAAGAGGATATTCCGCGGCATGCATATGGAGGGTTTCAGCGGTGACGTTCAGATATTTGTGGTACACATCGAGCGCTGGCAGGCCATCGATACCATACACAATGTTGCCTTCGGCTCTGGTAATGGTTTTCGCTGTGCCGATACCTCTCCATCCGCTCACGGCAACTCCTCTCAAATCAACAGCACTCTGGTCGAACATCAGGGCAAGCACTCCGTTGCCAAGGACCTGCGAAGAAGTGAAAACAAATGTCGCTCGCGCTCTGAGGTCGTCGCCAGCAAGCCCACCAAACAGCGGTATTTGGCGCGCCATCGTGTCAATAATCCCACTGACGATCTGCTCACCATCGGCGCGCAGCCCGGCGGACATTACCATAAACGCTGGATTGTCATAAATAGTTTTTCCCCACTCCGCAACGCTTTGACCGACTTGATAGGAGGTCTTTCCCTCCCCATCAAAGGCGTTTAGCCGATAGACATCAGGGTTCATATCAAGGATCATCACCACAATCGACCCTTCATGGACTTCGTCATCGGTAATCTCTCCGCTGGAGCTTGCACCGAAAACCTCAATATTGAACTTGGCGAAAGTTGCTCCTACTTCTGTCAGATTATGAACAACGGAACTAAAGACGATTGCTAAGGTTGGTGTTAATCCGTCCTGTTGAACGCTTTGAATATGCCCTTCGATCTGTTCAACCGAAGAAACAGAAAATACGAATGGTTTCATATGATTCTCCTTGTCATTTTGCTGCAGAACAACTGAATTCTCAAGAATGATGTCTTAGACTCTCAACGCTACCTCCTCCATATCGCTTGTGCATCCCTGCTCACCTCGAGCGGGGACCCCGTGTGCGACGGGAGAAAGATCCTGATCGGAGTCTTTTTTTCCTTATATCACGATGGGAGCAAGAGTCAAATGCTATTTTAACATCAGAAATATCCTTCTGGGTGGTCTGGTAGGACTTTGGATAACCGTCATATCCATTAGATGCCTATGGTCCTTGCCCTCGATTTCAATATAAGATGTTATCGATCATAGGGGGGACGAGCGAAAAGTATCGATTTGCTGTAGACACATGAACCGGATGCGGGCTGACGGAAAATCCACAGTTCAGTTTCTTGAGCCAATGGAAGAAGGAAGAACGGCAGGATGTCGGCCCATCACCTGGGCAGTTGGAACGGGAACGTGAAGCCAGATGATTACTGTTCATTTGAGGATTGCATAATCGTGATTTATTAAAAATCGTGTTCAACACTTTCGTTCAACACGTTTTGGTTGAAAGTGCAGATATTGGCATTTTTTGACCGTACCCTAAAAACATAACCCCCTGAAACCGTTGATATTCCTTGATTCCAGGGGGTTGCGTTTCGTACTGACAGTCACAAGGTCAGGGGTGCAATTCCCTTCAGCTCCACCAATGATATCAAGGAGCTAGCCGCTTTCCCGAACCCCTTCGGTTTGTTCGATGTCAGCATTGGTGTCAGTGTGATGCTCATTTTTCCCCTTAATGACGGTTGGGGCAGCTCCCATTCTTGGGCCGGTGAGAGGCCATCCCAACGAGAGAGCAAAGGTTTCTCATTGAAATCAACAATTCGGGTAGGCCAACCCTGGACCCATCCAAGATTTCTTCCGCAAATCGATAGTGTCCGCCTCTGATTCCATTAACGAGTTCTTGTATTCGAGAGATTATCTCTTTCTGTTCTAAAGACCTCAATCTAAAATTCAACCGTGGCCTTTATGCCATTTTACAGGGCCTTGGAAATGACTGGGAGATAAGGAGATTTACACTAGAGTTCCGAGACGTTGAATCCTTTTGAGCATGTTGGGATGGGTGGTGAGAAGTTCTGCTACTTTTTCCGCCCTTCCCAGTTTTACCTTTCTTGATCTTAGAGCCAAAAGTTCATCTTGATCAATTGTTCCAGAGAAATCTCGATCAATCGCTCTTAGTTCGCTGATCTCATTATGCGCCCTCCCAACATCATTCAAAAAGAACGCCCTGAAGCCCTCTACCCGATGCAATTCCTCTTCTCCACGGGCAGTTTTTCGACACTGAGCCGAACCGTAGACCAGCTTGTAAAGAGCCGAGGCCAAATGATGAGGATGATTCCCTAATTCTACACTCGTCTCATCAGCCCCGTACTCCCTGATGCGAGACCCAGCCAAAACCAGCAAATTGGTGATGAAGTATGCGAGCATCGCCCCCAAACCGATCAAGACCACATAGCCTCCGCCCTCCCTCCTTCTCCCACCCATTCCGCCCCACATGAGGCTAAAGGCAACCCAATAGCAGATCAAGGGAATAACCGAAAGTAAGGTAATGATCATCATATCCCTATGTTTGAGATGACCAATCTCATGACCGATAACGGCTTTCAGCTCATCTTTACTCAGCAGCCTCCGAATTCCCTGGGTAATACAAACCCTGCCATCTCTTATTGTTTTTCCAAAAGCAAAAGCATTGGGAATTGAAAGTTGAGAAACCCCTACTTTTGGCTTAGGAATTCCCGCCTTTTGGGCTAAATCAGCTACCTGGCGATGAAGCTCTGGTTCCTCTTTCTCAGAAACCCATTTAACTCTCATCATCAGCGAAACCATTGAAGGTCCAATCAGGTACTGAAAGCCCATAAACAAAACTGCCAAGATAATGTAGCTGGTTGCACTCCCTAGTCCCATGTAGCTGCCGATGCCGGTGATCACTCCATAGAGGATTCCAAACATCACCACCACCAATAACCACATTTTCATCTGAAGTCCCATATTGGTTCACTCCTTTTTAGGTATTTTAGGATTTCTCATTCTTTTTTCGAAACGGGAAGCTACCAACTCTATTTATAAATAGCTTTTGCGCGCTTCGTCGACATCATTGAGCACAGGATTACGCAATTTTTTGTGGAGAAGCACCTGCGCTCGGGGAAAGAACGCGAGCAATGGGTATATTAAGGAGGAATAAGAGAAGCAAGAGGAGCTCGTCACTCCAGTTTTTTCAGGAACTCGTCGTGGGTCAATACCTCCCCGATGTAGGGGAAGAACTTCTCCTCTACATATTTCTGCTCTTCAACAGAAATGGCACCACAGCAGTCCTTCAGGAGAAAAACCTTGTAGCCCTTGTCGTAGGCGGACCTTGCGGTCCCTTCCACACAGACGTTAGTGAGGAACCCGCAGAACGCCACGTTCTTGATACAGTTGACCCGGAGAAGGAAGTCGATGTCGCTGGAGTGGAAAGCATCCAGGGTTCGCTTGCCCTCCACCACGATATCCTGCTTCGTAGGCTTCAGCTCATCAATGATCTCTCCCCCCCAAGTGCCTTTCCTGAAGGCCTTGGCCTGCATGGCATTAACATGTATGGGACCCAACATCCCTTCGCATCCTGCGTCGATATAGTCCTGTTCGAAGAGGATGGGGATGATCAATGTCCGGCACTTCCCCCTCGCCTTCTCGATGCAGTCCTGTGCGTTCTTGATGGTGTTCTGCGCCTTTATCTGGTCCTTAACCCCTTCATATAGAGCTCCGCCTTCCTTGCAGAAGTCATTTTGGAACTCGATAAAGACGATCGCGGTCTCGCTTGCCTTCATACATATCCTCCTTTCAAAGATCGTATGTGATAACGAATCCTTTTTAGCAAAAATGGCCTTGTGTGTCAAGCAAACAGCGGACAACGGATCTGAATGTCAGCGCCTACTGAATG
>WVXP01000072.1:265-3372 GCA_011773445.1 Pseudomonadota bacterium | reverse complement strand
GTGCCATTGGAGGGCGATTTGCATTAAGGAATCTATCGATTTGCGGTAGAAATATTGCATAATCAGGAGTGAGGCTGAATTGTTGAATTCATCCTGAATCAATGCCTCCTCTTCCGATCCCAAAGCACTGGCAATTGGAACCTTCACTGGTTGCTGTTTTACATCGAAAGTGCTATTAATGAATCGAGGAAATGTCACAATAGATCACTTTTTATCGCGAAATTAGGAGGTGATCTTTCACCGAGCATTGATCTATCTGATAGTTTCGATTACTCTCGCTCATCCTGCTCAGTACTGTTTCTGTTTTGTTTAAGGCCCTAACGCTACACATCTACCGATTTCAAAGTCACACCAGCGCGCCTCTCGGCAATCATTCGAACCTTCTTCGTTCTTTTGTGCCCCATAAAGTCATGAAGTGAACCGGGCCAGCACTCGATTGCGTAAACTTGAGACGTCAGGCAACAGAATGTTTATCATAGGTTTGGGAATATCACGCCATGAAAGAGGCAGGAGTATTCCATAAAAAAGAATGAACGGGTGGTACCATGTATGACTATGCTATCGGTGCACTGTTTTTTTTAGGAATCTGGGGCATCTTGTTTACCTGTGTTCGAAAAAGTAGAAAGCCTATGCTTTGGTCAAGCCTGGCCTTGGGTCACGCAGGTCCGATAAGCCAATATTGGCATATAAAAGATTACTGGAGGCCTACCTACATACGAGAGTTACAAATAGGCAGCTGGGTTTTTGGCATAGAGGACTATCTATTCGCATTTGCATTTGCCGGATTATGCACTGGAATTTTCGACCTAACCGCAAGGAAGTTCGGCCAGGAGGAGTTGGCATGGTTTGACCCACTGGGGTTTATCAGGTTGGTGCTTGTTGGCCTTGCTTGCCTGCTGGCAATGAGCTTCTTGGTAATAGTTTTAGAGCTCAACTCGCTCTACGCAATCATATGGGCGTTTCTCATAAGTGCTATGATTATAATGGCGCAGCGGCGCAAGTTGATCGCGCCTGCCGTGCCGACCGCGTTCATCGCCGCTGCCGCGATGTGGATATTCTATGGTGAATTCTTTTTGAAGCTTTTCCCGGGCATTGTGGGAGAATGGTGGAATGTTGATGTTCTGTCGGGCATAACTTTAGCTGGAGTGCCTATTGAGGAAATAGTCTGGGCTTCGGCTGCCGCGCTGTTCACCGGGCCTGCACTGAGATATTGCATGGGAAGAAGCGGCAAGATAGAGCTTACGAAGAGTGGGGTACGAGATTCCTCCTAAGAATCCACCCGGGAAGATTCTTCCTGATATAACGTGCTCCGGCCAGGGGAGCACGACGATTGCTTTTTTGAACTCTCGGTATTCCTGTCATTGCACAGAATCCACAGAATCCAAGGTTTCTATCGCACATCGATAATTTTAGCTCGGCCCTCGATGATCGAATACATCTACTACTATATATTAAGTAGTTTGCATCAGGAGAAAAGGTGATCTCAATAGCGCTGGGGGAAAACGATATGTCCGTTCCGACGAGGGGTTAGCCTTCTTTCGGCAATTTGGCTAACTCTTCTCTGACCTTGTCCGGTTCAATCAGGGTCCGCAGACGCTCAAAGATCTCCAGAGCCTTCGTTAGATACTTCCGGGCCTGGGCCATTTGGCCCTGCTGGTTGTGGAGCCGCCCATAGCCTGCGTAGGCAAGCGCCAATTCGTTCTCGGCCTTGATCTCTTGAAGCACGGCAATGCTTTTCTCGAAGTGTGACGCCGCCTGGGCAGGGTTTGTTTTCAGGGCAATCTCGCCCAGCAGACGTTGAGCGAACCCGACATAATAGCTTGCCCCACAGCGGTCTGTGATTTCCAAGGCCTCTTCGAGCGTCTGCCTGGCTTTGTCGTCATCTCCGGCCAGCCAATACCCTTCGCCGAGGGTACATGTGGTAGGAATTACAGCGGGCATGAAGCGCCCCGCTCGAAAGATACTCAACGCCCGAGTCATATGCTCAATTCCTCTCTTCGGCTCTCCGGCTCGGCACAAAGCCCATCCAAGACCTCTCTGCGCCCACGCCTTGTCTGCAGGCGTTACAGCTATCTGTAATGCCAACTCCCCGTATTCAACACCACGACCCAAGTCGCCTTTGGAGGTATAGGCCATCGAGAGGGTCCAGGTCGTAAAAAGGACAAGGCTCTTGTCTGAGAATTCCTCAGCAACCTTCAGCGCCTTTTGGGCCTCTTCCACCGCCTCGTCCCAGCGACCGAGGCAAATGCAAGCCCTTGAGGCTGCGCATAACCCCCTTACATACCAGCGAGGGTTAAAGCGCTGCTTCATCACCCGAAGAAGCTCTTCTTTCACGGTGAGGACTCTGTCGTAGTGGCCCTTATACAGAAGGTTCCATCCCAAAAAGGCATATGCGTACCCAGCATCTTCAGCGTTCCCCGCAGCCTCACAGAGCTCGGCCGCTTTGGTCAACCTTCTGATGCCCTGGTCAAAGTTGCCGAACCCAAATTCACAGTGTCCCATACGGCTATAGAGTGCTCCTAACAGCGCCTGATTGCCTAACTCGATCGCCATGGGCTCGTAGCGGGCCAAAAGCTCGTAATACTCGGAGGTCTTGAAGAGCAGCAGGAAAACCTCCCCCTGGCTTACCAACAGGGAGATTCGTCGCTGTCGGTTCTCCTCGGTCTCAGGCAGGGTATCGAGGAGCTCCATGGCCTCATCAAAATAGGCCTTGGCCTCCTCCATGGCGTTGATCCTTATGGTCTTCTGGTTGGCAAGATCCAGATACTGCACCGCCTTGTCCGTATTGGCACTGTGCGAACAGTGGTAGGCCAACAGTTCGTAGTGTTCTTCGAGTCGATCGGGGTAGAGGGCCTCTATGGTCTCTCCTATCTGCTGATGAATCTCCTTTCTCCTCTTGAGGAGTAAGCTGTTGTAGGCAACCTCCTGGGTGAGCGCGTGCTTGAAGAGATAGCTCGACTGGGGATAGATCCCCCTCTCATAGAGGAGCTCTGAGTCCTTCAAGGCCGAGAGATGGGACCATAATTCTTCTTCCGAGAGGTCCGTTACCCTCTTGACTAAATCGTAGCTGAACTCCCTCCCAATCACTGACATCGTCTGGAGAAGGC
>WVXP01000072.1:0-141 GCA_011773445.1 Pseudomonadota bacterium | reverse complement strand
CTCGATGAAAAAGGGGACCCCTTCGGTCTTCTCGAGGATGAACTCCTCAAGGTCCTTATCGAGCTCCTCCGTGCCCAGGAGATGAGAGACCATCACCAGGCTCTCACGGTTGGAAAGCCGGTTCAACATTACCTGACTGTG
>WVXP01000194.1:24460-24718 GCA_011773445.1 Pseudomonadota bacterium | reverse complement strand
GAAAATGGTCTCAATAGACACCGATGGAGACCGAACGATCTTTTTCGACTTCCTTTCCCTGAGCCTGGGAAAGATCCGATGTTTTGACATTCGGGTTCAGCTTTATACGGTCCCGGGTCAGGTCCATTATGATGCGACGAGAAAACTTGTTTTGAAGGGTGTGGATGGTGTTGTATTCGTCGCCGATTCGTTGAAGACCCAGCGAGAAAAGAACATCGAGAGCCTGATTAATCTTGCCAAGAACCTGGCCGAGAAAAG
>WVXP01000194.1:22050-24354 GCA_011773445.1 Pseudomonadota bacterium | reverse complement strand
TGAAGGCCCCGTATTTCACAGCGAGTGCACTCAAGGGCGAGGGCGTGTACGAAACGTTGAGAGAGATCAGCAAGCTCGTTGTCAAGGCTGTGAGTAAGAAGATCCTTCTCAATGATGGAAAGGGGAGGTCTGTTGTGGGAACCGGGGGTTTATAACCTAAACCCGGGAGTATGCCAATGAAAGAAGGGGATATCAAAAGAACTGAACAGGAGCTCGAACAGGAGATCGACCAGGCCATCGATAGGCTTTTTGTGGAGAAGGGTGGAGAGAAAGGTAAGACCTCTTCTGCGGGTGCGAGAGAGGCGCCTGCTGAGCCTGTTGAGGCTCCTGAGATGGACCTAGGCTCCCCTTCTCAGGAACTCGAACAGGAGATCGATCGGTCCATCGATCGTCGTTTCGTGGAGGATGAACAAGGAGGCGATAAGGTTTCATCAAAGGCCCCGAGTACGGGGTCCCCGGAACCGACGGGAGCTTCTGAAATGGACCGGGTTTCCCCCGCTCCGGACTCGGGCATCGAGAGACCCTCAGGGACAGAGGAACCTGTTTCGAGAGAGACTGACGGACCCACACGGAATCTGGAGAACCTGGAAACCCATCTATTGTCTCTCGAATGGGAAATCAGTTCAGATTTGATCGATAAGATCATCTCGGAGTTGGGGTCCCTGAAGGAGGCCTATGGCAAGGATCGTTCACTCCTTCAGCTGTTCGAGGTAATGGGCGAGGTGGCACACTCCCTAGCCGACGACGCGGGGAATATTACACCGGAGAACCTTCGGTTTCTTTTGGAGGCCAAGGATAGTATCAAGCTCTTTTGCAATGAGCTGCAAGACAAGGATGACTATAGAAATTTGGTCCTATCCGGGCTTCTCGCGAGGCATCGTCTTATGCAGGACACAGCCAAGGCGCCAGCCGAAAAGGCAGTTCATCTTGAAGGTAGAGGAGATGGTGAGGCGTCGACGGAAACCCTGAGGGCACTATTACAGCAGTTGCGAAAGGAGATCCGGCAGTTGGGGGTCATCACAAAGACGCTTCGCAGTGGCGTCGACCTCTCGGCGCCTTCGGAAATGGTAAAAACCGTCTTGGTGTCATCTTCCGGCAGGGTTTTTGCAATCGAAAAAGATCTGGTGCTGCGGTCTGTCCAGATTCCACATCGGATGGTGGGGACGATCTGGCGGGACAGCGACATCCGCATTCGGGGCGTGCGTTTTCCTCTGATCAACCTGTTTCGTCTGTTCAGATTCAAAGACACTGTCGAAGCCAAGGAAAAAATCGTGCTCCTCATCAAGAAGGGTGAAAGAACTGTCGGCGTGCTGGCGGATCGTCTCCTTCAGAAGAAGGAAATTCCTTCGGGGATGATTCGAGAAGAAAAGAGTCTGGCTTACATCCGAGGGATTGCTCCCATGGGGCGAGGGCGGAAAATCTATTTTCTCGATATCGATCGGCTCATGGTTGAATTTTGACCGAGAGGGCGAACGCTATGGTCGGAGGGAGAGAGGTGAGACGCCAAATCGATTCGTCCCGCCGGACCAAAAACCGTTCTAATCTCCTATTCCGAGTCGAGGAGTTGTCCCAAGAGATCGAACGACTCAAGAATTTCAACGAGAGCATCATTCAATCGATTAGTAGTGGGCTGATCTTGGTGGACAATCAGGGAAAGATCACATATATCAACAGGGCTACGGAGAATATTCTCGGCTACACATCAGAGGAGGTCATTGGGCGGGATATTGAGATTCTTCATCTAAAGGAAAACAAAGCAAAAAGAAACCTCATCGGGATCCCCTTCGACCACCCCGGTGACATTGATACGCGGAGGGAGGGAGCGATCAGACGAAAGGATGGTGTGAACATTCCAACGGGTTTCACGATCAATAATCACCTGGACATTCATGGTAGCAAAATTGGCGAGATTGTCATTTTTCGGGATTTGACGAACGTTTACAAAATGCAGGAAGAGATTTTGAGGATGGATCGCCTGGTATCCTTGGGTGAGATTTCTTCGGGTATCGCCCACGAAATCCGCAACCCACTGGCCGGTATTAAGACGACAGCCCAGGCCATGGGTGAGGAGATGGAAGGAAGTGATTCAAAGAGGGAGTATCTCAACCGAATCACCAAGGAGATCGACCGACTGAATGATCTGTTAAAGATCTTCTTTTCCTTTGCCAAACCGCAAAAACCGAACCTCGATTTCTGCCACATCAAGGACATCGTGAATGAAATCACCCCATTGCTTATCAAGGATATCGGCGATCGCGGGATCACATTCGCGGAAAAATACCACGCTTCGCTCCCAAAGGTGAA
>WVXP01000194.1:19371-22037 GCA_011773445.1 Pseudomonadota bacterium | reverse complement strand
AGGGGAGCTGCGAATTGAGGCGGAGCCTGCATATTCGAACCCCCTGAGCCGTTCCAAACCGAATTATGTGCAAGTCGCGGTTAGTGATACAGGGCGGGGCATCCCTCCAACCATCATTTCAAAGATATTCGATCCCTTCTTTACAACCAAGGCAAAAGGCGTTGGACTGGGACTATCCATCTCGTATCAGATTATCAAAAGACATGGGGGGACCATCAATGTTGAAAGCCGGGGGGGTTACGGGACCACGTTCTTCATAACACTACCTCTTCCGAACGGTGGCGACGAGGAGTAACTGATGAAGCCAGTCATACTCGTTGTAGACGACGATGAGGTCATGCGGCAGACACTTTCAGATGTGTTCACAAAGCAAGAGTATGACGTTCATACGATAGATACCGGCAGAAAAGCGATCGAGTCGATTCATCAACAACTGATTGATCTGGTCCTTCTGGACATCCGACTCCCAGACATGGATGGCATTGCGGTCCTAAAGAAGATGAAGGAGATCGATACCGATTTGATGGTCGTCATGATGACGGCTTACTCTGATGTACAAACCGCTGTAATCGCTATGAAATCAGGGGCCTATGATTACATCAACAAGCCCTTTGAGCTTGACGAGTTGAAGCTCCTCATCCAGAAGGCCATTGAGACACAGACCCTGCGGAACGAGGTTCGCCGACTCAAGCGACAGCACGAAAACGAGGACAAAGATGTTCAAATCTTTGGAAATAGCCCGCAGATTCAGAATGTGAGAGAGTTGATTCAGATGATTGCTCAGACACCGAGAACCTCTGTTCTGATTCAGGGAGAGAGCGGAACTGGCAAGGAGCTCGCGACCAACGCTATCCATTACAGCAGCAAGCGAGCTCACCGCCCCTTGATTAAAATCAACTGCAGTGCCATTCCCGAGAACCTTTTGGAGACTGAGCTGTTTGGTTACGAGAAGGGTGCTTTTACAGATGCCAAAACAACCAAAAAAGGGCTCTTTGAGCTGGCGAGCGGAGGAACCATCTTCCTCGATGAGATCGGAGACATGAATCAGTATCTTCAGTCCAAGCTCCTTCGCGTTCTAGAAACCCAGTCCTTCATGCGGGTCGGAGGGTCCCGGGAGATCCATGTTGATCTTCGATTCATTGCTGCCAGTAATAGGAACCTGGCTGAAATGGTCAACGACAGCAAATTTCGCAAGGAGTTGTACTACCGGCTCAAGGTCATGGTCCTGGACATCCCTCCCCTAAGGGAGAGAAGGGAGGATATTCTCCTTCTAACGAACCTTTTTATTGAGGAGGGTAATAAGGAGCTGGGAAAAAATATCCAAGGAATTTCAGAAGAGGCAAAGGCTTTGTTGTTGAACTATTTCTGGCCGGGAAATGTTCGAGAATTGAAGAATATCATCGAGAGGGCGATGATTCTCTCTGCCACCGAGGAGATCTCTCCGGAGACCCTTCCCATAGAACTTAGGGAATACCAAAGTGTAGCTCATTCGGCATCGGTGAACCCCGGTGACACTTCTCTGGAANNTCGAAAGCGGCCAGAAGCCTTGGGATTTCAAGGTCCACCCTGAGAGAGAAAATCAAAAAATACGCTATTGCCTGAGAAGGGGAGAAAGACATGCTACTTGGAAAGAAAAAGGAAGTTATTGGCCTAGACATCGGTTCGAGTTCCATTAAGGTTGTGGAACTTACCGAGACGAAAAGAGGTTACAGATTGGTCAACAGTGCTTTGGCGAATATCCCACCCGAGGCCATTGTGGATGGGTCGCTCATGGATTCGGTGGTCATCGTGGATACGATCCGCGATCTGATCAAAAGTTTCAAAATCAGGACCAAGGAAGTCGTGACTTCGGTTTCCGGTCATTCGGTAATCGTTAAGAAGATTAACCTTCCCGTCATCACGGAAGACGAACTCGCGGAATCGATCCAGTGGGAAGCTGAAAGATACATCCCTTTTGACGCCAGTGATGTGAATATCGATTTCCAGATTCTCGGGGCCAATGAGGGAAACGACGAACTCATGGATGTTATTCTGGTTGCCGCCAAGAAGGATATCATTAACGATTATCTGTCCGTCCTCCTGGAGGCCGGACTGACCCCCGTGATTGTGGACATCGACGCTTTTGCGCTCGAAAACATGTATCAGGCCAATTATCCGATGAAACGAGGAGAGATTGTTGCCCTCGTCGACATCGGCGCCAACGTGATGAATATTAACGTTATGAAGGATGGCATATCGGCATTCACAAGGGACGTCTTCAAAGGGGGAAGTTACATTACCGAAGAGATACAGAAACATCTCCATATTGACCACGAAGAGGCCGAGGCGTTGAAGGTGGGGAGCAAAATCGATGACAGCAAGCAGGGGGCCATTGATAGTATTCTGAAGACCGCCTCTTCGGATTTTGCTTCCGAGATCGCGCAGTCGTTGGACTATTTCCAGAAGACGTCCGACCAGAAGGCTGACAAACTCTTTATCAGTGGTGGCTGCGCCAAAATAGAAGGACTAAGCAAGGTGATCGAAGCCCAAGTCGGCGTACCCGTGGAGGTGGTCGATCCCTTTCAAAATATTGAAATCACCAAAAAGGAACTCAGCCTCGATTATATCAACGATATCAGCCCCATGATGGCTGTCGGGGTTGGGCTAGCCTTGAGGAGGGTTGGAGA
>WVXP01000194.1:18926-19307 GCA_011773445.1 Pseudomonadota bacterium | reverse complement strand
GACAATCTTCGTTCTCGCTATGGTTCTGGTTCTGGTCGGCATAGGCTTTGCACAGTGGATGTCTAGCCGACAGCGGGAGGCAGTCGTCACCCAGATCAGGGACGCAGAGGCTGAGCTGAAGCGCTTGGAGGTTATCAAACGCAAGATCAATAAAGCTAAGGCGAATAAGAAAATCCTTCAGGAAAAGTTGAATATTATCGATACCCTAAATCTGAACAGAACTCGACCTATCCAAATCATGAGTCTATTGGCCTCCAAAATCCCTGAAAAAATGTGGCTCAAATCTCTTGACAAAAAGAACGACAAATTGACGCTTCAAGGAGTCGCCCTCGACGATGAGACGATTGCCAACTTCATGAAGGAATTGCAGCAGTCCAAAAT
>WVXP01000194.1:16396-18861 GCA_011773445.1 Pseudomonadota bacterium | reverse complement strand
GTCGGCCTGTATGGCTATCTCGCCTATTTGCCTCAACGAGAAGAAATTAGACGCCTTAGCGATCAAAGAGATATGAAGCTTCAAGAGTTGAGCGAAAGCCGAGCAGTGGCCAAAAATCTTGAGAGATTCGAGAAAGAGGTCGGTCAACTCGAGGCACAACTCAAGGAAGCGCTGACACAGCTGCCAAACCAGCGGGAAATTCCGGAGTTGTTGAAGAACATCTCGAAATTGGGCAAAGAGTCGAATCTCGAGTTTTTGAGATTTCGACCGTCCAAGGAGCGCCCCAAGCAGTTCTATGCGGAGGTCCCCTTGGAACTGGTTTTTCTTGGATCCTATCATAACACAGGGGTGTTCTTCGATCGAATCAGTAAAATGTCACGAATCATCAATGTGGAAAACTTTAAGATGGCGCCTAACCAGAAATCTGGAAATCAAACATTACTCCAAGCCCAGTGTGTGGCGACGACGTTTCGCTTTTTGGAAGAGCCCAGAGGAAAGGGCCAAAAGAAGTAGAAGGACAAAAAGAGCAAATCTAGGAAATAAGGAGAGACAAGGCAATGTTACACTCAGGCCGGATTAGAAGGCTTACGAAAATCATGATTCTCCTGGTGGGGGTGGCGTTTTCTTTCTCCGGCTGTGAGAAACCCTCGGCCCCTCCCCCTGTCACACAANNCGAAAAAAACCGCGACAAAATCTTCTCCGACAAACACGCGAGCGGCCCGCAAAGAAAAGCCTGTATTCTCGTATGATCCTCGGGGGAAGGTCGACCCTTTCAAACCTTTCATTAAGATTGGCACCGAAGGAAAGACGGTGACGGGGGTCCCTAGAACGCCGCTCCAAGAATACGATCTCAGTCAGCTCAAGCTGACTGCAATCGTCTGGATGAGCGGTGATGACAGCTTCGCTATGGTGGAAGACTCCGCTGGCAAGGGGTTCACTCTCAAGAAAGGCACCTTCATTGGAAAACGGGGCGGCAAGGTGAAAGCCGTTCACCTAGACCGGGTGGTCATTGAAGAGCCCCTGACCCTCTATGGAACCCAGTCAAAGATGCGAGAAGTTGTCATAGAACTCCCGGAGGAAGGAGGTAAGAAATGAAAGATTGGAGGTGGAAACGCTTTATTGGACTGAATCTCGTGCTCCTGACCGCGGTCCTCGCGGCTTCCTTTGTAGGATGCAGTGTCCTTCGGAGACCAGAAAAACCTACGCTTCCTCCGACCATGAGGGAGCCGGTCAGCATAAGGGCAATCACTTTTTCGGAGGAGGAAGGGTACACGCGAGTCACAATCGAGGGATCTCGTGAGGTGATGTATGAATTCCTCGAGTTGCTCGAGGACCCGTTGAGGATCTCTGTCAAAATTCCGAATGCCTCCTTGGATGTGATGACTCCCATATTTGTTAATGATGGAACGGTGACCGAGATCGTCGCCATGGCAGATGGTGATAGCGGGCGGATCGACATTGGGCTTGTGGATAGGGTGGACTACAACATCACTCAGGAGGCCAATAAACTCTATGTCGATATCGAAAAAGCGAGGGAGCGGAAGCTTGTCCTAGAAGAGAAGCCAGGATTAGCCGAGGAGGTCGAGACTCTCACCAGCCTGGAACCCGCCAAAGCTTTGACGGATGTTTCTATCGTGAAGCGAGGTGACATCACTGAAGTGACCATCGTGGCGGATGGAATCGTCGGAGACTACAATGCATTCACGCTAGAGTCTCCGCCACGTCTCGTGATCGATTTGTGGAACCTGGAAAGCCGCTTTCCCAAAAATGCTGTCACGGCCGAAACATCACACCTCAAGCGAGTTCGTATCGGAAGACATCCGAAAAAAACGCGATTGGTTTTCGATGCCTCGGGCTCCAAATTGTCCCCTTACCGGATTGATCGGTTGCAGAGTAATTTGGTTGTTGCTCTGGGGGATGCGGGGGCCTTGGAACGCGAGGTAGCAGGATTTCTCGCTGCTGTCGATTTCAAACAGATCGACAACAAGTCTCGCATGGTCCTTTCCAGCTCGGAGAAGGTCGACTACGAGATTTTCAAGGTCTCTCAACGAGAAATCGTCGTGGAATTGAAGAAGACGACCGCCCCCGAACACCTCAAGAGGGACTTCGACACGCGGGCTTTTGACAGCGCTGTTGAATACATTCGTCTCTACAATGTGAGATCAGAGACCTCGATGGATGTCAGAGTCGTCATTCACCTGAAAGAGATGGTCGATTTCGAAGCCTTCCAGGAGGGCAACCGGATTTTTGTCGATTTTCAGAGACCCCAGAGAACGGGGGCCGGGGAGGGTGACAAAGCAATCCTAGCCATGGCTCCCGAGGCTGAGGAACCACAAAAATCAGCCCCCGCTCAGGAGGAACATGCTGAAACAGAGGGCTTGAGAGATACCGGAGAAACTGAATCAGGTTCGCCGGCAGCGACGGGTCAGGAACAGATCGCAGATGAACCCGCCCCTGAACAGGAG
>WVXP01000194.1:15706-16390 GCA_011773445.1 Pseudomonadota bacterium | reverse complement strand
GGAGGCGAACAATCCCGAATCAAAACCCGAGACCCTGGAACCAGAAGCAGCAGCCGAGGAGAAACCGATCTATGAATTCGCCATTACACCGGGGAAGGTCTACACGGGAAGGCGTCTCTCTCTTGACTTCAAGGACGCCGATATCAAGAATATCCTCCGTCTCATCGCCGAGGTGAGCAACCTCAACATCGTGGCAGGTGATGATGTGAAAGGTAAAGTGACAATTCGACTCATTGATGTGCCCTGGGACCAGGCCTTGGACATCATTCTCTTTTCCAATAATCTCGGTAAGATGCGTGTGGGGAATGTGATTCGCGTTGCTCCTGTCCCACGTCTCAAAAAGGAGGAGGAGGAAGTTCTCAGTTCCAAGCGAACAAAGGAGAAGCTAGAGGATCTCGTGACCGAACTCATCCCGGTGAATTACTCAACCGCTCAAGAACTCGCATCGCAGGTCAAGAATATACTCACCGAACGAGGATCAGTTTCCATCGACAGCCGGACAAATACGCTGATTGTGAAAGACATTCCGAGAAACGTTGTTGAAGCCAGGGAACTCGTCGGGAGTCTGGATACGAAGACACCCCAGGTCATTATCGAAGCAAGAATCGTTGAGGCGAGCACCAATTTCTCGCGAGAACTGGGCATCAAGTGGGGAGGGACGCTCGACGACACCCAGATTGGCGG
>WVXP01000194.1:14375-15642 GCA_011773445.1 Pseudomonadota bacterium | reverse complement strand
CCGCTGGAGAGGGGGAGATTATTTCGGCTCCGAGAATCGCCACCCTTGACAACAAAGAGGCTTCGATTGAGCAGGGTCTCAGAATTCCCTACCTGAAGCTCACGGCAGAGGGGACGGCGACGACGGAATTCGTCGAGGCGAACATCAAACTCACAGTGACTCCCCATGTCACGAATGATGGGCATATCAAGATGAACATCAAGGCATCAAAAGACACTCCCGATGATTCGATTACGGTCCAGGGGGTTCCCGCAATTGATAAAAAAGAGGCGATCACCGAGGTCCTCGTCAGGGATGGTGACATTGTGGTCATTGCCGGGATCTACAGCATCGAAAAGGCCGACAACCAGGAGCGGGTTCCCCTGCTCGGCAGCATTCCAATCCTAGGCTATTTTTTCAAGAAGACCGTCAAATCCGACGACAGGAGGGATCTGTTGATCTTCATATCGCCGAAAATCATTCAGGATACAGTATAAGTCTCAGCAGCGGCTTGTTACCCCGTCTGCTATCTGGTAAAGTGAGGCCGAGCCAGGAGGAATTTCCAGGCTCGGCCTCTGCATGTGAAAGACGAGGGTTCGGCAGTCAGGTGTCAGGTATTCGCAGAGAGGATAAGAAAGATATGGGGAATCATTCGCAGAAAACCTGACTGCTCGGGGCAAGCAATGATGAAACTCCAGAAGGCATCCATGACCCATGCTCGGTCGGTCGCGGGGGTATTGCTGATGAGCCTCATTTTTTGGCTGTTGCCCCTAGATCCCCTCGCTTCAGCCTCAAGCGAGGCCGAGGCGCTCTACCAGGAGGCCGCAGACGCGTATCATGCCCTGCAGAAGTCGGAGCAGAAGAAGAAAAAACGAGTCTATTGGAAGCGGTGCATTCTCCGATTTGAGAGGGTTTACGAAACATTTCCGAAGAGTAACCGTGCCGATGATGCGCTGTACATGGTCGGCAGGCTTTACGAGGAACTCAGCCATTATTCGGGTCTCGCGTCTGACCTGAACTTGGCCATTTCACCTTACCAGCGGCTAACAATTCTCTACCCCGCGAGTCGCTACGCTGATGACGCTCAGTTTAGAATTGCGGTCATCCAGCAAGAGAGCGGTGATTATGAGAGAGCTTATCTAGGATTCTCCAAGGTGGTGGAGCGGTTCCCCGCGGGTGACATGGTCGGAGAAGCGCGACAACGTCTCGCTGAACTTGAGCCATACCTTCCAAAGCCGAAACGGCTGGTTCAGGTCACAGGGATCAGACACTGGTCGAGTCCTGACTA
>WVXP01000194.1:14086-14282 GCA_011773445.1 Pseudomonadota bacterium | reverse complement strand
TCGATATCGAATCGGCCCGGCTAGAACCCGGACTGCACCAGCCCATACCCATCCAGGATGGACTTTTGACCAAAGCAAGGGTGGGCCAGCACACACAGGACGTGGTTCGGGTTGTCCTCGACATGGAATCCCTAAGCAGTTACAAGACTTTCCCGCTCAGGCCTCCATTTCGAATCGTCATCGATGTCCACGGAAA
>WVXP01000194.1:11567-14074 GCA_011773445.1 Pseudomonadota bacterium | reverse complement strand
CTCGGGATCGGGAGAGTGGTTATCGATCCCGGCCACGGTGGAAAGGATCCGGGTGCCATCGGTCCAAGTGGCCTCATGGAAAAGGACGTGGTCTTAAGGATTGCCAAGAAATTGGAAAGAAAACTCCGGCAGGAGCTGCAGCTGGAGCCGGTTCTCACCCGGAGAGACGACAGGTTCCTCCCGCTGGACGAGAGAACGGCGATTGCCAATACCCAGAAGGCGGATCTTTTCATCTCGATTCACGCAAATGCCGCCAGAGGAAGGAGCACGAGAGGTGTTGAAACTTATGTGCTCAACTTTGCAACGGACGAGGAGGCGATGGAGCTGGCGGCTATCGAGAATGCTGTGTCGACAAAGAAACTGAGTGATCTTGAGTACATTTTGTACGACCTTATGCGAAACGTTAAGTACAATGAATCGCTTGCGCTGGCGGAACAGGTCCAGGGTTCGATCTACGGCCGCCTTCGAGGCAAATACAGTCGAGTCAAGAATCTGGGTGTCAAAGAGGCCCCATTCTACGTCCTGATCGGCGCGAATATGCCCTGCATTCTTGTTGAGGTTTCCTTTATAAGCAATCGAGACGAGGAAAAGAGGCTGGGAAGCGATCGGTATCTTGAAGAACTCGCCAGCGGTATCAGGGACGGTATCATACGATATATGAAGGAAATTGGACAAAGCGCGGGCCTTGAAGCAGTGCCTCAGACTTTGACCTCTCGGTGACGCCCGTCCTGTCATTGAGCGGATGCCAGATCCTGTCGCACGGCGTGGGGAGTCAGGTCCTTCATCTCCAATTCGATCTTTCTCGATCCCAACCAGTGATTCAGTTGAGGGGTGAAGACCAGATCGATCGGGTCTGACAGGAGAGGGAGTCGATCGCCCATCCGAAATCCTATGGCGTCAAATATCTTTCGGTCGCCGATTTTCAGTTTAAGGCTATCGCCTCCAACGATTCTTCTTTCCCATACGGCGACATTCCTTGTGAGAAAAAGGGGCTTCGGGTTACCCATTCCGTACGGTTCAAAAAGCATCAGTTCCTCAACGAGGCGGTAGTCGATTTCTTCCAGCTTGACTTCCGCATCGATGTAAAGGCGCGGGGCCTTTACCTCATCAGTCAACTCCTGGGATGCGGCTTTTTCAAATGCCTGCCGAAAAACTCCAATCAAATCCGATCTGACCGTAAAGCCCGCTGCCGCTCGATGGCCGCCGAAACCCACAAGTAGATCTTGGCACTGCTTGAGGGTCTGATAGAGGTCCAGCCACCCGGTCGCCCGAGCAGATCCTTTTCCAAGGTTTTCTTCGCTGAGCGCTATAAGGACAGAGGGCATCCTAAAGCGCTCTACCAGCCGGGACGCAGCAATTCCGATGACACCAGGGTGCCAGTCACGGGATGAGAAGAAGAGACATGTGTCGCGAAGAAACTCCGGATGCTGTTCAACCTCTCTGAAGATTTCGCTGAAGATCTGATCTTCCAGGGTCTGTCGTCGGGAATTCAGCTGTTCCAGTTCTGAGGCAATCTTCTCGGCCTCCTTCGCGTTATCTGTTAGAAGGAGTTCTACCGCCCTAGCAGCGTGACCCAGTCGACCGCAGGCGTTCAGGCGAGGAGCAAGTTGGAATGCGACATGACCGGTGTTGATGGCTTTTCCCTCGAGACCTGAAACGGTTTTCAAAGCTTTGATCCCCTTGCGTTCTCCGTCGGTGAGCTCCTCAAGACCGAACTTGACCAGAATTCGGTTTTCGTCAAGCAGGGGGACCAGATCGGATACGGTCCCNNGGATACGGTCCCCAGGCACACCAAGTCCAAGTACCTTCTCAGATTCGGTGGATTGCAGCCGTGCCAGAATCCTCTCTCCCGAAGTTTTGCTCGAAGGGCGATGAGGAGTTGAAATGCCACCCCGACGCCCGAAAGTCCCTCAAAAGGGAAGGGACAGTCCCTTCGCTTTGGATTAAGAACGGCTCGTGCTGGAGGAAGCTCATCCGGAGGCTCATGGTGATCGACGACAAGGGTATCTATTCCGAGCCTGCCGGCTTCAAGGATTTCTTCGTAGTTGGACACGCCACAATCTGATGTGATCAAAAGATTGACGCCTTCGACGCTGAAGCGTTTGACAGCATCGATGTTGAGCCCATAACCCTCAGTAAGACGGTGGGGAATGTAGTAGCGGGGTTTCATCCCCAACTCGCGGAAAAAGACCACCAGAAGGGCTGCCGATGTGATGCCATCCACGTCATAATCCCCATATATGAGTACTTCTTCCCGATTCTCCAAGGCTTGAATGATCCGACTGACCGCGTTCTCCATATTCGCCATCCGAGTAGGGCTGCGGATGTGAGACAGGGAAGGGCGAATGAAACGTTCTCCTTCTTCTAAAGTCTTGATGCCGCGATTTGCAAGGACTTGAGCAGCCCGTGGGGAAAGTGCCAGGCCTTTCACCAGGTTTTCTGAGAGATCGAGATCGAAAGACCTTAACCGCCAGGTTTTATTCATTCTTCAGAGTTCCCACAACGTC
>WVXP01000194.1:8312-11514 GCA_011773445.1 Pseudomonadota bacterium | reverse complement strand
GCCGATAACGGGGACCTGCGCTACTTTCGCAACCTGCCAGACCATTCTCAATGCTACGGGTTTGATGGCCGGACCTGACAGCCCTCCTGTGGCATTACCGAGCGTCGGTACTCGGGTCTGGACATCAACAGCCATCCCGAGGAGGGTATTGATGAGGGAGATTGCATCGGCCCCTCCCTCTTGAACACTCCTGGCGATGACCGTGATGTCGGTTACGTTAGGAGAGAGCTTGGCGATGATGGGAAGTGAAGTTTTGCGTCTCACTGCATGGATGACCTCGAAAGCCATTCGAGGGTCATGACCAAAAAAACACCCTCCCCGTTTTACATTGGGGCAGGAGATGTTGACTTCGAGACCGTCAATCTCATGACCATCGAATTTTTGGGCCAGTTGGCTGTATTCCTCCACGGAGTAGCCAAAGATATTCACGATGATCGGCACCTCATGTTGCTGAAGGAAAGGGAGTTTTTCGCGGAGAAAGGCCTCAACCCCCACGTTTTGAAGACCGATTGCGTTGAGCATCCCGGCCGCGGTTTCCACGATGCGTGGGGGTGGGTTGCCTTCGATGGGGTGTAATGAGATGCCCTTCGGGATAATCGCACCCAGTCGATTCAAATCGACAAAAGGGGTGTACTCGTCACCGTAACCAAAAGTGCCAGACGCCGTTATCACGGGGTTCTTGAGCGATATGCCTGCAATGTTGACCGAAAGATCAGGTTCTGTCTCCATGATCCCCCTAGAGCCATTTATGCTTATCGTGGGAGAACACCCTTTCCTTTCCCCTTTTTGATTCTGACCCCTGAGTTCTGATCACTGACTTCTGTTCTCAAATGAGTCGTTTCGTTCTTTCCCAGTCGATCTCGTCAGCATCGAAAACAGGTCCGTCTTTGCAGACCATGTGGTAGCCCTGATCTCGGGCCTTCACGGCGCAGCCCAGACAGGATCCCACACCGCAGGCCATCCGGGCCTCCAAAGAAACCTGACAGGGGATGGAAAACCTCTCCGTGACGGTATTCACCTTCGCCAGCATTCCAAGGGGTCCGCAGGCGTAGACCACTGTGTCACGCTCACTCGCCAGCTGAAGGCTCTCTGCCTCGAGCCAGTCCGTTGCCACGCCTCTCATCCCTATGCTTCCATCCTCTGTGGTCACGTTCACCTTTGCTCCCATGCTCTCTAGTTCTGGTTTCATCAGGATATCCGTTTTTGAGTTCCCTCCGATACAGATCCGCACATCAGCCCCCTTCTTCCGTTGCAGAATCGATTGGGCTAGGCCAAAAAGAGAGGCAATACCGAGGCCTCCGGCCACCATGGCAACGGTTCCCAGATCTTCTGGAATCCTGTAGCCCCTTCCAAGAGGTCCGACCATATCCACGGGTTGTCCCTTCCTCCATGTAGCCATCAGTTGCGTCCCCTGACCTACAACTCGAAATAAGATCGATAGCCGCTCCACTCTGGCACCGAGGCGACCCATCGAATGGACGCTAAAAGGTCTTCTCAAAAGGGGGTCGAGGAATGGACCGGTTCTAATCATGAAAAACTCGCCCGGTTTGACCCTCAGCGAATCCCGGTGAGGGATGGAGAGATCGATTCGATGGGTCGAAGATGAAACGAGCCGGTTCTCTACAACCTCACCCGTGAATTGGAAGATCCTCGTTTCAAGAGATTTAGAGGTCGCGTCAGGTCGGTTCGCGCTTGAGCTCGAGTTCCATGACGATTCCGTCTTCATGATTGTCCTGGTAATAGCTTTTCCGCACCCTCGTTTGTTGAAAACCGAATTCGGAATATAGGGCTAGAGCGGGGGTGTTTGTTTTTCTCACTTCCAGGGCGATCCACGTCGCCCCGCGACGACGGGAGAAATGGATCAGAAATGCCATGAGTCTCCTGCCGACACCGCTCCGCCTGAAACTCGGGTGGATCGCCAGGTTGAGGAGATGAGCCTCGTCAAGGATGATCCAGAAGATCACATATCCCAGGATCTGGCGTCCAAGGTGAGCCACGAAGGCATGACAAAAACCGTTTCTCAGCTCATTCACGAAATGATCCGGTGTCCAAGCAGGGCCTTGCACATGCCTCTGGATGGCTAGGACCTCCGTGATATCCTCGCAGTACATGGGTCGAATCGCCGGTTCTTTCAACGGAGTTCTCATGGCTTCAGACGCCGTTTTTCAATAGAAACAAGCACCTTCTCAGACGCCTCTCTCAGGTCTGGATCCTTTGAGAGGTCGAGCACTCTCTGGAAAGCCCTCTCAGCCTCGTCAGATTCCCCCTGAGCGAGCCGCACACTCCCGATTTCGAAAAAGGCTAACTCAACCCAACCCTTCTGGTCGGTGAGGGTTTCCACAATCGTCTGAAAATGATAGAGCGAGAGGTTGTAGGCCTTCTTCTGAAAATAGATCTCTCCAATTCGATAATGAGACTCGGCCCTGATTGCGCCATTGTTCGACGCTAGGGCACGATCGAGGTATTCCAGGGCTTTCGTGGTGTTGCGCTCCTTAGAGTATATGATTCCGAGGTAGTATGAAGCCAGAACCGCACTTTCCGATCCGGAAGCGTCCTGGGCAACTTCTGTAAAGAGGACCTTGGCTTTTTTCTGATCCCTTCGCTCGTAGTAGATCTTCGCCAATTCATATTGCGCGGCTGCCGTCCAGGAATCATCGCTCTCTTTTTGAAGGATTTCGGAGAAACTGGCAATCGCCTTCTCAATGTCTCCCAGGCTTATGGCCGCCCGTCCTCTCAGATAGAGGCACTCGCCCAGTTTCTTCGAATCAGGGTATTCAAGAGCCAGAATCTCAACATTCGTGATAGCGTCTTTGTACTCTCCCTGATAGAAATAACATCGGGAAATCTTGTACAATGCGTTTTCCCTCTGAGATGGTGTGTTAAGGAGATTGAAGAAATAAGGAAGGGCATCCTTGTATTGACCCCGTTGAAAGTGAACCTCCCCGAGTAGCAGTTGGGGCAAGGCCCTTTCTACTTGGCCTGATGGAAGTTTGAGCAGGCGATGGGCGACTTGAGTCACCCCATCGAAATCCCCAAGATTCAGGAGAGACCATCCTAGGTTGACGAGTCCTGGGGCGAACAGCTCGCTTTGCGGAAACTGACCAACGAATTGACTGAACACCTCTCTGGCCTTTGCATAGTTTTTGCTTTCAAGGTGGATTTCTCCCATCCGGTAGAGGGCATCATGAATCGGATCTGACTT
>WVXP01000194.1:8092-8305 GCA_011773445.1 Pseudomonadota bacterium | reverse complement strand
ACCATCCCGCTCCATACAGTGCGAAAGGGGCACGGGGGTCCTGGGGAAAATCTCCATAAAACTCCTCGTAATGCTGAAGGGCCAACTGGAACTGGCCCAGCCTCAACCGATTTTCAGCCAGTTGAAAAAGGGCTTCGCGGCGTAAGGGGTCAGCGAGATCTGAGGGAGCTGAGATAGCTTCCCGGAGCAGTTGAACCGCCCGATGGTAGTTTT
>WVXP01000194.1:7349-8066 GCA_011773445.1 Pseudomonadota bacterium | reverse complement strand
GCGGAAGTAGGTTTCAGCCTGTGTGAGGTCTTTCTCCTGAAAAGAGATGAGGCCTAAGGCATAGAAGCTTTTCTCCAGGAAGGGACTATCCGAGGTCCTTCCGACGAATTCCAAATAGTAGGCCTTGGCTTCCTTCCATCGATTGAGCTGCCCACATGATTCGGCTAGCCAGAACAGGCCGTTTGTTTGATCGGCCGTATCCACGGCATCGTCATTGATGAGCCCAAGAAATGTCTCACGAGCCTTGTCAAATTTGTTCTGGCGAAAATAGGTTCTTCCCAGGAGATACGTCATCTCCAGCCTATGGCGGCTCTCGGGAAATTTTTTAAGGAACTCGAGGATTTGGCTCTCTACGACCGGGTAGAGTTTGTCTTCATACGCGCCTACTGCTACCGCCACCATCTGACCTTCAGACGGTGTCTCAGCAGATGAGCGGTCACCGTTTCCGGCAAGGAGTCCCCATCCAATGATCAGCACGACGATTGCACGTCGACCTCTATAGAAAATCATCGATCGTCCCCACCGATATCCCGAATGAGCATTGCTTCTGCTCGCCTGAGGTCCTCCTCAGTATTGATATTCAGGAAGGATTTCAACGTCGGATCGTACTTTAGGATCTCTCCTTCGGAGACATATATTACGTTGACTTCCATGAGAAAATCAACGATCTTCAGGTTGCTCTTCGAGATGAGATGTTCAATCGGTTTGAGGCATGTC
>WVXP01000194.1:5977-7239 GCA_011773445.1 Pseudomonadota bacterium | reverse complement strand
GTATTTTAGTCCCGTGTAGAGCCCACCGAGAGCTCCCCTGTTCGGGATCAAGTCGGGATAAACACGAACATCATAAGAGGGCAACGGATTGGCCGTGTTGGCTATGACAATGAGGTCATCGAAAATCGGGTTCAAAACTCGATAAACACGCTCAAAAAGAGATACGCCTCCGGTTTTGAGAAACAGTTTGTCCCTTCCCATTCTCTGGCTTTTTCCCCCGGCAAGGATAACCCCGGTCACCGTTTTCATTCGAAGCTTCCCGTTTAGCACGACTAATTAGCATCTTTGTGTCGCAAAATCAATATGGCCGGTCCGGGGTTCTCGGACTAAAGGACTCTATTTGGTGTACAAGGGCGACCGAGAATCGACCATGGGCGACGTCTGTTTCTTCCGTCGGGACTTTAGGCCGGATTTCATGACGCCCCAAATCGTCGATTTTGGTCTGATCGTCAATTCCTCTGGGGTTTCCTGAGTTTTGTGGACGCTCATGTCCCTGAGGGACGTTGGCGTGAAAGGGTGTCCGTATTCTCCGGGCCGTTTTGAAATCCCTTTTCTCGGCTCTTGTCCGATGAAAGTGGAAAGGGAGCGCTTTTCGCTTCTCAAAAGCTTTTCTGGGTGCTGTCAGGTGTCGGTTGTCAGGGGTCAGTTATACGGATCATTTCACGTCATTCGATTGAAAACCAAATTCCCTGGGCCCGTTACTCGAATAGCCGTGGATGGGCAAATCTTAGTCTCTATATAACGAACCACGGACGACGGACCACGAACACCGCCTTTTGGTTCAGAGCTTCCTTTTCCACTTTCTGGTGAAATACTCTGGAAATGACTTCGACACACGTGGTCTAAAGGAATTTGGGCAAAAGCCCGTTCCCACTTGACGCGCCAACGGCGGCAATGGGGGAGCGAAGAGATTTGAGGGTCCAATCAAAGGATTCAAAATTGTCGGGAAACATCAGAAGGTTAGAAACTTCTTGCTTCAAAAACTGAGGAAACTTCTCGAATCCCTGGATTGACATGTCTCCTGAATCGATATATATATGCCTGTGAGATAGGGCTGGATGTGTGTGTTTTCTTGGGGCGAAAGAGCCCAAGGATGCTGTTTTTGAAGACATCTCGATGAAGGAGGCTTAACGGAGCGGCCAGCCATCGGAACCGGAAGGGGTTTCCAGGCTGTGTTTACTTTCCGACCTCTGATTTGAGTTGGGGTGGAGGAATACGAGCCATCATTGTACCGGAATTGGGGTACAATCGGTCAATTTCAT
>WVXP01000194.1:2492-5899 GCA_011773445.1 Pseudomonadota bacterium | reverse complement strand
TAGTCTGAGAAGTGCTCCTCTTGCCTGTGAAAGGGTTCGCGCTGTTTTCACATTTTCAAAAGAAGTCGCGTATTTCACCACAAAACGATGGAATACTTTAGACTGCTAGGCCTCAACAAAGAACCCTTCTCGAGCACTCCAGATCCGAGCTTCTTTTATCTCTCAGACGAGTACAAGGAGTGTCTTCAAAAGCTTGAAATCTCTATTCGCCTCAAGCGAGGACTCAATCTGATCCTTGGAGAAGTGGGAACCGGCAAGACAACGCTCAGTCGTGTTCTGCTGCAAAGGTTCGAGCAGGATAGAGAAATCTATAAATTCCATTACATACTGGACCCGGCATTTACCTCGGACTTCCAGTTCTTCAGCAATTTGGTTTCTCTCTTTGAAATTGATGCACCCAGACGTTGTACCTTCGATTACCGACAGGCGGTTCAGAAATACCTGTTGCAGATTGGGATTGAGGAACGGAAAACCATTGTTCTCATTATCGATGAGGGTCAGAAGCTTTCCCCATCCCATATTGAGATCCTGCGGACACTGCTCAACTATGAAACGAACGAATACAAACTTCTTCAGGTGATTCTTTTTGCTCAGATGGAATTCTTGCGGCGAATCGAAGGACGTGAGAACTTCACGGACCGGATCAACATGACGTACAAGTTCCTTCCCCTCGACGAGGCAGATACGAGAAAACTCATTGAATATCGATTGAATGTCGCAGGAATGAACAATGGGTCTTCCCTCTTTACGGATGATGGTTATATGGCTATCTTTATGAACACCATGGGATATCCGCGAAAAATAATTACTCTGTGCCATCATGCCTTATTGACGATGATGATTCGCGGATCGGATGTGGTCGATGAGGCGGTGGTGCGACTCGCTTCGCAAACGGGGGCCAGCCAACCTTGACGGACAAAGAAAAGAAAAGGGACATCGACGCTACGAACCAACTGCTCGAAGTGATCCGGGGCGAGAGAGCGGAACTCGAGGTAATACCACTGAAAGGGGCTGAGAAGAGGGCTCCTGCGCCCGAGCCCAGTCCTCGTATTGAGAAGAAGCGGCGAAGGGGTTTTCCTCTTCCTTCCCTCTCTAAAAGGACGGTCGGACTCGATGTGGGGTCGCACACAATCAAGTGCGTCTATCTGGAAAAGAGAGGGTCCCATCGGGCCGAATTACTCCATGCACACGCGGTTCGAGTTTCACCGCAAGAGAAGACTTTAGAAGGAAGCGACGGAACTCATGCTACGATTCGTGCCATAAGGAAGGCCATGGAAAACATCCCCTCTCATAGGGCCAAGATTGTCACTTCGGTGGGCGGCGTTTCCACCGCTATCAGACAGGTGGAAGTTCCGAAGATGTCAGCCAAAGAACTCTCTTCCTCCGTTAATCTTTGGTCCAGAAACTTCATTCCATTTGATATCAAAGAGGTCCAGCTCGACTACCAAGTTTTCGGTTTCGATAAATCGTCACGAAAAATCCGCTTAATCCTCGTGGCTGTCATCAAAGATCACATTCAGCAGCACATCGACCTGCTTCACGAGGCCAGCATCGATCCCGTTCTTGTCGACGTCAACCCGCTGGCCGTGATGAACGCTTTCCTTTTCAACGAAGAGATGGGCGACGACGAATGGATCATCGTCCTCGATGTGGGAGACCGCAATACGACCCTCTGTATCTACAACGAGACGGGCCAATACTTTGTCCGTAACCTCATGATATCTGGGCATGATTTTACCCGTGATATTCAGCGGAAACTCGCACTTCCCTATGGAGATGCCGAGCGATATAAAAAAGGTGAGCTCACTCCTCCTGAAGGTGGGAAGGACTCCGGGAGCCTCACTGACGTCATCAAGCCGTCCCTGGACGCGCTGATCAAAGAAGTTCGAAGATCTCTGACATACTTCGAAAATCAGACGAGAACAAAGGGTTTCACCCAGATCGTCCTGACGGGGGGGAGTGCCCATATGGAGGGCTTGGCGCAGTACCTCGGAGAAAATCTCGGACTCCCGGTAAGGATTTTTGATCCCTTTAGGCATATTGAAACCAAGAGGGCCACTATTCCGGGCCCGGTCAGTCAGTTTGCTCTGGCTGTTGGCCTGGCTCTGAGAGACTACAAATGAAATTTAAGATCAATATCTACAGACCCGGCAGAAGAGGCAAGGAGATCAAGGAGGCAAAAGCCGTCCCCAAAGAGCCTTCTGCCAGCCGCGTGCCGATTTTTGTCTTTGTCGGAATCATCATACTGATCGTCCTAGGCTATGGGTACCTCTATTCGGGACAGATCGCCACTTTGAAGCGGAAAATGAGGTCGGATCAAAAACAGATCCTCATGCTCCGGCAGTTCCTGACCCAAGTCGATACAAATCAGAAATCTGGAGTGAATGCACTGCTCGTCCGATTGGCAGGACAGCGAGTGCTTTGGAAAGAGAAACTCGTGGACTTGAGTCGGCTCGTTCCAGATGACATTCGTTTAACTCGTCTCAGCATGCAGGAAGTTGAGAAAACCCCAGATCCAAAGCAGCCCCGGAAAAAGGTGAAAGAAACGGTGCTAACCATAGTGGGTGAGACCCTTACGGCGCCGGGGAAGGATTCGCTCGACCACATTGCTCGCCTCATCACGAATCTGAACGAGTCCTCGACCTTTAGTGGAGATTTCGAACCCTTGGCCCTGGTTTACACCCAGCGGGTCAAAACCCGGGATCGGGAGTTTATGGAGTTCGAACTGAGCGGTCGTTTACTGCGGAAAGGGGCGGAAGGGTAATCTCATGCTGTCTGTCCGTAATATGATTGCTATCCTTCTGACAATTGCCATTTTGATGGGCGTGTTTTTTGTCGCGACCCTCTACTATCCAACAAACAAGCGGGCAAAGCGAATTGCAAGGAGTCGGGCTATGCTGGAGGCCCAAATTGAGGCCCCCACGCCTCAGGGTGCCAAGGTAGGGACCGGTGAGGATATTGTCGATGTCATGGGGATGGACGTCAATTTTTTCAAGAGCCGAAATCTCTCCCCGATGAAGGGTATCCCAGACCTCCTGGAACAGATCAACAGGATGGGCAATCAGATGAATATTCGGTTCGTCGCCGTTAAGCCGCTGGAGAACGAAGACGCCCCAGGATATCGAAAATATCCGTTCCTGATTGAAACCAGAGCTACCTATACGGAGCTCGTCAACTTTGTACACCGGATAGAAAATGGCCTCCGTTTGAGCCTGAACGACCTCCGGATGGAGAGCGACGAGAAAGACCCCGCGATTCATCGCCTCCAGTTCACCTTGAACATCATGGAGTTGAAGGATGAACTTTCAGCCGGCCAGGGAGGATTGGGCGGAAATGCAAACAATCAGCCCGAGAAAATACCTCTGGTCGCGGTCCATCGAGATCCGTTCGGGGCAAAGAAACCGGTC
>WVXP01000194.1:2185-2455 GCA_011773445.1 Pseudomonadota bacterium | reverse complement strand
GGAAGTAAAATCGCCATTATCGATAACAAGATCCTGAGACCCGGTGAAATGGTCGGCCAGCAGAGAATCGACCATATTGCGGATGACCACGTCATTCTCTTGGAAGGAGATGAGACCGATTTTCTGTATCTGAAGGGATCGACACCTCCCCAAAAACGCGAGGGCAAGAAATGAGGCAGTTGATGAAAATCGTTAGGCTCGTTTTTTTCATGTCTCTCACTTTTGGTTTGATCATGCCAATTGGAAGTGTGGAGGCAACGGATCTCTTGT
>WVXP01000194.1:1710-2165 GCA_011773445.1 Pseudomonadota bacterium | reverse complement strand
GCCGAGGAATATGGCCTGAATATCGTCCTTGGAAAAGGGGTAGAAGGACGAATCTCCTACGAGATTGAGAATACGACCCTTCGCGCAGGTTTTGATGCGATTGTGAAGAGCAATGGCCTGGGTTATCTGATCGAGGACAACATCATCCGCGTCGATGATTTGAGGGCTCTCAGGTCGAAACTTCAGGATGAGCTTGAGATTCAACGCGTCCAGCAGCAACTGAAACAGGCTCAAAAACTCACACAACCGCTTCAAACCAAGGAAATCCAGCTCGACTATATTGGTGATTCCCTCTCATCCAGAAAGGGCAAGGCTAAGGAGCTAAGGGACATCCTAGACCCTTTGCTCAGCCACAATAAGGAGAAGGGTGAGGACCGGGGGGCCAACATTCAGCTTCTGGGGGAGACCAACACGCTGCTCGTGACAGACGTGGAGGCGAATCTCCGTGAGATCGA
>WVXP01000194.1:0-1616 GCA_011773445.1 Pseudomonadota bacterium | reverse complement strand
CCACTGGGAGTCTTCTCGGCACTCCTCAAAATCTAGGCGTCGACCTTCCGATCCTGGGCGAGTTTGCCCCGCTCGGAACAATTGGTTTTACCCTCATGAATAATCTAGAACTGGATATTGAGATTCAGGCAATGGAATCCAGGGGTAAGCTGAAAATCATCTCAAAACCGAGCCTCCAGGTCGTCGAGAATGAAAATGCTGAAATCCTAGTCGGTCAGCAGGTGCCTGTTGCCAGCGGGTTGGATCCGGAGACAGGTCAGGTCGAGGTGGCCCAGCAGGATATCGGCACGAAACTCAACATCATCCCCCAGATCACCGAAGACGGAAACATCGTGATGCTGGTTCAACTCGAACGAAGCACCATTGGGGACGAGGTCGTCATTCAGGGCGAACCGTTTTTCACAATTAACAAGCGGAATGCCTCCTCCCAGATTAGGGTAAGAGATGGGGAAACGGTCGTGATCGGGGGTCTTGTCACGACCGATGTGAGAGAAACCCAGCAGGGGGTTCCCTTTTTCTCCAAGATACCGCTTGTGGGTTTACTGTTCAGGAACAAGACGGAACGCCAAGACTTTGACGAGACCATGATCTTCATAACGCCGAATATCGTGAGCTCAGAATCGGGTTGAGAGGTTTCTATTGGAAGAATTGGCAGACAGCAGCGGATTCGGGCAAACCAAAAGCTATACCCTGGACTACAAATCCCTCGGCACGCTCCTCGTCGAGAATCGAGTCGTTACTGCGAAACAGCTGGAAAGAGCCCTTCAACGACAGCGGGAGCGGGGGGGACTCCTCGGCGATATTCTCATCGATATGGGCTTTGCCTCGGAAAAGGCGGTCCTCGATGCTTTGGCGAAACAGCTCAATATTGACCACGTCATACCAGAATCCGTTACCAGTATCGATCCCGAACTCATCAGAATGATCCCCGAGAGGGTGGCCAGACAGTATATGGTTGTTCCACTGGAGGCCCATGACAACATGATCGATGTGGCCATGGCCAATCCCTTTGACATCATCGCGATTGACGATCTGAGGGCCCTCACCAACCACCGAATCAACACGGCCATTATCTCCAAGGAGGGGGCAAAACTGCTGATCGAGAAATTCTATTCAATCGGGGGCCAGCAAGAGAGCCTTGAGAAGGTCTTGCAGGACGTCTCTGAAACCCATGTGGAACTGAAAAGAGACTCAGAGGGGGACCGGGACATCGCCTTGGAACGCCTGAAGGAACAAAGCGAGGCGGCGCCGATCGTCAGGTTGGTGGACTACATCATCGCCAATGCGATCAATGAGCGGGCTAGCGACATTCACGTAGAACCCCAAGAGAAGCGACTTAACATTCGGTACCGAACCGATGGCGTGCTTAGCGATGTTATCTCCCCTGCCAAGGAATTGCAGATGGCCATTGTCTCTCGAATCAAGATTATGGCCAACATGGACATCGCTGAGAGACGCCTGCCTCAGGACGGCCGGTTCACGATTCGAATTCGACACCGTGAGGTGGACCTGAGGGTCTCAACGCTTCCGACGATCTTCGGTGAGAAGGTGGTGATGCGCCTCTTAGAGAAGGGGGCTCTTGCGCTGGATCTGGAACGGCTCGGTTTTGATGACAA
>WVXP01000038.1:5991-17450 GCA_011773445.1 Pseudomonadota bacterium | reverse complement strand
TCTCAAAAGCTCCCAAAGGGGCAAAAAACCAGGTCCCGCCACGGCAATGTCTATTTTTGGGTATACGCCTTTTCTTGACACACAACCGCATTTCTCCGATACTTCCCACATAAGAAAGCGAGTTCTTATCATCTCCTCCAACACTCTAACAGTCCAGTACCCCAACACTCCAAGTCATATTTTCATCTGACCTGCCCCCATAATATGTACCACTTTCAAGTTAGAGTTTCATAGTTTTGTCCTGGGGGACTGACTTGGCCCCAGAAGAGGGGTAGAATTGCCTCCGGCGCTGGTGGACGATATCCCAGGGCACTGTGCTGGCCTGACTCCCCAAAACTGGTCCAAGTTTTATGTTAATTTTTGAGTTTATATTGGACTGGGAAAGGAGGTCGGTATGAGTCCGAAGCGGTTTTACAGCCGAGCAGATTAAGGAACAGAAAATCGACCTTAAGAAAAAAAAACAGCCAGCAAATCAGCTGAAAAAAAGTTCAGAGGTATCATTAAGGATTTCAAGAAAGTGAAAGTAGGATTACTCAATGTGCGGATCGTTAACGATTGGAGGGTCAAAAGGCTGAAAGCGGGTTTAGATGTCAATTCAGCTCGAACATATTTGACAGCATTCAAAGGTTTGTTCAAATGGGCGGTGGAGGAGGGGCATCTGCCCAGAAGTCTCCTAGCGAAGTTGAAAATACCAGAGAAGACACCGCAAAAAACCAAAAAGGCTTACCTTGAGAGTGAAGAGGTAGATAAGATCCTGAAGCATCTCCAGGAGAAATGCCCTGATCTCTATGACTATTTCGTGTTCATGATAAATACAGGGGTCCGGATAGAGAAAGCACTGACGTTGGAGTGGAGCCAGATTCAGATGCTTAGACATAAGGTCTATATTCCACGGGAGAAGAATAAGACAAATACCGAGCGGTCCTTCAAGATAAATGACGCAGTTATGGTAGTGCTTCACCGACTGGATGAGTCCAGAGCCTTTGACCCGTATGTGTTTGCGAGATACAACAAAACAACCCTCATCCATAAGTTCGGAGAGGGTACGAAAAAGGTGTGGGGTGTAAGGGTGACACCTCATGTCTGCCGAAAAACATGGGCAAAGAATCTCCTAAGAGGGAAGCCCATAGTCGGTCAGGATGGAAAGATATATTGGGTCAAGGTGTCACAACAAGTGGTAGCCAGACTCTGAAGATGGAAATCCACCTCTCGGACTCTGCTGGAAATTTACCAGCAGAGTACCGAGGGTGAAGAAGATGAGGCTGTTAATTTGTTCAATATCGGCTTCGAAGAAGAAACAGCACTAAATGGCACTCAGAGAAAAAGAGAAGCTATTCTTGTTTCATAATTTCTCTGGCGCACACAGGTTTCCATCATTTGCCGCTGTTCGGCCGCAGTTTTTGCAGACAAAACTCGGGTTTCTGACAAGATTCTTATAGTCTTCAAAATTGGTATTGATGTAGCCCGTGTTCTGCAAAAGGCATAAGTGCTCCTCATGTCCTGAGTGAGGCATTTTGACTTCCGCCATGTTCGTCACCTCCCTTTTTTATTAAGATCATAATTTATCTCGTTGTTCCCTGTCAACTCGTCTTTCAGAAGGCCGCAAAGTCTTCAGCTTCTATAAAGGCCTCTGCTTGATCCATTGTGCACCATGGAGAGCCAGTTTCAGCTATCTCAAGCAGCTGCCCTTGCCAAAACATCACCCCTCCTTCTGACCACGACTTTTTCCATGGGGATCTCCTTACGTGCGAGTTCCATTCCTTTTTTGACGATAACCGGAAGGGCCTGGCAGCAAGGCACTTCCATGACCGCAACCGTGACGGTCCTGATATTAGCAGTGTCAAAGATTTCACCAAACTTCCGGACGTAGGCCTCAGCGTCATCGAACTTCGGGCAACCCATCATCACCGTTTTTCCCTTGAGAAGATCCTGATGGAGATTGGGATAAGCCACGGGGGTGCAGTCTGCCAGAACCAGCAAGTCCGCTCCCTTCAAGAACGGCGCGGTTGGCGGAACAAGGTGAATTTGGATCGGCCAGTGGGTCAGAGCCGACTCCGCTTCGGGTCGATCTGGCGGCTCCGTGCCCTTTGGGTTCGATGCCGAATGAGAAAAGCTCTGCATCGTGGCGGATGAACAACTGAAGGCCGCTGCTTCTGCTGTGGTTTCCATGGTCTCCCGGGTCTTCAAGTGTTTTTCTACCGCCTTCTCGTCAAAATCCTCTGCTGCTCGTTCAACGACCTTAAGGGCCCCAAGAGGACACTCTCCGATACACGCTCCCAAGCCGTCACAGAATTTCTCTGCTACGAGTCTCGCCTTGCCGTCCACAATCTGAATGGCCCCCTCGGCACAGGACGGCACGCACTGCCCACAACCATCACATTTGTCCTCCTCAATCTCAACAATCTTTCGAACCACTCTCATTCGCTTCTCCTCTCTTTTCAGGGTCGTCAACCCTCTTGTTCAGTTCAGACTCGAAAATGCCCTTTGGCGAGAGGCTGGAAAATGTTTTTGAGCGAACATGACGAAGTTTCAGGGGTACCCGTCTTGGCGAGGGGAGTATCCCCGAAGGGGCGACCTGAACCCTTACGGGCCACCTCGTACCGTGTTGTCTGATCCGCCGAAGGCGGAGAGTTCCTAAGGTCGAATTCCGCCTCATGGCGGGAAGCCTTTGAAAGGGTCAGAAATTTCGTCGGAAGAACTAAAGGAGCATTTTCAGTGCCGACGCGGCCAGTTTTGGCATTACTTCCGGGAATCCAAGAGGACAGCCTTCGCCAATTCTCGGCCGCTTTGGGTGAGCAAGGATTCCTCAATCCGCTTGGCAAGGGCCTCTCGCGCCATGGGTCTCTCTTCCTGTTCTTCTTCCAGCTTGACGATAAGATCTGCATCATGGACAATCTTGAAGTTAACAGTCTCCTCAGACCTGGGATGGTGGTGATGATCGATGATGTCACACACCTCGTCGATCAAATCCCGGCTGGCGTCCAGTTTCTTCAGGATCTCCCGAGCCACAGGTGGGCCGCACCGGTATTGGTAATCTGGCGCCGCGCCCTGATCTTTTTCCTCCGCATCCTTAATACCGATGTCATGTAAATATGCAGCTGACAGGACGATCGCCGGATCTCCTTCTTCGTCTTTCACGATCTTCTCGGCGTATCTGGCAACTCGTGTAGCATGGCCGATCCTTTTGAAATCCTGTTTGAAATATCGCTTCATCTCGATCGCAACACGATCTTTGAGAAGGTCATCCCTTTTGGCTAGAAGTTCGGGAGAAAGGTCACCCAGACACTGCTCGGCAAACTTGCAGTGAGCGGCACACCCAAAATCCATCTGGGAATTGATGACCTTAAATCCACAGCCTTTGCACCGCCGTGTCGACTCGTCCTTGAAGAATTCGACACCCCGGCCACAATTTGGGCATTGGACACTAAAAATGTCCCCTGGCTTCCAGTAACGGGTATCTTGGCCTGGACATTTCATACTTCCACCCCCCTCTAACTTTTGGAGGGCCTTACCTCCCCACCCCTGACGGATATTCATCGACCCACACCAGGGGGATCTTATGATAACATTCTCTTCACGAGCTATAATTTAGTGTAACTTCCCTCGGGAGAGTTTGCCTTGACTTTGGTCAAGAACGGGGGAAGATCGGACCAGGCCGGGTCAATTGGCCCTGAACTCTGCAAATGCCATCAAACCTGACTATAACGCACTACAGTTAGCACACACGTAGACAATGGTCTCATGGGGAAGGGGATATGTTTTTCGGTTTTCTCGGCCATCGTGTCTTCTTTATGGTCACCCGGTCTTGAAGCTCCTGGCAAATGTAGATGTAACGACAAGGTCGCCTGAGAAGCTCCCTGAAGACAGGATAGATTACCCATGTCAATCTATCTTGATTCCAGCCAGGCGAAACATCACGTTGAGGTGCGGCCGATAACGATCAGAAAGCCTTCGGAAGTCCAAAAGAGAGCTAGCCCTCGAGGAGAATCAGATCCGGATCTTCAAGGTGGTCGATGACCGTATTCATGAATCTAGCTGCCTCGGCGCCGTCGATTACCCGGTGGTCAAAGGAAAGGGACAGGGGCAGTACCTTCCGGATCTCTATCGTTCCGTCTATCACCACCGGCTTCTCCAAGATCTTCCCCACACCCAGGATAGCGACTTCTGGATAATTGATAATGGGAGACCCATAAATCCCTCCCACCGCCCCGTAATTGGTGATGGTAAAGGTTCCCCCTTTCAGATCGGCGAGGTCTATCGTTCTCTCACGAGCTTTCTCAGAAAGCTTCAGCAGCTCGTCGGCCAATGCCAGAATGCTCTTCTCTTTGGCGTTTTTAACAACAGGAACCATCAGACCATCTTTCGTGTCGACGGCCACGCCGATGTTGAAATACTTCTTCAGGATAATCTCGCCGGTTTCATCCTCGAGCGATGCATTTAAGAACGGGTGTTCCTCCAGAGCCGCGACCGCCGCCTTAATCAAGAAGGGCATATAGGTAAGATGGATTCCTCTCTTAGCAGCCCGGTCCTTCTCTTTTTCTCTCAACGTCACGAGATTCGTGATATCTGCCTCATCGATGGTCGTGACGTGTGCCGCCGTTGACTTCGATTTCGCCATGGCCTTGGCAATGGTCTTTCGCATTCCCCGGAGTGGCACCCGTTCGATGAACCCATACATGTCATACTTCCGTGCCGCTTTGACCTCGACGGCTGGCGCTTCCTCCTGTCCCTCGGCTGTCTTCTGCACGTCCTCCTTGGTGATACGGCCACGAGGCCCAGAACCTTTGAGACCACTGAGTTCGACCTTCAACTCCCTGGCAAACTTTCTCACTGCCGGAGTGGCAAGGACCTCAACCTTTGCCGGCTGCGGCTCAGGGGGTCTCTCAGGAACTCTCTCTTCCACCTCCTCGGCAGCCTCTTCCAACTCCCCGACCACACCAACGGAGGCAGGCTTTTCCACACCTTTGGCCTCTGCAGCCGGCTCGATCTTCTCTCCAGGTTCTCCGATAACCACGATGACTTGTCCCACCTGGACGGCCTCCCCCACTTTTGCCAAAATCTGTAGAACCATCCCCTTCTTTGGGGAGGGGATCTCGATCACTGCCTTGTCAGTTTCCACCTGGACAAAGGTTTGGCCTTCTTCAAGGAAATCCCCCACTTTGACCAACCATTTGACGATTTCCCCTTCTGTCAGCCCCTCCCCGAGATCAGGGAGTTTGAATTCGTAAGCCACGTAAACCTCCTCAAAAAGCCATGACTTTCCGGATTCCCCTTAGAATCCGTTCAGGACTTGGCAGATAGTCCTGTTCCATCTTCGTCAGAGGAAAAGTCGTATCATACCCGGTCACGCGTTCTACCGGTGCTTCGAGTGAGAGAAGCGCCTTCTCGTTCACCCTGGCAATGATTTCTGCACCGAGCCCGCATGTCTTTGGGGCCTCGTGGACAATCACGACGCGAGCCGTCTTGCGAACCGATTCCAGATAGGTGTTATCGTCCATGGGGGAGACAGCCCTCAGATCAATGACCTCCGCGTTAATTCCCTCTTCGGCGGCCATCTCGACGGCGCGCAGAGCCTCACGCACCATAGCCCCCCAGCAGATCACCGTGACGTCACCGCCCTCTCGGAGGACCTTCGCCTCACCAATCGGAACCGTGTAATTATCTTCAGGAACCTCCTCCTTGATGGCCCGATAGACCCGCTTGGGTTCAAGAAATAGAATAGGGTCCGGATCTCTGATGGCAGCGACGATCAAGCCTTTTGCATCATAGGGAGTAGATGGAATGACCACTTTGATCCCAGGAATGTGCGCCAGAATAGACTCCATGCTCTCAGAATGGTGCTCAGGGGCATGGATGCCGCCACCGTAAGGCATTCGGATCACCATCGGACAGGTGTACCTTCCCCGAGAGCGGTTTCGAATTCTCGAGATGTGATTGAGGATTTGATCGAGTGCGGGGGGGAGGAAGCCCATGAATTGGAGCTCTGCGACTGGTTTGAACCCATTTATGGCTAAACCGAGGGCAACTCCCACGATACCCGATTCGGCAAGTGGTGTATCCACGGCTCTTTCAAGTCCGAATTTTGCCTGGAGCCCATCGGTCACCCGGAAAACCCCGCCCTCTTTCCCCACATCTTCACCGATGATCATGACAGCAGGGTCTTTTTCCATCTCTTCCATCAAACCTGCATTGATGGCCTCGACCATGTTTCTCTTTGCCATCGCTCAGTTCCCCTTCTCCTTCAAGAATGCCAGGAAATCATCCATCTGCTCCTTCAGATTCGGTGTGAGTTCTGCGAAAGTGTATTGAAAAAACTCTCCCGGTTTCGGTGGAGGGAAACCCTCCGCGTCCTCGACAGCCTGGGTGATTTCGGCCTCAGCCTCCTCCTTGATTTCTTTCTCGATTTCTTCGCTCCAGAGCCCTTTCTTCTTCAAATAGCGTTGGGTTCTCAGTAGAGGATCCCGAGGTTTCCATTCATCGACCTCGGCATCCGTGCGATACTTTGTGGGATCGTCAGCCGTGGTGTGCGGACCGAACCGGAAGGTGACGGCCTCAATCATGGTCGGGCCACCCCCAGATAGCGCCTTTTCCCGGGCCTCTTTTGTGGCCGCGTACACAGCGAACAGGTCATTTCCGTCTACCTGGACCCCATGGAAACCATAAGCGATTGCCTTCTGAGCCAGTGTCTTTGCGGCAGTCTGAATTTTCCTCGGCACCGAGATGGCGTACTGATTGTTCTGACAGAAAAAGAGCGTCGGCGTCTGGAATACACCGGCAAAGTTCATGGCCTCATGAAAATCCCCTTCCGACGTCCCCCCATCGCCGAAGTAGGTTACCATGCAGATTTTTTCACCCCGCAATTTGGCAGCCCATGCAGCACCAACCGCATGGAGGGGGTGGCTCCCCACAGGGATCGATATGGGAAACACATGAACGTTTTCGGGAACTTTCTGTCCCATTTCGTTTCCCATCCAGTAGAGATAGATGTCCTTGAGAGGCACCCCTCTCATTGTGCAAACCCCCATCTCTCGGAAAGAAGGGAATACCCAGTCCTTCTCACCAAGGGCATAGGCGCTACCGACCTGTGCTGCTTCCTGGCCGTGAACCGGGGCATAGGTCCCCAGCCTTCCCTGCCTCTGGAGGGCGAGCGCCCTCTGATCGGCCAAACGAATAAAAACCATCCTTCGGTAGAGGGTCTGAACCGTTTCGTCAGTCAGGTCCGGCTTAAGCTTCTCCTCACAGCGACCGTCTGGATGGAGGATCATCAACATCTCCCCCTTCAGGGGATCGAATGTCTCAATCATTGAATCCTTGCCTCCTGAAGAGCCAAATCTATCTGCCTAGAGCCCACTCCTTCAGTCTCTCATAACTCACAGAACCACAGAGCCACTTTCCGGTCCCTGTGTTATAAAAGAATGGAACCCCGCCGCAGTAGCCCTTGTCGTACTGCCGCATTAAATTAGCGTTTTCTTCGTTATGCCACACCTCAAGCCTTTCGATGACCACACCCTCCTCATCCTGAAGCCTCGCAACAAGGGGCTCCATAGACCGACAGTGGGTGCATTCTGTCCCGTAGAATTCGATCAGTTGAGAGCTCTTTTCCATAAAAAAACACCCCCCATCTCAGTTCTCACGACTCTTCTCTCGGTCTCCCCCGATACGTCGGAGAATTGCTGTCCGAATATAACCTAAACGTCTATGAGTTTTCAATTCGAGAAAAGACGAAGTTTCCCAACCTTTCACGGTCAAATTTTTCTACCCCTTCGGCTCTGAAGGAGAATTTGCAGGAGATGGATCCTTTTGTCCCTGAGCCTCCACAAAACCGAGGAAACTCCAATCTCCTTTTTCCTTTGACCTTTATCCTTCTTTTAATTGAACTGCGAATCCCGAAAGGGCCACCGCGAGAGCAAGGAAGCGAAGGGATAAGAGGATCCTCACAATGAGGAAACTCAAGGGAAAAAGGTCGGTCTACAAAAAAGTGAGAACAATTCCGAGGATTCTGTACAGGTATCTAAAAAGAGATGAGGGATTGACACTGCATCATTGAAGATTGATGTGGTTGGATCCCCATCCGTGGTTTGTTACGCTGGCAACTGACTTTCTTAGAGTTTGATCCGGGCTCCTCGATAGCTCCTCTCCACCTCACGCTCCACGGTCTTCTGTTTCAGAGACTCTCTCTTATCATAAGCCCGCTTACCCTTACCGAGTCCAATCTCTACCTTGACTCGCCCATCTTTAAAGTACATTTTGGTGGGGATAATGGAGAACCCTTTCTCCCGATACTTTCCATAAAGTCTCTTGATTTCTCGCTTGTGCATCAAAAGCTTTCGAGGACGATCTGGGTCGTGGTTGAACCGATTTCCGTGGGTGTAGGGACTGATGTGGGCATCTACGAGGAAAATCTCTTCGTTCTTGATTTTTGCAAAGCTGTCTTTCAGGTTGGCCTTCCCCTCTCTGAGAGCCTTTACCTCCGTTCCAGTAAGCACAATTCCGGCTTCATACGTTTCCTCAATGGAGAAATCGAAGCGGGCTCTTTTGTTTTGGCATATCACCCTCCCCCTCATTGGACCTCTCCTTGCCTCTCTACCTGAATGCCGAGTTGCCGTATCTTTCGATGGAGATTCCTCCGGGCGATTCCGATCTGTTCAGCAGTCCTTGCGACGTTCCCGTCATTCTGGGCAAGCCGCCTCAAGATAAACTCCTTTTCGAACCTCATGGTGGCTTCCTTTAGAGCCTCCCCGTCCGGATGGACTTCTTGGCTTGGAACGTCAGGCCCCTCTATTCGGATCGAGTCAGACAGATCGCTGGCTTCGATAGTATCCCCGGGTGTCATGATCACAAGCCTTTCAATCAGGTTTTTCAGTTCCCGGACGTTACCCGGCCAGCTATTCACCGTCAACAGCTTGAGAGCCTCAGGAGACATCTCTTTCTTCGTTTTCCCGCTCCGGGCCGAGAACTCCTGCAAGAACTGCTCGGTAAACAGGGGAATGTCTTCTTTTCGCTCCCTCAGAGGCGGAACATGAATGGGGATCACATTAAGTCGATAATAGAGATCCTCTCGAAACTTGCCTTGCTGAATCTCCTCTTCCAGTTTCCGATTGGTGGCGGCAATGACCCGGACATCAACGTCAATCGTCCTCTCGCCCCCCACCCGCTCAAACTTTTGCTCTTGGAGAATCCGCAAAATCTTCGACTGAGTCTTCAGGCTCATATCCGCGATTTCATCGAGAAAGAGCGTCCCTTCATCAGCCAGATCAAATTTCCCCTTTTTGCGAGATGTGGCTCCCGTGAAAGCCCCTTTTTCATGTCCAAACAACTCGCTCTCAATCAACTCCTCTGGGATGGCCGCACAGTTAACCCCTACAAAAGGCTTCACCCCTCGATGGCTTTCACGATGAATCGCCCGGGCGACCAGCTCTTTGCCGACACCGTTCTCGCCGGTGATCAAAACCCAGCTATCAGTAGGCGCAACCTTAGCGATTCGTTCTCTTACCTTCCCGATCGCTGGGGTTTTCCCGATGATCTCATACTGCTCATCGATCTCCCTTCGGAGCAACAGGTTTTCCTCAGCCAATCGACGGAAATCGAGGGCGTGGTTGATCGTCAGCATCACTTTATCCAGGGACAGGGGTTTTTCAATGAAATCGAAAGCTCCAAGTTTTGTTGCTTTCACGGCTGTTTCAATATTCCCATGGCCAGATATCATCACGACCTGGACTTCAGGGTATCGCGCCTTGATCCGCTTGAGTGTCTCGATCCCGTCTATCCCAGGCATCCAAATATCGAGAAGCACCACCTCTGGGACTTCCTGTTTGAGGAGTTGAAGGGCCCGGACGCCGTCCTCGGCCTTTAAAATTGAAAAACCCTCATCCATCAAAACGCCACCGAGCGAGGTGCGAATACTCTCTTCATCATCCACGATCAGGACGGTAACAGCCATTTCTTTCCTTTTTCACTCATCTCTTTGCAGGCAGTTCAATAACGAATTCCGTGCCCTTGGGCTCGTTATCTTTGACCCTGATGTACCCATTGTGATCGGAAACAATGGTGTTGACGATAGCAAGACCCAGCCCTGTCCCCGCCGTCTTGGTGGAAAAATAAGGTTCAAATAGCCTTGCCTTCGCCTCATCGGAAATGCCTTGTCCGTCGTCACTCACCGATATATTGACCATCTTCAGCTCTGGATCGTACTCCGTTCTTACCTTGATCTCTCCACCATTGTCGATCGCGGCGATCGCATTTTCAAAAAGGTTGATCATCACCCGCCTCATCTGGTCTCTATCCAGGTCGAGGACGGGGATGGCGTCATCACTATCAAAACCGAAGCGGATATCCTTGTGGGCTTCCTCGTACAAGACCAAGGCTTCTCTGACGATCGCGTTCAGATCACTCGGCACGGGGTTTGCCGTGGGCATCCGAGCAAAACTGGAAAACTCATTGACCATATTCTTCAACCCATCGGCTTCAGTGATAATTGTTTTCGTGCACTCATCAAAAACGTCAGCACCATCCTTGAGTCGCCCCCGGTAGCGTCTTCGCAGTCTCTCGGCTGACAATTGAATGGGCGTGAGGGGGTTCTTTATCTCGTGAGCGATCCGGCGGGCTACTTCTCTCCATGCGGCCATTCTTTGGGCCTTGATCAGTTGGGTCAGGTCGTCAAAGACAGCCACGGTTCCCATGTTCTTCCCTTCTTCGTCGCGGAGAAGTGTCAAATGAACCAGAAGCGTCAACGTCCGACCCCCTATATTGATGCTGATCTGTTTTTCAATGGTTTCATCCCGAGAATCTCCTAACTCATTGGCCAGCTCCTTTGCCATGGGGAAATATTGCGGTCCCAGGATTTTGCGATAGTGCTGTCCCAGAATCTGCTGGCTATCGGATTCGAGTATCTCTTCAGCCGATTTGTTCATGGTGGTGATTCGGCCTTCCCGATCTAGAGAAATTACTCCTGTCGCAATCTTTTGAAGTACAATCTCCATGTATTTTTTCCGCTGAAATAGCTCAATATTGGTTTTCTCCAGATCGAGAGTCTTCCGCTCAACCTCTGACTTACTGAGTTTGAGATCATGGGTCATCCGATTAAATGAGTTGACCAACGTTCCGATTTCGTCCCCGCTTTCCGTGCTGAGATGAAAATCGAGCTTCCCCTGGGCCACTTTCTCTGTTGCCTCAGCCAGTTCCTGGATGGGAACAGTGATCCCCTTGGCCAGATAAAAACCAACCCATGTGGCCAGAAAAATGATGAGCAGTGTCACCATCAGCATATACATGAGGTAGTTGAGTTTAAACGTTTCCTTGTACATCTTGGACTGCCTGTAGTCCACATAAGCCTGCGATATTTTGCCCATTTTCGCCATGATGTTCTCTGGCAAATAGTAGCTTGCACTGACGACACCGAGAATGATCTCTGGATTTTTCCTATCTCGAATGGGGGCAAGAGCCCTGAGGAGTTCCCCCTG
>WVXP01000038.1:0-5946 GCA_011773445.1 Pseudomonadota bacterium | reverse complement strand
ACTTCCTTCCCCTCGAGACATTCCTCCAAGAGTTCAACCGAAGCCGCAGGGATGGGGATTCCCGGGATCTCCTTGTCCGTGACCCGAGCCAAGAGTTCCAATTCAGGAGAGAAGACCTCAACAACGCCGAGGCTGTATTCCGATCGCTTATTTTCGAGTAGCCTGACGAGCGCATCCTTTTTGGAAGGGTCCGCAAGGCCCTGACCGGACACCCGATCTGCGAGACCGACAGCATANNTAGGTCATCCCGCTCTTGGCGAAGTCCCGATAATAGGTCTGAGCCACCTCGAGGGATCCTTCTAGGGACTTCTCAACTTGAATACTGAACCACTTTTCCACAGCACTTGTTATCAATCCCACCGCTACGAAGAACAAAACAAAGGCCGTCACCACAGAAAGCCCTAAGAAAGCGGTGACAAGCTTGGTACGTAACTTTGAGCCAAGAATCCTCCGTCTCCGTTCAAAGACCAGTTTGACGAGGTTCCGAATGATGAGAAAAAGCATGAGCAGGAGGAGGATGACGTTGAGATTGATGAGGCTCAAATAGAGGATGTTCCTACCCGTAGACAGGCTTCCCTTCACCTCCGGAAGGTGCCATTCAAAAACAAAAAGGACCGCCAGGATCAAAGCCGTAATCCCAACGATGAGAATCTCGTTCCTTCTCTTACGGCTTTCATGCCCAGTTTCTCTTTTTCTTTGATGAGCTTCACTCATCTGGCACGCCTCCTCTTTTCGGCAAGACGAAGGACCCGACCCTGAATCTCTGAATAAGCCAATCGGCCTTGGTCTTTCCAGACGAAGCAAAAAATAGCAAACCACCCAGGCGGAAGGGAGACCGTGCGGGCTCCATCTCAGCCCTTACACTGACATAATAGGTCGCATGGCTGTTCAAACGCANNTTCAAACGCATCCAGGGGATCATTCTCACATTTTCGATCCGCGCCAATGCCTCCTTTGCCTCAAGGAATTGTTCGAAAACCAAAGGGGGTTGCGTTTCCTGCAAGAAGACCTGATACACTTTCTTGATGTTGTCGTAATGAATTCTGCGGGTGAACGTCAGGAAGGCCAGTGGCTTGTCCTTCCAGAATTTCCTGGTCTGATGGAGCCTCACGAAGGCAGTCAGGTTGGCAGGAACACCATTTTGGATGGTCTCCTCAATGGTAGGAGAGAAGCAGTTTTCAACGAAAAAACTTACCTCGACGCTTCCCTCATCAACGACAAGGGTAAGATCTGTGATTCTTGTCTTCTCTTTTGCCAACACCGAAGAAACAAAGACCCCGGAGGCGAGAAAAGACAATAGTAACCACCCCAATGTCCTCTTCATGATACATTTCCTATAATCTCGTGGTCATCGGTTCGGGAGAAATCGCTGAAGAAATATTAGGGAATTTCCCCTAAAATGGCAAGACCTCTAGAGACAGGTTTCTCTTTCGGCAGGATGTAGAAGAGTTCTCAGACAGACGCTCGACGTTGCCGCTCGCGGAAGGGCATCGCAGCTTGTCGCATCTCTCGGGTCCTAATTTCGGACAATTCAGTCACTTCCCAGCATTCCGGGCTGGAGATCACTTCTCTGAGGAGCTCATGATTCATGGCATGTCCGGATTTATGAGCGATGACGTGCCCAATGAGTGGATGTCCCAGGAGACAGAGATCCCCGAGGAGATCCAGAATCTTGTGTCGAACAAATTCATCAGGAAAGCGAAGTCCTTCTTCATTGAGGACCCCGAAGTCATCCATCACAACGGCATTTTCCAGGGATCCTCCCAGCGCATAACCCTTGGATCGAAGTTCCGCAACATCACTCAAGAATCCAAAGGTTCTTGCTGGGCTAATCTCTTTTTGGAAGGCCCTCCCGGGAAAACATGTCTCGTAGAACTGCTTGGAAATCATAGGATGTTCGAAATCAACGGTGTAGGAAATCCTCGTATTTCTTGAAGGTCGAATCTCTATCCAGCGCCCATTCTCCGTGACCTTGATTGGCTTTCGGATCACAACATAGTTTCTCGGCTGGCTCTGCTCCACGACACCAGCATTTTCGATGAGAGCGACAAAGGGGGCAGCACTACCGTCCATGATGGGAACTTCGGGCGCATCAACTTCGATGATCACATTGTCAATGCCGAGAGCTGAGATCGTCGCTAACAAATGCTCAACTGTGGTAACGGACACGCCCCTATTCTCGAGTGAGGTCGCAAAAGATGAGGCCGATATCGCCTTCATTCCAACACTAATTGTGACTGGTTCTGAAAGATCGGTTCTGGTAAAAATAATACCCGTGTTTGCACAGGCAGGTCTCAATGTCAGAGAAACTTCTTTACCCGAATGAAGTCCGGTTCCAGAACAGCGAGTCGCAGAGGCCAACGTTCTTTGGTATATCATGAGTCCGCTTCCTTCGCGTTTCCGTGTGAGATTATGACAACGTTCGCTAACGTGCGAAAATTCCCTTATCAATTTAAGTGCCAATTGGGCCTTCTCATTGTTATTTTTGATTTAATTATAATATCAATTACTTATAGACCAATCATTGTAACCTCAACGCGGCCAGCGCAACAGAGTGAGGCGAAGAAGTGAGACGAAAACGTCCCACTGGGATACAAACGTCACATCTTCGGAAGGTAAAATCTGGGGAGACGTATCGGGAGAGTGCTGACAGAGATAGGTCAGAACAGGCATGTAAGCCGAATTCTGTCTCCTCCACAGATCACTCCATGAAGGATGGTGGTCATTCATCTAGGCCGTTCATCACTGAACGGCTCAAGCGACCTTACCCGGGAAATCTGGCGAGCAACCAGCGCTGCCATGGAAAGCAGCTATCCCTGCTCGGTCTTGCTCCAGGTGGGGTTTGCCAAGCTGCCCCAGTCTTCCAGGACACTGGTGAGCCCTTACCTCACCCTTTCACCCTTACCCTTTTCGGGGCGGTTTCCTTTCTGTGGCACTTTCCATGTCCCGATTCTTGGGACTGTTGCCGTTAGCAACCACCCTGCTCTGCGGAGTTCGGACTTTCCTCTCCTCCCGAAACTGGGGAGCAGCGACCACCCTGCCTGCTCTGACCGGTAATATTCTATATGAAAGGGCATTTCAGTTCAACTATGGCGGCCAATCGCCTGCGGGCCCTCAGTCCACCATTCTAAGAATTCAGAAGACAGAGGTCAGAAGTCAGAATGGGGAGATCTGAGCTTCGATGCCGAGAGAGATGGATTATTTCCGCGTTCCTTCCGGTCATCGAAGGCCTCCGGCGCCGTATTTACGCGCCAATCTCACCTCACACTGGGATGAGCAGACCATCGCCCTGTCAAACTCCTCTGTGTATTTATTGGCGTCATATTCCAGTACTCTCCATCCCGGGGGAATACCCTCTTCTTCCCAATCAATACTCTTTTCGCACCAGCCGCATTCATAAATCATGACAAGGGCCTGCTTATCTCAGGTTGATGTTTTTAGAAAAGCAAAAAGACCCAGAGATCGGTTCTCAGCCGATTCACAGACCGTCCCGGCCGAGCCTGGGTGCCGCGAATCGACTTCCGCCCAATCCAATCGCCCACACTCCGCCATTTAAGTAGAAAATTGGGCACGTGTCAATAAGAATCCATCACCTGCGTTCGGGTCCAAGGTGAAGTCATTGCTTTCTTCTGACACCTTGTTCCGTTGATTTGCCTTTGAAATCTTGCGTGTAACATGAATCAGGGAAGTGCGTATTTCAGTCAGCAACCCTCTTCGGGGTGATGCTCGCCTTGATCTCAATTCGATATCTGGAAATTTTGATCAGTGGAAAAATCTGATTCAAGTGCAGTTACCAATTCGGGATTTCGATGAGCCTCCAATCGCAAACACGGACACCTGGATGATCGTTATTCATGCACTACTAGATGGCGAACTTAATGACACCATGTTCGGAAAACAATGAGATTGAGACGCCGGCTGTGCAGTCAAGGTGATCGGGCAAGATTGAGAGCTAGGTGTTTATTTCAAACGAGACTGTCGAAAAAGCCCAATTTTGGCATTTTCTCATAATTGCCTTGTTATAATTTCAAATACTTACAAGTCCAACAATCGTGATTTTAGGTTTTTTCGACAGTCTCGTTAGGTATCGCCACGCCGGGCCCAGGGATTAGAACATCAGGTGATTGATAAAAGATACATTCGCGTCCGCGACTGATTTCGGCCTGAGATAATAACATCCACATATTATGCCGAGTCGGTATAATATTGCTATCTTGTACAAAAAGCAGACCTTTTGCTTTCAACATCACCTTAGACAAGCTCACCAAAAGACCGCCTTCACTTTCTATACCGGCGATACTTGGTCAAAAATAAAAGGTAAATCGATATATCTTGACTTTTCTACTTGATTTTCTAAGATAAGTGCCATATGTGCAATTCGGCAAAAAAGCCGAGTCGCTCTAATATGTAATGTGGGCGGCCTGACACGGCAACGCTCCAGATTGTCACAGCGTCACCTGGAAGCCATGCTCTTTTGGAAATAGGGATGAAAGATGAATCTTAATTTCCTGCAGGGCAACTTCCTCTGAAGGGTGAGTCGCATTGACGCGCGTTGGAGTCGAAATAGGTTCAAGTTTATCCGAGTCAGGAGATGAAAAATGAATACAGAAGGCTTGGGAAATTCAAAGATTCTGAATTTGCTTTTCAAACCAGCTGGAGTGATGATGGAGAGCAAGCTTCGACAGTGGCTCATGAACCCCATGAAAACCCTGCGAGGTGCTGGCATTCAGCCTGGGCAGACCGTTCTAGAGGTGGGATGCGGTACGGGATTTTTCACTATGCCTGCAGCACAGCTGATTGGCGATCAAGGTTGCCTGGTGGCGATGGACATTTTATCGAAATATACCGAACGCGTATCAAAAAAAGCACAGGCCGCTGATTTAAAAAACGTCCGCGTGATAAAACGTGATGCTCTGGATACGGGATTGGATACCGCAAGCATAGACACGGTGCTGTTATTTGGTGTGATTCCTTTCCCTTCGTTGCCCTTGAACCGGCTTTTACCCGAAATGCACCGCGTCATAAAACAAGAAGGGCGCTTAGCAGTGTGGTTGTTTCCGGTTTCTGGTTGGGTACCAAAGTCGATCGTTCAATCGGGGTTATTCACATATGTCAGCAAACGAAACGGAGTTTACAATTACAGCCGGTGTTAAGCCGTAAGATGAATGGAGAACTGTTGCTTTGATGGTCTCTGCTGATGGCGTTATTAATCCGCGTTACCAAAATGTTGCGAACATTTCATGCATGAAACAGTTGCCCAACAAATGCATGCAGTGGACAGCAATCGCCCTCCATGAGAGGAAGTACAGTGTTCATTGCATGTTCATCTTTCTGACCATGATAATCATTTATGGGAGGTGGCTTGGAATCCGCATTTCTGGCCTGGACCAAAGGATGAATATGAGCCTAACAAGGCAATTTAAGCTGGACTGACCACTTTGACGTCTCCAACTTATCTGTACTTTTCGCCTTACTAAAAAGGTTGTGATATCTTCTAATAGGTGCCTTCTAATGGGTGCTATGGATGTTGATTTTGTCACCCATCAAATAAGTTCAAATATTCATTTCAGATCTTGAATCCTAACGCTCCGATTCTGACGAATTCAAGAAGCCACGGTTCTGTATCCTCATAAATTCCGTTTTTCTCTTTCGGAAAGTGCGCCACGAGGCTGCACAGGAGATGAGGGTAGGCCCCTCGGAGCCGGCTTGCAGGAGCAGGCTTCAAACCACCTTAAGCTGCTGTGGTCAAAAGCCATGGTGGTGAGCGTTAAGGAAAAGTCACGGCTAAGACTGTGGCAGGTGAGGATCAGGGAGATGAGCGTGAGCGAACCACTGATGAGGCGTCGAAAAGAATAGGACGGTCGTCAAAACTGGAGGCCTTTCCGATCTCCAGGATGAGTCCAGGGGGAACCTGCTTACTGCCTGGGCGGCGCCCGGCGTAAAGGT
>WVXP01000256.1 GCA_011773445.1 Pseudomonadota bacterium | reverse complement strand
TGGATCGCGAGACTTTTCCCTTGCCGGCCTCTCAACGGCAAGGGAAAAAGATCTCCTCTCTGCGTCTCTTTGGTGAGTCAAAAAGCCAAGAATACCGAGCCTGTGACTAATTAGTTCGCACTGAAAAATGTCCTTTGAGCGAACATTACGAGATTTCTGGGGTACCCGTCTTGGCGAGTGGAGTGTCCCCGAAGGGGCGAGCTTCTGCTGTTTGATCCGCCACAGGCGGAGAGTTTAGAAGGTCGAACGCAACGAGCCTTAGAACGGGTCAGAAAGGTCGTTCAGAGAGCGAAAAGGAGCATTTTTCAGTGACGACTAGTTAAGCTCTTCTGCAATGGTTACAAAAAAAGTGGGATTCGTTTTGAACCCCACTTTTCAGATCGACGGCAATCGAAAGCCGGTCCAGTGATTAGCCAGCTTCGGCCCACGCCTTGAGCCCTCTCTCTTCCTCGGTGCCAGGAACAATATTGTCGAGGAANNCAGAGGATGAGGTTTGACAATCCCACTGCTGCAATCATGCCGAAAAGCCCGCAGTACATGGCGCCAACGACCGGACCCGGCATGGTAGTGAAGATCGCCCCAAACTTGGTGATGAAGGCAAGAATAATCATCACCGTCGCGCCCCATCTGACCACGTGGCGGCTCGCCACCCGGGTCAGGCCGATGGCCCCGATATTCTCAGAATAGGTTGTGGAGCCGTTGCAAGTCTGGAGCAATCCGGCGATGAGACAGCCGATTCCCTCGGTTCCCAGGCCGCGGCTGATCATGGAAGCCGTCGGGGTCGGTGCCTCACTGATCCGAGCNNGGCATGACGCTGACCCATGGGGCTGCCGCTACTTTTCCCCAGTCGACGTAGGCCGGATGGCCGGGCCCGATGATGCCTAGAGCCGTGATGATGGTGGCGATGACCCATCCCGTGACAATGGCGAGCAGGACTGGGAACAGGAGAAAGAGCCTCGACGTTTTCCCGAGAAACTGGGAGTAAAGGATCAAGGCAATGATGGTGAGTCCGGCAACGAACCAGCTACCTGCCAACCCCCCCGAAAACGCCACGGGGGCACCCACCTTGTAAAGAGCCAGTCCAATGAGGGCGATCGTGGGTCCAATGGTGACGGGCCCCACGTATTTCCTTACTTTCCCTATGACGCCGGTCCATCCAAGGATGATCTCAAAGGCTGATGCGAGGATGATGGCACCGGTGATCTGCTGGACAGCGATCTCAAAGCCCATTCCCTGCCCGACCGTAGCGCCGATAATGACAAAGGCCGGCGGAAGGAAGGAGAAAGAACCCCCCTGAATCACGGGAAGCCTGTTTCCGATTGTCGACTGGAGCCAGGTCGTGATTCCCGAGGTGAGAAAGATCGTCGATATGAGAAGGGCCGTGTCTCCTGGTGGCATCTTCATGGCACCAGCCAGGATAATGGGAATCAACACTGTAGCCCCAAACATGGTGAGATAATGCTGGATCCCAAGAAAGATGCTTTCACCAGTCGGTGGCTTATCCTCTATGGTATAGATGATCCACTTCTTTTCTTCAGCCATATTTGCCCCTCCTTGTTCCTATGGTAATGAATTCCCGAATAAGACCTTAACTTCTAACCCCCCTGGCAGTAGGAGGGCAACCGCACTTTCACCTCCTTTCCCCTGAAGATTCAGTCGAGATTAACGTGAGTCATTGGAGCTGAAAAGACTCATTTCACGAAATTTGTGCCATAATAAGCGCAGATTTTCCGGATTGTCAAATGTTTTTTGAGACGAATTTGAAGACAACCGACATCATCAGAAAAGATTTGAGCAGAGGAGAGCGTCTTTTTCAGGAATCTCTTCGAAGAGCCACCCCATCCTCGCTCAAATCAGCCTGATGGGCTTCCGTTTGATGTATCGCCCCTGGCCGGGTCGGCCCAGGAATTTTCCGTCTTTGACGAGGACCCTGCCCTGGGCAATCACCACCCGAGGGGCCCCCTTGCCCTTGTATCCCTCATAGGGCGTGTAATCCACATTCTGATGATTTGTCTTTGCCCTGATGGTATAGCTCTTTTTGGGGTCAAAGAGAGCGAGGTCGGCATCACTTCCTACCGCCACGGTTCCCTTCTCCGGATAGAGACCGAAAAGTTTTGCTGGTGTCGTGGAGACAAGGTCGACGAAACGGTTGACGCTGATGCGCTTTTTGTTGACACCCTCATTGTAAATGAGACAGAGGCGGTTCTCAATTCCGGGAGCGCCATTGGGAATCTGAGAAAAGTCCTTCTTTCCAAGATCCTTTTGACCCTTAAAGTTGAAGGGGCAATGGTCCGTTGAAATGACCTGGAGGTC
>WVXP01000004.1 GCA_011773445.1 Pseudomonadota bacterium | reverse complement strand
TTCTTGGCAGCTTCCATGATGATTTCGCAGTGGTGTCTGACGAGTTTCAACGGGCTGATGGGACATGTGACAAACGTGAGCAGGGGTCGTTCTCTCAGCTTATCCTTACCTCCAACAATTGCCGCCAGCATTTCCACGATCTTTCTCGCGAGATACCCGTCCTGGGGTCCCAACCAATGGTGTTTGGTCGTGTTTGTCAGAGAGGCTTCGGCGTTGTGAAGTGCCTGCACCTGGTGAGGTTTATCATGGGAACACATGGCCCGTTCGTAGGTCTCGACATTTTCCAGATAGTCTATCAGGCGAGCAGCTTTTTCGGTATCGGCCTTGATCGACTGCCTGTGTTCGCCGGTATAGGGATCAACAAACATGATCCCTTCCCCGAAATTTGTAAAGGATACCCGATTGTGCTCCAGTACAATGTCCCGGTCTGGTGTACGCCCACAGGCAACAAAAGTCCCTGGTGCTGACCGGATTGCGTCTTCCACGACGTAGGGGGGAATCTTCACAACTTTGGCTTTTCGGTCCACATCACAGCCACCCCCATCGAAGACCTCCATCGCTTCCTCGTCTTCCACAAATACACCGGTCTTCTGAAGGCTTTCCAAAGTGGCTAGATGGATTTCATAGGTTTCGTCATCGGTGAGGACATTTAGGCTGAAGCCTCCGCTGTGTTTTTTCCCTGCCTTCAACCGACGCTTCATCCATTACACCTCCCTTCCCTTGGGCTTTCAGACCTCAAATACGCTTGGAATTCCGACTCACCTCCTTTAACATTCAGAATGTGCACACATCGATCCTTTCTTTCCACCCTGTAGGATGGAGCGTTTCTCAGATTATCTTATCCTTCCAAATTAGTCAAAGGAATGAGACTCTGGTGTTTCCGCCTGCGATGACCGAGAAGCTCTCAAGGGTCTCCCGACTTTCTACGGCGAGGCAGCGTCACGCGTTTTCTTCGAGCGCAGGGGTCTAACCTTCTGTTTTTTCTTTGAGATGCCGAGTTCTTCTTCGGCTTCCTCAACGATCGATCGCAGGGTCGCGAGAACACGATCTGGCAAAGGTTCTGGTTTATGGGTTTCCAGGATGTGTCTCGCTTGCTCCTCTGCTCTCTGCGTCATGTCGGTTCGACCTGATTTCTCCCAGTCCTCCCGCATTGTTCGGTCAATCAGCCGAGGCTGAGACTGCACCTCCCTCATATGCTTGAGGGTGCTATCATGGCTGAGGAAGTCCTTGAAGGGACCGATCTCTCGAATGACATCCACGGCCAGTGT
>WVXP01000104.1:7821-26360 GCA_011773445.1 Pseudomonadota bacterium | reverse complement strand
ACTGGGTGTGATTATGCGGCCAATGTGAAGAAGGCCGAAATCGCTGTTCCAAAAGACAAGGCCAAAGGCCGGGAAAAGATCAAGAAAATGGACAAAGTATCCACCCCAGGTATCACGACCATAGACGCCCTGGCTGATTTTATTTCCACACCTCCCCAGAATCTGGTTAAAACCTTGATTTTTGAATCTGACAAGGGAGTGCTTGCTGCCCTTGTGAGAGGCGATCACGATGTCAACGAAATCAAGCTCATGACGGCACTTGACTCGTCCCATGCAGGGTTGGCTAGCGATGAAATTGTTGAAAGAGTGACTCGCTCACCAAAGGGGTTCGCTGGACCTGTGGGACTCGAGGTTCCGATGATAGCCGACCACGCCCTGAAAAGCATGGTGAATTTCGTGACCGGGGCCAACGAGAATGATGCCCACTTGATCAATGTCAACCTGGAAAGAGACTTCCATGTGGATCGGTTTGCTGACATTCGGATGGTTCTCGAGGGCGATCGATGTCCCCGATGCGGTAAACCCTTCAGGTTCGATCGCGGCATCGAAGTGGGTCAGGTTTTCAAGCTCGGCAAGAAATACAGCGAGGCCATGAAGGCCACATACCTCGATGAGAAGGGAAATGAGAAACCGATCGTCATGGGCTGCTATGGCATTGGCCCGGCCCGGACCATTGCTGCCATTATTGAACAGCATCATGATCAGGATGGGGTCATCTTTCCNNGGGGTCATCTTTCCTATGTCCGTGGCGCCCTTCCACGTATCCATTGTTCCTGTCAATGACAAGGACCGCCGGTTGATGGGAACTGCAGAAAAGGTACACGAAGATCTCGAACAGCGGGGTGTTGAGGTCCTCTTCGACGATCGGGCCGAACGTCCTGGTGTCAAGTTCAAAGACGCCGATCTCATTGGAATTCCCCTGCGGGTGACCCTCGGAGAAAAGAATTTCGAAAAGAACCAACTCGAGATCCGAAAGAGAGAAAACGGTGAGATGACCCTGGTCAAAATCGACGATGCAGTGAAGGTCATTACTGAGACGGTTCAGAAGGACCTCAATTCCCACATGCCAGAGGGGGATGGCTGAGACGTCTGAAAAGGATCGCTGCTTCTCAGGTGTTTTTGGACCCTACTTTGCCGTATCTCTCCTCAATGACTCGCGCGAATCTCGGCCTGTAGATCAGTTCGAAGGTATCTTCCTTTCCAGGAAAAAGTGAGCAGGCGTAGATCTTCACGCGTTCGACAACACGGAAAGCCTCATCGTGGGAGAGGTCTGCCTGCATAATTGTCTGTAGCCAGAAGTCAACCATGAACCTGAGCCGGCGAATTCGTCGGTTCTCCTCGGCAATCTCCTCTGCTGTGAATTTGGCTTTTCCTTCAAGTTTCATGATTTCCACAACGATATTCAACAATCGACGGTTTTTCCTGATTTCGCCCATGGCCGACAACATAGGGCCAGAGGTTCACCCCTATTATACCTCCCATAAAAACAATTGACTAATGTTTGCTGATTCATTATAAGAACAGTCACGAGTTCCAAACACCCGGTTCCTGTGGGATTTGCCTGGCCCTTTCTCGGTTGCTAAAGGGCACATGGGCGTTATCAACTCTATCTTCCGTAGACTCTCTCGAATCGAAGATTTCTTCTGCAGTAGGAGCCTCAAGGACAATGGATGCGAGAAATCGGATCATTTTCGCCATGGATGTGGGGCATTTCGGAGATGCTCAGCACTTCGTTAGGCTCTTAAAGGACCGGGTGGGCATGTTCAAAGTAGGAAAACAGCTCTTTACCCACGCTGGCCCAAAAGTGGTCGATATGATTCAGCAGAAGGGACAGCGGACATTCTTGGACTTGAAATTCCACGATATTCCGAACACTGTCGCAAAGGCGAGCGAGGAGGCAACAAAACTCAATGTGAGAATGTTCAATGTTCATGCCATGGGTGGCCTCGAGATGATGAAAGCCGCTGTCAAAGCGGCTCGCAAGACCGCGAAAGAATTGGGAGTCCAGAAACCCGCAGTTCTGGCTGTCACGGTTCTCACAAGTTTGGATCGTCAGGCCTTGAAAGAGCTCGGGATCCAAAGCGGTGTGGATAAACAGGTTGCCAGATTGGCCCAGCTCGCCGAGAAGGGAGGGCTCGACGGTGTCGTGGCTTCTCCCCAGGAAATACACCTCATCCGAAAAACGTGCGGGAAAGACTTTGTCATTGTAACCCCCGGGGTTAGACCTACAGGATCGGCGAAGGACGATCAAAAACGGGTCATGACCCCCAGGGAGGCCATCGAAGCCGGGGCAGACTACCTGGTTATCGGCCGTCCCATCCAGAACGCAAAAGACCCTGTCGAGGCGTTGGAGGGCATCGTGGAAGAAATCGGCACCGGTTAGCTATATCAGTTGCAACGGACTACGGACGACCGGCAAAGGACAACAGTTCTCAACGATTCCAATCAAAACCCTGGACGGTTTCAGAAACATACTGCTGAAAGCTCTCGGATTTATATGGACCAGGTTATCTACGGCATCAACCCCGTGATCGAAGCGCTGCAGGTTCCACAGACCGAAATCAAGGAGATCCTGATTGCCCACGGTCGGAATAGAAAGATAGGACAAATTGTTGGCCTCGCCGAGAAACAGCAAATTCAGATCCGCTATCGAGAGAGAAATGAGCTGAGCACCATCGCCAAGTCGAGGTTCCACCAGGGCGTTGTGGCCGTTGTGGAAGATTATCGCTACGCGACCGTTGAAGAAATCATTGGCAAGTGGAAAAAGAGCGGTTCCAAGGCATTGATCCTTGTCCTGGATTCGATCCAAGACCCCCAGAACCTGGGGGCTTGCATTCGAACGGCTAATGTCTGCGGAGCCCACGGCGTGATTATTCCGAAGGATCGAGCCGCCAAAATTACCCCGGCCGTTGTCAAGGCTTCTGCGGGGGCCACCGCCCTTACATCTGTTGTTCGGATTACAAATATCAGCTCCACCCTGAAGAGACTTAAACAAGAGGGAATCTGGATCGTTGGCACTGCAGGTGGGGCAGAGAAATCTCTTTATCAGCAGGATTTGACCGAAGATCTGGCGGTGGTCATTGGAAGTGAGGGCAGGGGGATAAGGCCCCTTGTACTCCGTAACTGCGACCTCATTGTATCGATTCCGATGAGTGGGGAGATATCTTCTCTCAATGCCTCTGTTGCGGCCGGAATCGTGCTCTACGAGATCGTTCGGCAGAGGCTGATGAAGCGTAATTTCATCTGAACTTTAGGCTTTGTCATTTGTCATTATAATTCTTAATTGGTTTATCAATTCAGATTGCGGTTGAACCAGCCTACAGGATGAGAGATTAAAGGAAAGAAAGTGATAAAAATAGAAGCTCCAGGACTGGGTACCCGGAAAATTGACAATATTGTCTTCGATCTGAATGGCACCCTAGCCGTCGATGGCCGGATTCATCCAAAGACCCGGGACAAGATCAACCTGCTCGCAAAGCGGTCCTGTATCTACGTTATGACAGCGGATACCAGAGGAAACTGCCTGGACGTCCTGAGGAAGGTGAAGGCAGAGATTGTAACAATTCAAGAGGAAGATACCGGCGCGGCAAAAACGGATTTTGTAATGAAGATCGGGTCCAAGCGCACAGCGGCCATCGGAAACGGTTATAACGATCGACTTATGGTCAAGGAGGCTTCCCTCGGCATCTGCATTCTAGGCCGAGAGGGAGCAAGCTCCGAAACCATGCAAAATTCAGACGTCATCTTCCCGAACATCCTTGATGCCCTCGATTTTCTCCTCAAGCCTTTAAGACAGAAGGCGACATTGAGAAGGTAACCCACTTCGTGGCGTCCGTGGTCCGTCGTCGGTTGTTGTCTGCATACTTTCAGACAGGGCCGCCATAATTGACGCGAACTCATCGAATAGGTTCTTCGACATCAAAATCCGAGAGATTCTTGCCAAACCCAGACAGTTTTAGGCCACGGAAAGGATGACCTTCCCTGACCGTCCGCTTCGAATGACTTCGAATGCGGCTTCGAACTCCGCAAAGTCGAAAGAGTGGGTGATAACCGGATCAATATTGAGACCCTGCCGAACGAGAATCGTCATCTTATACCACGTCTCAAACATCTCACGACCATAGATCCCTTTGATTGTGAGACCCTTGAAAACCACCCGATTGAGATCAAAGCGAGGTATTTCGTCCATGATCCCCAGGAGAGCGATTTTGCCACCGTTGATCATGGTCTCGATCATTTCGCTGAGGGCCGAAGGATTTCCAGACATCTCAAGACCCACATCGAAACCAATCATGCCGAGGTCTTTCATCACAGTTTTGATTTGCGTTCCTTTGACGTTCACTGCCCGAGTGGCCCCCATTTTTCTCCCGATATCCAAACGATAATCGTTAATATCGGTTATCACCACGTGCCGGGCTCCGACCATTTTACATATCCCAACGGCCATGGCTCCAATCGGCCCGGCCCCTGTGATCAGGACATCTTCCCCTATTAGGTCGAAACTGAGGGCCGTATGTACCGCATTTCCCAAGGGGTCAAAGACCGCCGCATAATCGTCAGAAACACCGTCGGGAACAGGCCATACGTTCTCGGCCGGTACGATCACATACTCAGCAAAGCAACCCGGCAATTGAACACCGATCCCCTGGGTTTGGGTACACAGGTGCCGCTGTCCCCCTCGACACCTCCGGCATACACCGCAAGTTACATGTCCCTCGGCAGAGACCCGGTCCCCAACCTGGTATCGCTTTACCAAATCTCCCTTCTCGACAATACGCCCGACGAACTCATGGCCGAGGACGAGCGGTATAGGAATGGTCTTCTGGGCCCATTCATTCCAGTTGTAGATGTGAACGTCGGAACCACAAATGGCCGTCCTATAAACCTTGATGAGGACCTCATTCCCCTTGATCGTTGGAACAGGAACCTCATCCAACCACAGACCCCTTTGCGGAAGTTTCTTCACCAGGGCTTTCATCTTCATGGCCATGAGGAACTCCCAAAATGACTACGGAACCAACCCATATTGCTTTCCAACACGCGTAAAAGCATCGATGGCCCTGTCCAGTTGCTCCTGGGTATGAGCTGCCGAGATTTGGACCCGTATTCTTGCCTTCCCCTTCGGCACCACGGGATAGCTAAAGCCGATCACATAGATCCCCTGCGCCAAAAGATCCCGAGCCATATCCTGAGCCAACTTGGCGTCTCCCAACATGATGGGAACGATGGGATGGGGACTCTCAGGGATGTCGAATCCCCTTGCCCGCATCTCTTCCCGGAAGTACCGGGTGTTTTCATCCAGAATTCTGCGCAGACGGTCACTCCGACTGATCAAATCGATCGCTCTGAGTGAGGCATAGACAATCGGAGGAGCAAGGGAGTTGGAGAATAGGTAGGGCCTCGAACGCTGCCGGAGATACTCAACGATATGTTTTCGACCGCTCGTGAACCCTCCCGTCGCGCCACCCATAGCCTTACCCAGGGTGGAGGTGATAATGTCCACCTTGTCGATCACACCGAAATACTCTGGCGTGCCTCGGCCGTTTTTGCCTATGAAACCGGTGGCATGGGAATCATCGACCATCACGACAGCATCATGCTTTTCGGCAAGTTCACAGATTCTATCGAGGGGTGCAAAGTCTCCATCCATGCTAAAAACGCCATCCGTGGCAATCATCCGAACTCTGAAGCCGGAGGATTCCCGGAGATGTCGCTTGAGATCATTCATGTCCGCATGCTCATACCTTTTTCGGGTAGCCTTACAGAGGCGTATGCCGTCGATGATACTGGCATGGTTCAGCGCATCACTGATCACCACATCTTTTTCGCCGAGAAGGGATTCGAAAAGACCCCCATTCGCGTCGAAACACGAAGAATAGAGAATCGTATCCTCCAATCCCAGAAACTCAGAGATCTTCCGCTCCAGCTCCTTGTGAATATCCTGAGTCCCGCAGATGAAGCGAACCGAGGACATGCCAAACCCGAATTGGGACAACCCCTTTTGGGCGGCATCGACGATCTCTTCTTGCGAGGAGAGGCCCAGGTAGTTGTTTGCACAGAGGTTGATTACCTCCCCTTCTGGGACCTTGATGCGGGATCCCTGCGGGGTGAGGATGACTCGCTCCTCCTTGTAAAGCCCGGCAGATCGAACCTCTCCGATTTCCTTTTCCAAAATCTTCCTTAGAGTCGCGTCCATGGTTTCCTCCTGTTTCCAGGCCCACTCAATCAAAGCGTCATCTCTCGCCTCGAACTTCAGTGCTGAAACCAGATCATCAGGATGTCTTGGTGTCTGGTCTGTGGTTGGCGACGATCTCACGGATTGCTTTGACGGCTTTCTCTGGAAGCTCCTTTGGTGTGTGCCCCTCGAAAATCGATTTGGACCGCTCATTGAGAACCGCACGCAGATCCTTTGAACCGTCAGTTTCCCACATCTCGTAGATCTTTCTATCCAGAAATCGGGGGAACCAGAAAGTCCTCCTGAAGTGTTCTGCTGTGTGTTCTTCGACGAGAAAATTCCCGCCTGGCCCAACCCTTTCCATCAGTTCAAATGGAACAGTTTCGTCATTGAAGTCGAGTGGTCGAAGCATATACTTTATCATTCCGATAACTTCGTCTGCAAAAAGAACGGACTCAAAGGACGAGGTGAGCCCTGACTCCAGGTATCCACAGTCATGGATGATGTTGCACCCGTTCAAGGTTGCATTGTAGATGGACATCCCATATTCGAGGCCTGCCTGGACATCCAAGACCTTCGAATCGGTCGCCCCAGCAATGCAGAAAAAAGGGAGCCCGTAAAAATGGGCCATATCAGCCAAAGCCCCATTCAGAATATTTAGCTCCGGCGCCCCATAGCTGAATATGCTTGTGTTCATGTCCATGACGGTTGCATCTCCACCAAAGATGAACTTGGCGCCTGGTTGCTTTTCCTGGAAAATGACGAGACCCGAGAGAGACTCCGCAATAGCCTGAACGAGAGCCGCCTCCAGAGTCGCGGGGGCCGTCGCACCCATCATGGGGCTACCAATATATATGAAAGGAATCCCGTATTCGCAGCAGACAAGACCTTTACCGATTCCCATCTCCGTATGGACCAACGGTGATAACGGCTCACTGTAAAGGATCAGGGGAGGCCGTGTTTTCAATTCTTCCATACCACCAAGGGCCGCGGCACACATTTCGATCATGGCCATCATATCGTTTCTGCCGTGGCCGGTGACAATGATTGGCTTTTGAGTGTTTAAAAGCATCGCCTCGTATTGATGGACAAAGCTCGTCCCCTCGGGGGCATCATTCGCAATCCCAAAGGACATAACAAAATCGATATTTGGGAGCGCATCACAAAATCGAACCAGTCTCCGCACATCTTCTTTCGTACAGGGTCTTCGCTGGCCCGAATAGGGGTCAATCGTTGTCGGGCAATCAGAACCGGTCCCGTAGTAGCAAGAATCTTCTGCGAGTTGCATCGCCAGTTTACCGTCTCTGTCAAAGACATCGATTGTCTTGGGGGCGGCCTCAATCGCTTCCATGACCAGTTGTCGGGAGATTTTTACCCGATCGGGGTCGGTGACATCACAGCCGGCACTGTCAAGGATGTCTAGGGCCTCGTTACAGAGGACTTTGCACCCGATCTCTTCCATGAGCCTGAGGGCATATTCGTTGATTTGGTCCTTTTGTTCATTTGACAAGATCCGATTTCTCGATCCCTTGCCCTGGTAGGTTTCCATTCAATCTCCCTTCTGTTCGACCTGACCATCGGCGGGCACATGCCGACGAATGGCTCCCTCCTTTTTCTTGTTTCGGGGACCTCTAATCCCTCCAAACTGGAGATAAGCATATGATAAAGATGGGAAATCCCAGAAATCTCTTAAAGTTCACAGGTAGGACATCTTTTGACGACCAAGAGCAGGGAGACCCAAGGGCATTGCCAGGCCGATCCCGTCAACTTCGATAGGAACCATTGATTTTCACGTAATCGTAGGAAAGATCCGAGGTCACCACCGAGGCCGCCTCACTTCCGAGGTGCAGATCGAGGGTGACCGTGAACGATCTTTTCTTGATGGCCTCGGTCGCCTGCGTCTCCGCTTCTTTTCCACAACCGACGCCATCCTCGACAATCCTCACTCCCTCCAGAAAAAGATCCAGCCTATTCGGTTCAATGGTCACCCCGGAATAACCGGCAGCACATAGGATCCTTCCCCAGTTGAGGTCCTCGCCAAAGAAGGCCGTCTTGACCAGGGGAGAGTGGGCGATGCTGAATGCCACCTGAAGGGCATCATGCTCCGTTTGAGCCCCTTTGACATGGATTTCCACGAACTTGGTGGCTCCCTCTGCATCCTCAATCAATTGCTTGGAGAGTCGATCCATCACTGACCAGAGTTTCTCCTGAAATGGCGCCAGATCAGGGGAAGACGCTTTGATCCGAAAATTATCCGCTCTTCCATTCGCAAGAACGAGCAGTGTATCATTCGTGCTTGTATCACCGTCAATCGTAATGCGGTTGAACGTCCTGCCTGCCCCCTCTCGCGTCGTCGCCCTTAGAGCGTCCAATTCTATGGAGACATCACTCACGATGAACGAAAGCATAGTGGCCATTCTGGGCCGTATCATCCCGGCTCCCTTGGCTACTCCACCAAGCCGAATGTCTCTTCCGCCGACGGTCACCGTCTCAAACTCTATCTTTGGCCGGGTATCGGTCGTCATGATCGCCTCGGCCAAGCTGCTGATCCCGTAGGGCGATAACTCCTGAACCAGCTTAGGTATCTTTTTGACGATCCGATCCATGGGTAGAGGCTGCCCGATGACGCCAGTTGATGCCAGGAGCACAAGCTCGCGATCGATGCCAAGCTCATCGGCCACAAGATCAGCGAGAAGACGAGCATTCTCAAGCCCTCTCTCCCCTGTGCAGGCATTTGCATTTCCACTATTAACGAGAATCCCCCGACATCGTCCGCTTCCAATTCTCTCCATGTCGAGCAGGACCGGTGCGGCCTTAACCCGATTGGTGGTGAACACCCCTGCTACGTTTGCGATCGTATCAGATTGAATGAGGCCCAGGTCTCTGGCGCCATCTTTCTTGATGCCACCCGAAATACCGCTGAACCGGAATCCCGGAACGAAATACGAATTCTGCCTCTCTCGTGTCATTGTTATTCCGTCACCTGGCAAACTAATTACCAAGATATCTCTGAGGACGTGAAAAAGACGCTCTGAGCACGAACGCAGAGGACAAAAGGTGAAAGGAAAAAGGCGAAAGCAAGACAAGTTCAAACAATGCCTTTATCCTTTAATCTTGATCCTTTAGCCCTAACAGATTGTAGAAAGAAGCTTTTGTACAACAAAGAGCGACCCTTTCTTCCCGGCTCACCCGCTACACGTTGCGACCACAACACTTCTTATACTTCTTACCGCTTCCACAGGGACAAGGTTCATTCCTGCCTATCTTCCGGCCTTCTCGTCTTACGGTTTCAACAGATCTTTTTCCCCCGGCCTCGGCCGCCATGGCCATCTCTTGCGGCTTCAACTCGGGCATTTCTCCCCGGCTAAAAACAACTCTTTGCGGTTCAGGTCTCCTCTCCTCTTCTTCCTCACGGGCGAGGCTGAATCTGAAAAGGTTCCTCACTGTGGTTCGTCTTATGTCCTCAAGGGTATCCAGGAACATCTCATAGCCCTCTTTCTGGTACTCAATCAGTGGGTCTTTCTGCCCGTATCCTCGAAGGCCGATCCCCTCTTTCAGTTGATCGATCCCCAGGAGATGTTCCTTCCAAAAATGGTCGATCGTATCGAGCATAACGACCTTTTCGATCCGTCTCAGAAGGGGCTCACCGAATTCTGCTTCCTTTTCCTCATAACGATCATATACCGCCTTCAGCACGAGCTCCCGCAGGTCTTCCTGTCGCAGCTCCTCAAGATTCCGATGATCGAGATTTAGAAGAATTTGGAAATGCTCGTAGATCTCCCTCTTCAGACCCTCCATGTCCCATTCCTCTGGATAGGACTTCTCGTCAGTATGGACCTCAATCAGATCATCAATGACTTCCTCCATCATCTGCTTCGCCATATCCTTCAGATCATCTCTGGTGAGGACCTGGCCGCGTTTCGTATAGATCACTTCTCGTTGTTTGTTCATCACGTTGTCATATTTCAGCAGGTGCTCCCGAATATCGAAATTATGAGCCTCCACCTTCTTTTGAGCATTCTCGATAGCCTTTGTGATGAATCGATGCTCGATGGGTTGGTCTTCTTCAATCCCCAGCCGCTCCATAACATTGGCAATCCGCTCTGATCCAAAAATGCGCATCAGATCGTCTTCCAGAGATAGATAGAATCTTGAAGATCCCGGATCTCCTTGACGACCGGCTCTTCCCCGAAGTTGATTGTCAATTCGACGGCTCTCATGCCTCTCCGTGCCAATCACATGAAGGCCTCCCATGCCCAGAACCTCTTCCTTTTCCCTCACCGAGATAGCCGTGGCCTTCTCGAGAGCCTCCTGATCTACCGTCTCAGTCGAATCAGGGGCAAACGACCCTCCAGCCAGAAATTTTGGATTTCCCCCCAAGAGAATGTCGGTGCCCCGTCCGGCCATGTTCGTCGAGATCGTCACAGCCCCCACTCTTCCCGCTTGTGCGATTATTTCCGCCTCTCCCTGGTGATGTTTCGCATTGAGGACGTGGTGTCGAATTCCTCTCTTTTTTAAAATATTACTTAGCCGCTCAGATTTCTCGATGCTCACCGTTCCAACAAGAACAGGATGCCCCTCTTGGTTGAGCTCCTCGATTTCATCGGCTACCGCCCTGAATTTTTCCCTCTCCGTCTTATAGATCACGTCTGGGTATGAGTTCCGAATCATGGGCATGTTTGTCGGGATCACCACCACATCGAGCTTGTAGATCTTGTGGAACTCTGGAGCCTCCGTGTCTGCGGTTCCTGTCATCCCTGCCAGCTTCTCATACATTCGAAAATAGTTCTGAATCGTGATCGTCGCCAGGGTCTGATTCTCCCGCTCGATCGACACGCCCTCCTTGGCCTCAATAGCCTGATGAAGACCGTCGCTGTACCGCCGACCCGGCAAGAGCCTACCCGTGAATTCATCGACGATGATCACCTGTCCATCACTGACCACATACTCCACATCTTTTTCAAAGAGGCTATAGGCTTTCAGAAGCTGCGTGATGTTGTGTATCTTCTCCGCTTTTTCCGCGTAGTCTTTCTCCAGTTTACGTCTCTTCTTGATTCTCTCTTCCTCGGTCCCCCCAAGTTCCGTATCCGCCTGACTCAAATCTGGAAGAACAAAGAAGTTCGGATCCCCCGGAGACAGTGCCCGCCTGCCCCTCTCGGTGAGATCACAGACATTGGACTTTTCATCGATAGAGTAGAATAGATCCCCATCCAACTCGTCCATTCGTTTATCACGGATGAAGTCCAACTCTATGCGATCAACGAGTTTCTTGTATCTGGGCTCCTCCATCATATTGAGAAAACGCTTGTTTTTCGGAGTACCACGTTTCACCTGAAGAAGACGTATCCCGCCTTCATAGGTCTCCTCCTCCTCCCGAAATATCCTCTCAGCCTCAGAAAGAAAGCGGTTGACCAGCGAACTCTGGCTCTGGACCAAGCGCTCTACCGGGCCCTTAACTTCTTTGAAATGGTGCGTGGAACGTTCAACAGGCCCGGAAATGATCAGGGGGGTTCTTGCCTCATCAATCAGGATGCTGTCGACCTCATCAACGATGGCATAATTGTGCTCCCTTTGAACGGTTCCCTCACCATCAATGGCCATGTTGTCTCTAAGATAATCGAAGCCAAATTCCGTGTTTGTCCCATAGGTAATATCCGCTCGGTAAGCCTCCTTCCTGACATCCTGATCCATACCGTGGTGAATGACACCCACACCAAGACCGAGGAAATTATATATAGCTCCCATCCACTCGCTGTCTCGTTTTGCCAAATAGTCATTGACTGTGATAATATGAACACCTCTGCCGCCGAGCGCATTCACATAAGCCGGAAGGGTCGCTACCAGCGTTTTACCCTCCCCCGTTGCCATTTCGGCGATTCGCCCTTCATGAAGAACAATGCCACCGATGAGCTGAACATCGAAATGACGCTCACCCAGGGTTCTCCTACTCGCCTCGCGGACCACAGCAAAGGCCTCGAAGAGTATGCTGTCGAGAGGCTCTCCTCGATCGATTCTTTCGCGAAACTCATTTGTCTTTGTCCGGAGCTCGGCATTGCTAAACCTCTGTACCGACGGCTCCAAAGCACTTATCTGCTCCACCATGGGCTGAATACGTCGGAGCTCTCGATCATTCTTGGTGCCCACGACTTTTCTCAATATGGAAGGCATGGCCGTTGCTCCTCTTCCCGTGAATCCAAAACATTATACTGCCTTGCTCATGGTCATTCAACCGTGTCAGGCAGTGGAGTTTCCTCAGTTTTGTGGACCCTTATGTCTCTTAGGGACGTTTGTGGTGGAAGGTTGTCAGTATTGCCCAGGCCGTTGCCCGATTGCTTTAGAACACTCTGGTCAAGGTTTTGAAAGAGTAATTTGCCAGAAAGTGGGAAGGGAAGCTCTGAGCGCGAGTCAAGATTTTTTCGCTCACAATTCTTAGTGAGGCGTAACGGCCGCAAATCCAACTGTCTGAACCGCCGCAGGCGGAGAGTTCTGGATTTGCAGTGGAGCCGAGCTTTAGAATTGTCGAAAAAAGATTTCGGAGCAGCGAAGAGCGCCCCTTTCCGCTTTCATCAGACAAAAGTCGAAAAAACGAATTTGGGCAACAGCCCGTCCCCACCTGACCCGCAAACACCGGGAAAGGGGGAGCGAAGGGATATGAGGGTCCAATCAAAACATTCAAAATCATCGTGAAACATCAGAGGCTTAAAAACTTCTTGCTTTGAAAACTCAGGAAACCCCACTGTCAAGTATTCGAGGGATGGGTTCCCGAGGTTAAGTCTACGCGAGGGTGGGATAAATCATAGGATTGAACAGCCCATCAAGAGTACTGAAGGCCCACTCAAGAAAAAACACCCAAGGCAAGACACCAGAGGGGATCAAATGGATTTGAGCGAACTTTCAATTGGAGAGATAGTTTCGAGGATTAGTGGGGATTCCCTTGACTCTCACTTCGTAATATAAATGGGGGCCTATGGATCGCCCCGTATTTCCCATTCTCCCGATTACTTCCCCTTTTCGAACTTTTTGGCCAATTGTGACATCCATCCGGGCCAGATTACCATACCGGGTCGTGATTCCATGACCATGGCTGAGTACGACCATTCTCCCATGCTCCGGGTCGGTTCCAGCGGTCGTGACAAGGCCATCAGCAGGAGCGACAATGGGCGCATCGAGTGAATTGGAGATCTCGATCCCTTCGTACATCTCGGGGCGCCCGGTCAGGGGAGAGATTCGGAGGCCAAAATCGCCAATAATCCACCCTCGGCAAGGCCAGACAGAGGGAACATAGGGGAGCTGCCCAACCCCTTCTTGCACCAGATCTCCGAACTCCCGAACTGCCCTCTCCGGAAAGTGTGCCTCTTGGCCGGAATGGGTCGAATCAGGCCGCGCGGACCTGGCAAAGGAATCCGAATTATTGGGACTCCAGATCCTCTCTCGAAAATCTTCAGGAAACGGGCCTCCCACACCGAAAAAGGGGCTTGGTCGATTCTCAAGATTGGCAATCATACGAAGCTTAGAATCGAACTCTTTCATCTGGGCGATCCGATCTTGCAATCCGGCGATTTCCTCAGAAAAGAAACGAATCTCTTGCTGCTGAATGCTATTTTGCTTCTCGAAATCGGTGATCTCGATTGCGTAATTTGTGTTATTAACGAAATGTAAGCTCAGGATGACAGCTAAGATAATTAAAATAGGAAGCGTGATAAGCACCAAGGCGAGAAGAGGTTTAGGTATCTTGTATCGCTTAACATTGGATGAATCTCTGGAAAAGATGAGAATGGTGAGATGATCACCCGCCAAAACGGCCCCCCTTCTTCAACGGCAGGACATGATGCAACGCCTCAGCCTACATATCAAAAGTGGTTTGCCGTGTCAAGTTTTTTTTTGTGCCAGCTCATGGGACCAGGCGATTTCGGCCCATCAACCCAGCGGGTTATTATGCAATTACGATACCAACGATTTCTTCCCGTAACGGTCAGGCCGATCGAAGGGTTAAGTATCTGGAATCAATGACGATTTACCCTATGTCGCAAAATTTGCCGGAAATACTCGAAGTGACTAATTTTCAGCCACACGGTCAAAAATTGTCTGTTTCCTCCATGGAGGATCCGTTCGCTGCCTACCAGCGAATGAGACTGCTTCCCCACGTCAGTCCCCCTCCAAAAGCGGTCAAGACCACCAGATCACCCTTCTCAATGGTTCCATCCCTTACCGCTTCATCCAATGCAATCGGAACAGTCGATGAGGAAATATTCCCATACTTCTCAACTGTCAGGTATACCTTCTCCATAGACACCTTTAACCTTTTCGCCATCTGCTGAAGGATCCGGAGATTGGCCTGGTGGGGGATGATCACTTTCACATCGTCGAAGGTGTAACCATTCTGAAAAACAGCCTCCTCTGCTGCCTCTGCAAAGCACTTAACTGCAACCCTCACCGAATCACTGGCTCGAATCATGCGCAGAGAGTGGAGCTTCTGATCGACACTGGTATGGGATATAGGCGTTGTTTTCGAACCGCCTCCTGGCAGGAGCAGGTTTTCTCCATTCTTCCCATCCGTATGGATATGGGTTGAAATGATTTCGCTACATTCAAGGCCATCGTCTACGGGCTTCAATATGGCCGCTCCAGCGCCGTCACCCCACAGAATGCAGCTCTCCCGATCAGTCCAGTCGAGGGTCCGACTCATCACTTCCGAGGCCACAACCAGGGCATTCGCAAAAGTGCCGGTCTTCAGGTACTGTTCTGCCACAGAAAGTCCGAAGATAAACCCGCTGCAGGCTGCAACGACGTCAAAGGAGACAGCATTATCGGCTCCGAGCCTCGCTTCTAACCAATTTGCTCCTGATGGGCAAGCAGTATCCGGGGTCATAGTGCAGAGCACGATGAGTTCGACGTCCCTCGGAGAGATCCCTGCCATTTCGGTGGCTCTTATAGCGGCTTCTTTGCCCAGATCAGAGGCGTACTCATCGGCGGCCGCGATTCTCCTTTCTCGCACCCCCGTGCGCTTACTGATCCACTCATCAGAAGTCTGAAGGATTTTCTCTAGATCGAAATTGCTAAGAACCCTGCTGGGGACATATGATCCCGTTCCCATGATCGCGATTCGTCTCATTTTCGCCTGTCCCTTTTCTTGACGACCGCCTGTTATCGCAGAGGAGTTCCTGGGCATTCCGGCAGAATTTGAAATTTAAGCACGTTTCATAACACGATGGGTACGCAAAGTCAATCACAGGGGAGGTGAGGCGTTTGGGGAGATTTGCTTTAGATTGGGTTTTGAACCGATTCTCGTGGAACAGGTTTCGAATTTTCACTGACTGGTGCCCAAATCCCTTTTCCCGAGCCTTGTCTGATGAAAGCGGAAAAGGCCGCTCTTCGCTGCTCAGAAATCTTTTTTCGACAATTCTAAAGCTCGGCTCCACTGCAAATCCAAAACTCGCCCTTCGGGCTCAGACAATTGGATTTGCGGCCGTTATGCCTCGCTACGAATTGCTAACGAAAAAATCTTGATTCGCGCTCAGAGCTGTCTTTCCCACTTTCTGGCTCAGTACTCTTCGAGAGCAGTCGCCAAATTGTCCCAAAGGGATTTGGGCAACAGCCCTGGAAATCCGACTTTCAAATCTCTTAACAACGCGTTGGGGATAGGTTGCCGCCTGTCGGTAGGCCAGTGGGGTCACAAGCGTGGTCCCATGGAGAGAGGATCAAAGGCTAGATCTTTCAAACCGGAGTTGAACGCCAAAATGCTCAAGATCCGTGGGACACCAGCAACAGGGCGTCCTCATCACAGTCTGGAAATTTCACACACCGGAGGCAATCTGCCCAGATCTTATGGGGCAGCATCGATTTATCGATCTCTTTGAAGCCGAGCTTTTTGAAGAAATCAGCGCGATACGTGAGAGCGAAGATTCTTTGAACACCCAGCTTTTTCGATTCTTCAATACAGGCTCTCACCAGAGACTCTCCCACCCCTTTTCCCCAGTATTTCTCCTCGACCGCGAGGGAGCGAATTTCAGCCAGATCATCCCACGAGATATGAAGTGCGCAAGTCCCCACAATGGTTCGATCCTCTTCACAGACGAAGAAGTCCCGAATCTGATCATACAATTCACTCAATGACTTGGGGATCATCTCGCCTCTGGACGCAAAGCGACCGATAAGATCCTGCATCTGTTTAACATCTTTGACATTTGCTTTTCTTAACATCATGGACCGTCTGTTGGATACTTATCGACTGGAGATATATCTTTGAATCCCGGCTGGAGTCAGCTCATGGTCCTTAAGTTCGAAGCAGAACATGCGGGCGAAGCGTCCCAGCGGGATATTCGAATTTCGAATCTGCTACACCAGGTTTTTCTTTCAATGGCGACATTTTCTATCTCAATTCCGAGAGTCATCTATGCTAAGCTTTACTGACGTGGTTGGTTACCTTTTGAATCATCTCGACTGCGTGGGCACGGGTTTTCTCGGTAATTTCAATGCCTCCGAGCATCCGGGCGATTTCATTGATTTTCTCCTCAGAATTCAAGGGTCTTACGAGTGTTATGGTCCGCTTTTTTCGAGTTGTCTTTGTCACGCTGTGATGAGCATTGGCAAAACAGGCTATCTGAGGCAAATGGGTTACACACAGCACCTGGTGGTAAAGCGATAGGTCCCTCAGATTCTTTCCGACCACTTCGGCAACACCACCTCCAATCCCCGCATCGACCTCGTCAAAGATCAACGTCTGCCCTGGTTCCGCCGAGGCAATAATACGCTTTATGGCCAGCATGATGCGCGAGAGTTCTCCTCCTGAAGCAATCCGGCTGAGAGGTTTCGGCTCTTCTCCGATATTCGGGGAAATATAGAATTCCAAAGTGTCCATTCCCTTCGGCCCCAAAGACGATCCGTCAACGATGATCCATTTTTCTTTCTTCGCGGTCCTGTTTGTCCCAAACCGGATCTCGAAAACTGTGTTTTCCATACCCAGAAGAGTGAGTTCTTTTTCCGTAGCTCTCCGAAATGCTGCGGCTGCATCTGCCCGCTCTCTCGACAGCTTGTGGGCTAGGTTGACCGTCTTCTGCTCTAAATTGGCCAGGCAGGTCTCTAGCTGTTCGATACGTTGCTTATTCGAACGCAATGACTGGAGCTGACCGTCGACACGCGACTTGAATTCAAAGATCCCCTTGATCGTGTCCCCATACTTCTGTTTCAGTCGCCGAATCTCATCGAGTCGGTTTTCTACCCTCTCCAATGCTTCAGGGTCGAACTCTACCTTCTCTCGATAGTCCCTGAGAGTGTATGCAACCTCCTCCAACTGATAGATGGACGACTCGATGGTCTTGGCAAGGGCCTCCATGGAAGGATCGACCTTGCTGATCTCGCCGACTTTCTGAAGGGTTGTGTTGAGTTTCTCGCAAATAGAAGTTTCACCCGAATATAGAAGACTCTCGGCTAGATCGGTCCATTCAAACAACTTCTCTGCGTTTGCGAGAATTCTCTTCTGTTCCGCTAACGCTTCTTCCTCCCCATCGTAAAGGTTAGCAGAGGCAATCTCCTGAGACTGGAACCTCATGAGTTCCACATCTTTTCCGTACCTTTCATCTTCTTCTTTGAGAGCTCGGATTTCCCTTCTCAGGTCCTCCAGTTCTCGGAAAGCCTTCTCATAATGTCCCCTCGACGCTCGTAGCCCCCCGTAATCGTCCAAAATGTCGATATGCCGCTCCGCCTTCTGAAGGCTCTGATGCTCGTGCTGGCCATAGATGGAAAGAAGGGCTTCTCCGACTCGAGAAATAGCGGTCAGTGAAGATAGATCCCCGTTTACAAAGACCCTGTTTTTCCCGGATCGCATCACGACCCGCTTGATTAGAACCTCCCCCGGATTGGCGATCCCCATTGATCTAAGCTTCTCCGCGACTCGGGGTTCCTCCGAAACATCGAAGAGAGCCTCAACCACGCCTTCCTCTGAGCCGGTTCGGACCAAGCCGTCGTAGGACCGATCGCCCAGAAGCATGTTGACGGCGTTGATGATGATTGACTTTCCGGCACCGGTTTCACCTGTTAACACATTCAGGCCCTTCGAGAACACGATGTCAACCTCGTCAATAATGGCAAGGTCTTTGATCCTAAGCTCGACTAGCATGTTTTTGTCTCAGGCCTACCTCTCGCCCCATCCCAGTTTGGTCCTCAGAACCTCGTAGTACCCTTTATTGGGAGATTCGATTAGTAAAATCTTTCCCCTCGCCTTTTTCACCTCCACGGTATCACCTCGCTCCAAGGGAAAGCCCACCTGGCCGTCGAGGGTGAGAAAGACTTCCTCGCTTTCGGATTCTAGGGTAGTTCTGACGACCACGTCGTCAGGAATGATGATGGGTCGATTGGTCAGAGTGTG